>OMJK01000112.1 GCA_900299325.1 Nitrospiraceae bacterium | reverse complement strand
TCACGGGCAAAATCCAGGAACAACTCCACGAAAAAATCAAAGACGCGGTCGACGGACTCTTGCAAGGCACGACGAAGCCGCAGGATCTCAAACAGCAGGGCCGGGATCTGATGAAGGGATTGTTCAGCCGATAAGGAGGTTTCCCATGATCGCCATGGATGTCGTCACCCAGTACGCCGTGCAGTACGGCATGCAAGCCGTTGTGGCCATCGGCATTTTCACTGTCGGTGTCATGGCGGCCCGGTGGGCGGGGAATGTCGCGCGGCAGCAGTTGGAACGGCACGCCTTGGAGCCGCCCGTCCGGTTGCTGCTCGTCCGGATTGTCCGGATCATCGTCCTGCTGTTTACCGCCGTGATCGCGCTCGATGCCTTGGGCGTCCCGATCGCGCCCCTGGTGGCCGGTATCGGCGTCGCGGGTGTGGGGATCGGTCTTGCCTTGCAGGGCGTGCTGAGCAATGTGATGGCGGGGCTCTCGATCATTTTCACCAAACCCTTCAAAGTCGGGGAACATATCTCACTGCTCGGCGTGCATGGCGATGTCGTGATGATCGATATCTTCTCGACCGTGCTTATGCATCCGGACCGGTCCCGAGTCATTATCCCGAATCGAAAAATCATCGGGGAAATTCTTCATAACTTCGGCACGATTCGCCAGGTTCATCTGGCCGTCGATGTCACCTACCAGACCGATCTGGACCGGGCGCTGGCGATCGTGCGCGACATTTTTGCAACGCATCCGCAAGTGCTGAAGGATCCGCCTCCCGCAATCGGGATCAGCCTGCTGGGCCGGCCCGCCATCACCATTGCGGTGGAGCCCTGGATCGCGGTCGCGCATTGCGGAACGGTGCCGGGCGAATTGAACAAAGCCATTCTGGAGCGTCTGCGCGCCGCGCAGATCGAATTCCCGCTTCCACCCGTGCTCTCCGCTACGTAGTCGCGTCGGGCGGGTCGGAAGAGCCGGCATCGTTCCGTTTTTTTCTACGGGTTTCGTCGACCCTCGGCTAAGATTCTGCTCTAGTACCTGAGACGGGAGCAGAAGCCGATTCCATGCAAGAAGCGCCGCGACCGGTCGACGAAGAGGCTCGCCTGCAGGCCCTCCGGATGTACGAGGTGCTGGATACGGCGGCGGACGACGATATCGATGATCTCACCCTGTTGGCCGCCCACCTCTGCCAGGTGCCGATCGCACTCGTCAGCCTCGTAGACGTCTCCCGGCAATGGTTCAAAGCCAAAATCGGCATCGAGGCGACGGAAACCTCGCGCACCGTGTCGTTTTGTGCCCACGCCATTTTGCAGAACGACGTGTTCGTCGTTCCCGACGCGCAGGCCGACCGCCGGTTTGCCGACAATCCCCTGGTCACCGGGGAGCCGGGAATCCGGTTCTACGCAGGTGCGCCGCTGATCACGCCCGACGGGTACCATCTGGGCACGCTCTGCGTCATTGACCGCCAAGCCCGATCGATCGACTCCGAAAAGAAAGTCGCTCTGCAAGCGTTAAGCCGGCAAATTGTCCGCCGGCTCGAATCGCGGCGTCATCTCAAGGAACTGCACCGGATGACGAATGACCGGCAGCAGGCCGAAGAGATTCTACGGCGGAGCGAAGAGCGGTTGCGGCGCTCGGAGGCCTTCACGGCCTCCGTGGTTGAACATCTGCCCAATATGGTGTTCGTCAAGGAGGCGAAGGATCTCCGGTTCGTGCGATTCAATCGTGCCGGGGAAGAGCTGTTGGGGTATACACGGAACGAACTGATCGGCAAAAGCGATCACGATTTTTTCCCGCGCGAAGAAGCGGAGTTTTTCACAAAGAAAGATCGCGAAGTGCTTGCATCAGGGCGCCTGGTGGATATCCCCGAAGAGCCGATCCAAACCAAGCATCACGGCACGCGGATTCTCCATACCAAAAAGATCCCGCTCTACGATGAGTGGGGCGAGCCGCAATACCTCCTGGGTATTTCGGAAGACATTACCGAGCGCAAGCGGGCGCAGGAAGCCGTCGAGCGCCATCGCCGCCGGTTGGCGCTGCAGATCGCCGAAATGCCGTTGGGGCACATCGAGTGGGATCTCGAATTCCGCGTGACGTCCTGGAACCGGGCGGCGGAGCGGATTTTTGGTTACGCAGCTGCGGAAGCCACGGGGCGGCACGCCTCGTTTCTCATTCCCGAGGATCAACACGGTCATGTCGACGAGGTCTGGCGCCGTCTTATCGCCGGCGACCGGGCGGCGCATAGCGTGAACGACAATCTGACCCGCGACGGCCGTCGCATCATCTGCGAATGGACGAATACACCGCTGCACGATGAAGGCGGACGCGTGATTGGCGCCTTTTCGATGGTGGCAGATATCACCGAGCGCACACGAACGCGCGAGCAGGAGCGCGTCCGATTGGAGCAATTGGAACGGCAGCAGGCGGCGGTGCTCGCGTTGATACGGGATCCGTTGTTCCGCAGCGGCTACCGCACCCAGGCCTTTCCCGCCATCACTGAACGGGCAGCACGGACGCTGGCTGTCGAGCGTGTCGGCATCTGGCTCTATGATGAGACGCGGACGGCATTGGTATTGTCGGATTTGTACGAGGCCACGCCGAAGCGGCACACCGAGGGCATTCGATTGTCGGTGCAAGGCTATCCCTCGTACTTCCGTGCACTGGAGTCGGAACCGTACGCGATCAATGCCGACGACGCCCGCACAGATCCGCGCACCAGCGAGTTTGCAACCTCGTATCTTGCGCCGTTGGGCATCGGGGCGATGCTCGATGCGCCAATCCATTGGGGTGGCCAGGTGGTGGGCGTGCTGTGTCTCGAACATGTCGGGGGAGTCCGGACCTGGACGGCGGAAGAGCAAATTTACGCCGGCTCGCTGGCCATGATGGTGACCCTCGCGTTGGATACCGACGAACGCCGCCGGTTCCAGCAAAGTCTGGAGCAGCGCGTGGCTGAGCGTACAGGCGAACTCCAAGAGGCCAACCAGGCTCTGCGCGGGATCACGACGCATCTTCAAACCCTTCTGGAGGAATCGCCGCTCGCCATCATCGAGTTGGATGAAGCCGGCCGCGTTACCAACTGGAACAGCGGCGCCGTGCGGATCTTCGGATGGACGGAATCGGACGTGCTGGGCCGGGAACTTCCCTATGTGTCCCGGAGCCAGGAGGACGAGTCGTCCCGGATCTGGGACACGATCATGAACGGCACGCCGCTCCGGAACGTCGAATTGCGGCGGCGCCGGAAAGACGGCTCGTTCGTCGACGTGACGTTCTGGGGTGTGATGCACCGGAATGCAGAGGGGGGCGTCATCGGGTCTATCGGGTTCATGATCGATAGCACGCAGCGGAGGCGGTTGGAAGAACAGTTCCGGCAGGCGCAGAAGATGGAAGCGGTCGGCCGGCTGGCCGGAGGTGTGGCGCACGACTTCAACAACCTACTGACGGTGATCAACGGCAGCAGCGCGCTCCTGCTCGACCAGGTCCGCGCCGAAGATCCCCTCTACATGCTCGCGGAAGAAATCTTACGGTCGGGCGAGCGGGCGGCAGGATTGACCCGGCAGCTTCTGGCCTTCAGCCGGCAGCAGGTGCTCCAGTTGCAACGTGTCGACCTGAACGAATCGCTGCGCGGCATTACCTCGCTGCTCCAACGCCTGATCGGAGAAGATGTCGAACTGGGCGTTGAACTCGCGTCGGATCTATGGCCGGTCCAGGCCGACAAGGGTCAGATCGATCAGGTGCTGATGAATCTGGCCGTCAACGCCCGCGACGCCATGCCGGATGGCGGCCGGTTGACGATCGCCACAGCCAATTTCGTGTTGACCGCCGACATGCCGGTTCCACATCCGGTCTTCGAGCCGGGAGACTATGTCCATGTGACGGTCCGTGATACGGGGCAGGGCATGGACCAGGACGTGCTCTCGCACCTATTCGAACCCTTCTATACGACAAAACCGGAGGGCAAAGGGACTGGGCTTGGTCTGGCGATGGTGTATGGCGTCGTCAAGCAAAGCCGGGGATATGTGTTTGTCGATAGCGCTCCGGGCCAGGGCGCGACGTTCAATCTGTATTTCCCGCGCATGACCGATGCAGAAGTCGCAGCAGCGGTCGCGGCGGCTCCTAAGCGGACGGCCGGATCGGAGCGGGTGCTGGTCGTCGAAGATCAGGGATCGGTTCGCCGACTCATTGTTCAAGCACTCGCCAAATATGGATACGAAGTATTCGAAGCGGGGAATGGCGAAGAAGCGCTCCGGCTCGCCGCTGCCGTGCCTGAACCGGTGCAAGTCTTGGTGACGGACGTGGTAATGCCGCATCTGACGGGCCCTGTGATCGCCGAACGGCTCCGAGCGTACTGGCCAGGTCTTCGCGTGCTCTTTATGTCGGGTTATACCGAGCGAGTCAAACCCGTGTTTCTCAGTTCACCAGGCACGCTGTTCATTCAGAAACCGTTCCTGCCGGCCGATCTGGCGGCGCAGTTGCGCCATCTGCTCGACGAGCCGTTCTAACCCCGGCCATATCCCTCTCTTGGTGCCCGCTTCGACAAGCGAACAGCTGAGGCGCTGTGGCACGGCGGAAAACCAGAACGCCACAAGCATCAGTCTGGCCCACCTTCTCACGATATCCACTGCTTCGCTAACGCGCTGAAAAAATTAGGAAGGCTATTATCTCGCACTGTCGGCACCAACCTTGCTGTCCGCCGACTGCACGTCACGCGCGAAACGCATTGATTTCAGCGGGCCGCTCCGGTATACACCACCACTCACTCGGTGTCCGGATTCTCCGGAACACGTAATGAGTTCTATTGAGCGCATTTGGCAAGGCCGCAGTTCATTCTGTATTCAGCGAGGAGGGTCCTATGCTGAAGGAATTTAAAGAATTCGCCATGAGGGGCAATGTGCTCGACATGGCCATCGGTGTGATCATCGGCGGTGCATTCGGCAAGATTGTATCGTCGCTGGTGAGCGATGTGCTGATGCCGCCCATCGGTTTGCTCATGGGCAAGGTCGACTTCTCCAGTCTGTTTCTGAATCTCTCGGGCACGCCGCAACCGTCCCTCGCGGCGGCCAAGGCCGCCGGGACGCCGACGGTGAATTACGGGGTGTTCCTGCAGACCGTGTTTGATTTCATCATCATCGCGTTTGTGATTTTCATGATCGTGAAACAAGTCAATCGATTTAAGCAGGAACCGCCGGCCGGCCCGCCGACGACCAAAGACTGCCCGCAGTGTCTGTCGGCGATTCCGATCAAGGCGACCAAGTGTGCGCATTGTACGTCGAACGTGTAGAAGGCCGGATACAACCGGACGAATCACTCATCAACAAAGTAGCGTGTCATGAGAGGACTCAAGATATCGATCGTGGTAGCGAGCCTGCTGGCATTCAGCGGCAGCGCGTTCGCTATCGACTGGGCTGCCATTTGCTGCGACGGTGGGTACGAATATCGCCATCGCAATCAATCGGACGCCGACACCGCGTCCAAGGACATGGCCTCGCGCCTCGCGGCGTTGGAGCGGGAGCGGCAACGTCTGGCCGATGAATTGGCGGCTGCCCAAAGGCAGAATGCCAGTCTGAGCAGCCGCATTAGCGATTTGGAACGTCAACTCGCCGACCGGGAACGAGAATTAGCTTCGCTGCGATCCTCGTCGGGCGATGCATCGAAGATGGCTGGCCAACTCTCGGCTGCGAACAGCGATTTGTCCGCAGCGAACAGGCGGATTGGCGAACTGGAAGCACAACTCGCAGCCGCGGGCATGGCGGCCGGCGATAAGGACAAGCTGGCGGCTGAACTGGCGGCCTGCCGGCAGCGGGTGGCCGACTTGGAGCGTCAATTGGCCGCCCTTCAGGGCGATCTCTCGGCCGAAATGGCTAAGCTGAAGGAAGCGCAGCGGGGACTGATCCGCGCGTTGCGTCCGCAAATCGAAAAGGGGAACATCACGGTCGATCTGAACAACGAACGGCTGTTGATCAACCTGGCGTCCGGCTATCTGTTCGGTTCGGGTCAGGATGAGTTGAAACCGGCCGGAGCCGATGCGCTCAAGCAGGTCGGGGCGATCCTGAAGGATTTCCCCGAATACAAGGTGGCGGTCGGCGGTCACACCGACAATGTGGCGATTCAGGGCGCATTGAAGAAGAAGTTCGCGACGAACAAGGAACTCTCTGAGGCGCGCGCCGCCAACGCTGCCAAGGCGATGGCTGCCGGTGGTCTCAGCAATGCCACGACGGTCGGCTATGCGGACACCAAGCCGGTGGAATCGAACGCGACTCCCGCCGGCCGGGCGAAGAACCGCCGCGTCGAGATCAACGTCACGAAGTAGACGATACTCATTTTGCGCGCGGGGGCGTGAATACTCACGCCCCCGCCGTCGCGCAGGAGGATGTCATGCAGATTACCAGCCGGCTGTTCGTCACAATCATCGCGGCAGTTGTCTTGAACGCTGGATATCCCGCATTCGCGACAGACCTCGATACCGTGATCAAGAAGACTGAGACGGCCAAAGGTCATGTCGACAACATCAAGAAGGAAGGCGGCGAGGCGAAGCAGAATGTGAAGGATCTCAAGGTGACGGAAACGATGAAAAACGCGGGCAATGCGAAGGACGAAGGGAAGAAGTTAAAAGACGTCGTAACAGGAAAGTAGTTGCTTCGTGCTCGAACGCCGGGCGGCGTCTCGAATCTATGCCGCCCGGGTTTCTCCACGGGCTACAGCTGGCAGGCGATCCCCTCGCGAACTGCTGCCAGAGACTCCCCCGGCACCGTAGCCAGAATTTTGTAGTGGCCCAGGCCGAGTTCCTTGCCGTACGCTTCCCCGACCAGCACGTCCTGCACATGCTGATGATCGGATGTGCGGAAGACCGACTTGCCTTCCTTCAGTCCGTCGAACGCGTGCCCTTCGAGCGCTTTGATCAACGCCGCTGTCTCCGTGCTGCCGGCGCGCTGGATCGCCTCCAGAATCTGGGTCATCGCTGCGTAACCGAGGTAACAGCGCGACGTGGGCGTGTGGTTATATTTGTCGATCACACCCTGGATAAAGCGGCGTGACCCCTCGGTATTGATCTTCGGATCCCAGATGAGGCCCCAGATGCCGGCGTTGTTCGCATAGCCCAACGGGCGTCCGATCTGCTCTCC
>OMJK01000111.1 GCA_900299325.1 Nitrospiraceae bacterium | reverse complement strand
GGTCACCCGCACGATCAAAGTCCGGGCCTGGGTCAATAATCCCGACCACAAGCTGAAACCGGAAATGTTCGCCCGGCTTCAGGTCGAGGTGGGCGACGCGGCGCAGTTCATCATCATTCCCCGCGAAGCCGTGCTTGAAGTGGACGGCCGGCAGTTCGTGTACGTCGTGCAGGCCGGCGACCGCTACCAGAAGCAGGAAGTCCGCGTGTCGAACGTCTCGCCCACGCAGGTGCGTGTGATGGAAGGGTTGACCCGGGGACAGCGCATTGTGACCAAAGGCGCCGTCCTGATCAAAGGACAGGAGATCATCAAGGGATGACCGCGCAGGCCGTCAGCCCCTCGCATCGATTCGCCGCTGGTGTCGTCACCGCATGATTCCTCGTCTCGTCGAATTCGCACTGGAGCAACGGATCTTCGTCTGCACGCTGGGGATGATGCTCCTGTTCGGCGGGTTGTATTCTTTCCACGTCCTGGACGTCATTGCCTATCCCGATCCGGCCCCGCCGATGGTCGAAGTGATCACCCAGAAACCGGGTTGGTCGGCGGAGGAAATCGAGCGGCAGATTACCATCCCGATCGAAATCGCGCTGACCGGCATGCCCGGACTGACCGATATCCGGTCTCTGTCGATTTTCGGGCTCAGCGACGCCAAGTTCTATTTCGACTTCAGCACCAAGTACTTCTTCGACCGGCAGGAAGTCCTGAACCGCCTCAATCTCATTACGCTCCCGGATAATGTCCAACCGAGTTTGTCCCCCTGGTGGGCGATTGCCGAGATCTACCGGTACGAGCTGGTCGGGGACGCGGTGCCGCTGTCGGATTTGAAATCGCTGCAGGATTGGAAGCTCCAGCGGGAGTTCAAGCGGGTGCCGGGCGTCATCGACGTCACGGCGTTCGGCGGCACCACGAAGGAATACCATGTCGATCTGGATCCCGGCGCCCTCATCAGCTATGGCGTGAGTCTGGCACAAGTGGAGGATGCGCTCAAAAAGAGCAACGCCAACGTCGGCGGCAATTATCTGACGATCGGGTCGCAGAGCCACAACATCCGCGGCCTGGGCCTGATCGGCGGTCTGGAAGACATCGAAAACATTGTGGTCGCCGAGAAGGCCGGCACACCGGTCTTCATCCGCAATCTGGGCAAGGTCAGCATCGGCAGCCGCATCCGGCTGGGCAAGGTCGGCATCGACGACCGCGACGACGTTGTGGAAGGCGTGGTGCTGCTGCAGCGGGGCTACAAGGCGCTGCCCGTGCTGGAGCGGGTCAAAGAGAAAGTCGAAGAGTTGAATTCGTGGAAGCTCCCCGAAGGCGTTCGGATCAAAACGTTTTACGACCGCACGGCGCTGATCCATACGACGATCGAAACCGTGATGGATGTGTTGATCAGCGGGATCGTGCTGGTCTTCGTCATTCTCTTCATCTTCCTGGGACATTTCCGGTCGGCGTTGATCGTGGCGCTGACGGTGCCGATGGCGCTGCTGTTTACGTTCGTCGCCATGGTGGTGATCGGGGAGTCCGCGAATCTGATTTCGCTTGGCGCGATCGACTTCGGCATCATCGTCGATTCGACGCTGATCATGGTGGAGAGCATTTTCTACCACCTCTCGCACCGCCCCAGCCGGACGCTGACGGTGCCCATGCACATCATGCGGGCGGCGAAAGAAGTCGGCCGGCCGATTTTCTTCGCGACGACGATCATCGTCATTGCGTTCCTGCCGCTGTTTACCATGACCGGCGTGCCGGGGAAAATTTTCGCTCCGATGTCCATGACCTACGGCTTTGCGTTGACCGGCGCGCTGATGATGGCGTTTACGTTAGCGCCGGCGCTCTGTTCCCTGCTGCTCAACGGACCGATCAAGGAGGAAAGCACACCCGTCGTCCGGCATCTGCACCGGATCTATCTGACCGCTCTGCAGTGGGCCATGGATCGCCAGCATCTCGTCATTGGAATGGCCGGCGGGTTGCTGGTTGCGGCCATGGCGGTGTTGCCGTTGCTCGGGGGCGAATTCATGCCGGCGTTGGAAGAAGGGAATCTTTGGGTGCGGGCCACGATGCCGGTGGACATTTCGTTCGAGGAGGCGGACCGGCTGTCGACCGAGATCCGGACAATTTTCAGGCAGGTACCCGAAGTCGTCAACGTCGTGTCGCAGTTGGGCCGGCCGGACGACGGGACGGATCCCACCAGCTTTTTCAACGCGGAGTTTCTCGTCAATTTGAAGCCGCGGAAGGAGTGGCGCGGTGAGATCGCCGACAAGCATGCGTTGATCGAACGGATCGAAGTGGTGCTGCACAAAATTCCCGGCGTGACGTTCAATTTTTCGCAGGTGATTCAGGACAACGTGCAGGAAGCCATGTCGGGCGTGAAGAGCGAGAACTCGGTGAAGTTATTCGGGACCGATTTGAAAGTGCTGGAGGAAAAGGCCGAGGAGATCCAGCAGGCGCTCAGCCAGGTGCGTGGCGTGAAAGACCTGGGCATTTTCCGTCTGCTGGGGCAGCCGAATCTCTTGATTCAGGTCGACCGGCAGGCCTGCGCCCGGTATGGGGTGTCGGTGGCGGACATCAACGACATGGTCGAGGCTGCGATCGGCGGCGACGCGGTGACGCAGGTGCTGGAAGGCGAGCAACGGTTCGATCTGGTCGTGCGCTTCCTGAAGGAGTATCGCCAGGACAAGGAGACTATCGGGAATATTCAGGTCACGACGCCGGACGGGGCACGGATTCCCTTGAAGCAACTGGCCACGATTTCGTTCCAGACCGGCGCCTTCATCATCTATCGCGAGAACAACGAACGGTACATCCCGGTCAAGTTCAGCGTCCGCGGCCGCGATCTGGAAAGTACGGTGAAAGAGGCGCAGCAGCGGATCGCCAAGTCTGTGAAGCTGCCGCCGCGGTACCGGATCGAGTGGCACGGTGAATACGATCAGCTCCAGGACGAAAAGAAACGGCTGGCGGTAATCGTACCGCTGAGTCTGGTGATCGTGCTCGGCATGGTCTATCTGGCGGTGAAATCCATGAAAGACGCGATCCTGGTCCTGCTGGCCGTGCCGTTCGCCTTGATCGGCGGCGTGTTTTCGCTGCTTGTCACCGGCACGGACTTCAGCATTTCGGCCGCTGTGGGGTTTATTTCGCTGTTCGGCGTGGCGATTCAGGGCGCGCTCATCTTGATCGTCCGCATCCGGGACCTGGAGGAAGAAGGGCACGATCTGGTGGACGCGATCATGAAGAGTGCGGAGAGCCGGATGCGTCCGGTGCTGATGACCAGCCTGGCCGCCGCCATCGGATTGCTGCCGGCGGCGGTGGCGACGGGTATCGGTGCGCAGTCGCAGCAGCCGCTCGCGCGCGTCGTCGTCGGCGGCATGCTGACGTCCGCCGCGCTGATTCTGATCGTGTTACCGGTCCTGTACCGCATGCTGCATCAATGGCAGAACCGCGAAGGAGGGGAGAGGTAGCCGTCATGTCGTTACTGCATCGCCTGGTGTTCGTCGTTGGTGGCCTGCTGGCCGCGCTGACACCGCTCTCTGGTGTCCTGGCGGAGCCGCGTTTCTGGCCGGCGCAGATGCCGTATGAGATGCCGCCGAAATCACAGGACGCGCCGGACGTCTCGGTGCCGCCCAACACGGCGCCGCTGAGCCCCGACGAACTGAAGCGGGCGGAGGCGCTGCTGCCGATGCTGGAAGGTAAGCAGGAATTCTGGGCGATGGGCGAGTTCGTTCATCTGGGCGAACCGGTGATTCCTGTTCTGGTGAAGGCGCTGGCCATGCCGAGCCCGCGCATCCGCTACAACGCCATCGAGACCATCTCGATGATGAAAGCGGTGTCGGGTGTCCCGGCGCTGGTGACGTCGGCCAAGGATCCGAACGAGATCCCGCGTGTCCGTGAGCATGCGCTGCGCGTGGCGATCCGGCTGGATCCGTCCAAAGCGCCCGACGCCATCGAAATCATGACGAAGGATCCGAATCCGTCCGTGCGCAAGGCGGCGGCGTTCGAAGCCCGGTATGTGCGGCAGAAGAGCGTCATTCCCGTCTTGATTCCGGTGGTGACCGACGACGAACGGTTCGTCGCGCTTTCGGCCCTCCATTCGCTCTGGATTCTGACGCGCCACGAGACGGAATTTCACGACTGGGACACGTCCTCCAAGCAGGACCGGCAGACCTGGGCTGGCGAATGGGTCGAGTGGTGGGCCGCCAACAAAGACGTGTTCGAATTCCCCGAACCACGCCGGTCGAACCGCAGCCGATCGTAAGTCGGTTGCGCGTCGCGCAAACCCTGTGTTAGGACTAGCGTATGGCCGTGCTCAAAATCGCCAAGCTCGGTAATCCGGTTCTTCGCCAGACCGCGGCGCCGGTCGACCCGCGCAGCATCAAGTCGCCGGAGATTAAGCAGTTGATCGCGGACATGTTCGAGACGATGTACGCCGAACCCGGTATCGGACTGGCGGCGCCGCAAGTCTCGCGCTCCATCCAATTGCTGGTCATGGGATGCGAAGGGGAGGGCGGGTTCCCCGAAACGGTGCTGATTAATCCCTCGATCGTCTATTATGGACCGCAGCAGGTCGAGAACTGGGAAGGCTGTCTGAGCGTGGACGGTTTGCGCGGCAAGGTGACGCGCCCGTCGCTGGTCCGGGTACAGGCGCTCGATCGGGACGGCAAGGCGATGGACTTCGAAGCCACCGGCCTCTATGCCGTCTGCATCCAGCATGAAATGGATCATTTGATCGGCAAAGTCTTCCTCGACCGCATGACGAATCTCTCGACCCTCACGCAGTTGGACGAATTTACGGCCTATTGGCATAAAGAACCGACGACCATCATCTAAGTTCGCCTGCCGGTATGACTTTGTGAACGCACTGCTTCGGGTCCTCCAGTATCTCCGTCCCTATCGTGTCCTGGCCCTCTCGACGCTGCTGGCTGCGGCCTGCGCGACGGCGATGGAACTTGTGCCGCCCTGGCTCGTCAAAATCGTCATCGACGATGTTATCCAAGCCAGCCAGATCGCGCTGCTGCCCTGGGTGCTGGGCGGGCTGATGGCCGCCTACGCGATGAAGAACGTGTTCGCGTCTCTCCGGATCAGGCTCAACAACCGGCTCGAACAGACGGTCATCCACGATCTCCGGAGCCACTTGTTTGCCGCTCTGCAGCGGCTTTCGATCGGCTACTTCGAGAACCGCTCGACCGGCGAGATCATGTCACGCATTACCAACGACACGGAGCACGTCGAGCGGATCTTCATCGATGGATTGGAGGGGATGCTGACGGCTTCGCTGACGCTGATCGGGATTACCGCCATGCTGTTCACGCTCAACTGGAAGCTGGCGCTCTTGGCGCTGGTGCCGATTCCGGTGCTGATCTACTCAGCAGGCAGGTTCACCGCGACCGTCCATGGCTACTACCATCATATTCGCAAAGGTTCGGCCGAGATGAGCGGCTATCTTCAGGACGCGTTGTCCGGTATTCGCGAAACGATGGGATTTGTGCGGCAGTCTTATGAGCAACATCGGTTTGATCGTGTGAGCCGGGCGTACAGTGACAGCAACTTGAAGGCCATGTATCTCTGGTCGCTCTATTCGCCGGGCATGATTTTGATGGGAAGCCTCGGAACCGTGCTGATTCTCTGGTATGGAGCCGGCGAAGCGCTCGATGGCCGGCTGACGCTGGGCGAACTGGTTATGTTCTTGTCCTACCTGGCGCTGTTCTATGTCCCGATCAATCAAATTCACTCCGTGAATCATATGCTGCAGCATGCGCTGGCGGCGAGTGAGCGGGTCTTCGACGTGCTGGATGCGGTGCCGGAAGTCTCCGATCGGCCAGGGGTGGTGACGCCGGCGAGCAAGGTTCGTGGCGAGGTCCGGTTCGACAACGTGCGCTTTCACTATCGACCGGATGTGCCGGTGCTGCATGGGATTTCCGTGGTCGTGCCGGCGGGCGAACGGGTGGCCCTGGTCGGACTGAGCGGGGCAGGCAAGAGCACGCTGCTCAAGCTGCTCATGCGGTTTTACGATGTGACGGGCGGTGGGATTTCCATCGACGGCCTGGATGTTCGGGATCTGCCGCTGGCCTATCTGCGCCGGCAAATCGGCTTCGTCCAGCAGGAGCCGTTTCTCTTTAATGGTACGGTTCGGGAGAACATTCTATACGGCGATCTGGGTGCGAGCCAGGACTGGATCGAGGCGGCGGCGATGGCAGCGCGGGCGCACGACTTCATCACGGCGTTGCCGGAAGGCTATGAGACCTGGATCGGCGAACGGGGCGTGAAACTGTCTGTCGGTCAGAAGCAGCGGGTGTCGATCGCACGAGTGTTGCTGAAAGATCCGCCGATTGTCATCTTCGACGAGGCGACGTCCAACATCGACACTGAGACCGAAGTGAAGATTCGTGAAGCCCTCGCCGAACTGACCAGGGGGCGGACCACCTTCATCATTGCCCATCGGTTGGCGACGTTGCACGATGTGGACCGCATCCTCGTGATTGATGGCGGCCGCCTCGTCGAAGACGGCCGGCATGAGGAGTTGATGCGCCGCGGCGGGGTCTATGCGTCCCTCTATGAGGCGCAGTCCCAGGTCTAGACTCCCGTTGCGGATCTCCCTCCCGACTCGCTATACTTTTCTCCACGATAGTTTCTTGAGCAGAGTTCCCCTCCTTTGTAAGGAGGGGGGAGGGGAGGTAGAGAGCCGCGATCTCTCTACCCCTCTTAATCTCCCCTTACAAAGGGGAGGAATAAGAAAGGCGCTGAGGTAGGGTGGTCCTGATCTACGAAAACGATCCGCTCGACGACGAGCACGCTCGTGGCAAGTT
>OMJK01000110.1 GCA_900299325.1 Nitrospiraceae bacterium | reverse complement strand
CGGCTCAGGGTGATAGTCGCCGGGGTCCGGGGTGGCTTCCTCCAACAGCACGACCGGCTCCCAGAACGCCATCGCGCAGATAGAGAGGAACACCGTGATCATCCCGACGATGTCTTTCCAGATCTGACGCGGGAAGAAATAGTCGGTCTTCGCCTTCAATTCCTCCGGCGTGCCGCGGAACGGTCCGGCCGGCCCGGCGGAGCGGAACAGGAACAGGTGCAACCCGGCCAGCCCCATCAGGGCCGCGGGAAGAATCATCACGTGGATGACGAAGAACCGGCTCAAGGTCATCTGCCCCGGCGTCGGGCCGCCTTTGAGAAAGCGCGCCATGAAGTCGCCGATCACCGGCGTTTTGTCCATGATCTCGACGCCGACCGTCGTCGCCCAATACGCCCGCTGGTCCCACGGCAACAGATAGCCGGTGAACCCGAATCCCATGACGATGCCGAAGAGCGCCAGGCCCACGAGCCAGATCATTTCGCGCGGTTTCTTGTAGGCGCCCCACAAAAAGACCTGCGACATGTGCGCGAAGACGCAGACGACCATCGCCGTCGAGCCCCAGAAATGGTAGCTCAGCAGGAACCAGCCGTAGTCGACTTCGTGAATGATGTACTGGGTGCTCGCGTAGGCGTGATCGGCTGTCGGCACGTAGTAGAACATCAGCAGGATGCCCGTGACCGCCTGCATGATGAAGATGAACAGGAGAATCGAGCCGAACACATAGGCCCAGCGGGATCCGCCGGGCACCGGCTCGTTGAGCATCTTGGCCTGGAGCGTTTTGAGGCCGACCCGCTCGTCGACGAACGCGATGACCTTCTCGATCACCGACGGAGTCGCGCTGGGTGTCGTGTGCTGCGTCGCCATCAAATGATCCGAATCTGCGTTTTCGTTCCGGCCTTGAATTCCATGTCGATGATCTCGACGTCGCCGCTCGCCGATACCTTGATCGGCAGGGCGTCCAGCGGACGCGGCGCCGGACCGTCCAGCACCTTGCCCGACGCGTCATAGATGCTCAGGTGGCAGGGACACAGGAAGACCTGTCCAAGCACTTTGTGCTGCCGCCACTTGTAGCCGCAGCCGAGATGCGGGCACTTTCCGGAGAAGGCGACGTACGGAATATCTTTCTTGTTCGTCCACACCGGCTTGCCGGCGGCGTCGCGGAATTCTATGTCCTTGCCCTGGTACACCTTGTCGAGCACGGCCGGCGTGGCTTTGAGGATCCAGACGTTCTTCTCGATTTCGGCCTCGGGCATGTAGGCTTCCTTGACCTTCTTCTTGTATTTGAACTGCACCCCGATGTCGTCCTGCTTGATCTTGCCCACGTTGCCGATCCTCAGCCAGCCGTTGTCGAACGGCTGATACATCGGCTTCATCAGATACCGCAGCACCGGGAACGCAATCGGCAGGCCGATCAGAAACCCGATCGCATGCGTGAAGTTGGCGAAGAAGGTCCGCCGCTTGACGCTCTTTTCGAGCTCGGGGTACGGCACGAGCACTTCGCCCGGCGCGACATGGAGGTGATCTTCCAGATGCGGGATTTCAACTTCGTGCGTCGTCACGTACTCGTCGCGCTTGAACGGAGGCAGCGCCACGACATCGGACGACGAGGCCCGCAACTCGACCAGCGACTCGGTCACCGACTGCACCTGGCCGATGGCGACCTGTCGCTCGCCGCTGCCGTTCATGGAGACGACGATGTGGCTGATCTCGTGCGACAACGGATCGACGATGACGTTCGACACCTCGCCGATTTCGCGATCCGTCGCCCGGACTTTCGATTTGAGTTTCGGCTGCATGCTATTTCTTTTTGATCGGCTTCGGCGTGTTGACCGACGTATTCTTGAACGTCACCAGCCAGGACGCGAGCGCGACGACGTCTTTCTCTTCCATCAGGTCCTTATACTTGTCCGGCATCTTGCCCTTTTCGTACTCCTTCTCGAACCCTTCGGCCATCCAGCTCTTGGGATCGAGAATCTTCTGCTTGATGTCGGCCACGGTCAGATAGCTCCCGATGTTATCCAACTCGGGGCCGCGCTTCTTGCCGCCTTCGCCTTTCAGCTTATGGCAGTTGTAGCACTCCTGCAGCTGCCACTGGTCTTCGCCGAGTTTGAGGATGTCGCCGCTGGCCGCAGCCGCTGGTGCCACCCCGCCTGTTCCACCGGCCTGCGCCGCGGGCGCCTGGTCGCCGCCCAACGCCTTGATCCGCTCAGCCAGCGCTTTGGCCTGCTCGTCGAGCGCTTTCGCGCGCGCAAGCAGTTCGTCCGCCTTCCCCTGTTCCGTCGCCTTGCGCTTCGGCGCGAGAATCTTTTCGATCTTGCCCTTCTCGTCTTCCGGATCGTACTGCGGCCAGAGCGAGGCGCCCGCGATATAGACCGTGCAGAGGATCGCGTAGAACACGAGCAGCGCGGCGAGCGCTTTGAACCCGCTCATCGGCTTGACGTTCGGCGCGTCCAGAATCAGGAACACCACGGTGCCGAGAACGGCGTAGGCGAAGAACATCCAGCGGAAGATCGTCGGAAATTCCAGCGCCATGGTCCCGACCCACAGCCCGCCGCCGACGACCAGCCCAATGACGATTTTCAGGATTGCCTTACCCATAGGGCTCCTTGTGCTCGTGCGGTCGCTTCCCGACCGCTCAGTGCGCGTCTTTCGGTTGTGCGGCGCGCAGCGTCACCAGAATCGCGAAACTGACCACCGCATAGAACACCACCGTGATGCCCGTAATCCACCAGGCTGAATACGCCAGGGTCGGCGTGAACGACTCCGCCGTGAAGTCCGGCATCAGATTGTACGTGTGGAAGTACTTGCGCAGCAGCGACCGGACCGCGCCCATCAGGCCCATGGTCCAGATGGCGCTGAACGCCAGGAAGATCAGGACGAACTGCGAGGCGAAGTCGACCTTGCCCCACACGATCGTGCCTTGCGTAATCGCCCGATTGTAGATGACGTAGTTGACGACGGTGACGAACACCAGCGTGAAGGCGGCCGAGTTCTTGGCCGGCATCAACGCCAGGAAATTCCAGTCGGACGGCAATTCCAGCTCCGCCACCAGCTTCGCGCCGGTCGGCACAAAGCCGTGCGGCGTCATCCAGATCGCGTTGCCGACCACCACCATCAAGAAACCGACTTTGATGACCGTCCGGGACGACACGGTGATCGGAATGAACCGCCCGAGAATCACCGGCGCCAGCAGCAACGGCAGCAGGAACATGAGCGACCGCGGATCGGGCACCGGATAATCCGTCATGACCTTGGTCATGACCATCGGCAACGCCACCATCACGATGGGAGCGAGAATCGTCATGCGGACCTTCTCGACACCCTCGATCCGTTTCATGCTGAGCCAGATGTAGTAATTGCTCGCCAGAAAGATCAGCCCGATCATGGCGCCCTGCATTTCGAAGAACATCGAAAGCTGGTCGGCCATCATGTAGGGACAGATCGAGGCGTCGTAGTCGCAGAGTTCGTAGGCCAGCAGATAGCCCATGAACGGCAGGAACAGCAGCGCCCCGACTCCGATCAGATTTCCGACGAAGCCCATCCAATCGTAATAGGACCGCTCTTCGTCCTTCGTCGCCCCCATATACATATAGGCGGCGATGAGGCCGGCCACGAATCCGCCGAACGTGACGTTGCCGACGAGGCGGTGCAGGTTCAGCGGCATCCAGCTGTAGTTGAAGATCTTATCCCACAGGGTCGCGGTGGCCAGAAACTCGGCCGGCGACACGCCCTCGGCCTTGACCGGCGTGTTCATGAACGACGTCGGTCCGTCGATGACGAACAGCGTGACGGTGCCGATGATGTTCAGCAGCACGCCCATCGCGATGTGCCGCGCCTTCTTCGGTCCCTTCCAGGCATCCCACGTATAGAAATACATGTAGAGCACGATGGTCTCGCCGATGAACAACAGCGGATAGACCACCGCGAAGACCATGAAGAAGTGATTGATGAGCCAGGTGGTGAACTGCGGATAGGTAGCCAGCAGAACAAAGATGAACAGGCCGCCGGTGAGCGCCGTCATGCTATAGAGGATGACGGTCACTTTCGTGACCTCTTTCGCCAGCCGGTCGTAGCGGGGATCCTGTTTCCGGTATCCCAGCCATTCCGAGATCACCACGAAGATCGGCGCGCCGAGAATGAAGCCGGCGAACAGAATGTGCAGCTGGGCGACGATCCACACCGCGGTCCGATTCCCCGTATAGGGAAATTCGACCGGCGGCGCCCCGGGAGCCTGGGCATACGCCGCTCCCCCGAACAGCGCGAGAAGCGCAAACACGGCCAAGAGCCCACGGTGCCACGTTTTCATGATGTCTCGCCGCCCTCCTCCGCTAGAGCCGAATCCGACCGAGCCGGCCTGCTGTTACTTGGCCGCCTCAGCCTGCGCCACCGCAATGTTGCCGGCGGCCGCCCACTCTTTCTTCTCGGCATCCCACTTCTTGCCCGCCAGGCCGAAGTTGCGCTCGAAGAGCAGCAGCTTCCAGCGATCTTCTTCCGACAACTTGGTCTTCCAGGCTTTCATCTTGGTGTTGGGCACGCCCTCGGAGATACGCCAGAACCAGACCGAGTCGGAGTAGAGCTTCATGCGCTCGCCGTTGCGGAAGTCCCGCGCGCCCGCCTTGACCGGCTTGCCGTCCTTACCGTGGCAGCTGGCACAGTTCACATCGGGATTCGTCTCCCCGATGAAGAGCTTGCGCCCTTCTTCCATCTTGGCGGCATCGCCCCACCAATCCGCCGGCATGTGCTTATCCGCATATTCCCCCGGAGCCGGAGGCGGAGGCACAATCGGCCCTTCGCCGCCGCCTTCGCCGCCGCCGCACGCCACGACCACCCATCCCATCCCGACAAGGCCCACGGCCATTGCCCACTGCTTCAGAGTCGTCCGCTTCATAATGATCTCCCCCATTCCTTTCCCCAGCATCAGAAACGATGCCTGCTGTTTCACGCAGAAAAAAGACGCTTTTGATGGGAGACCGCTCCCCCACACAAAAGCGCCACGGTTGATTCGATCATCGAGGCCACAGACCCGTTCCCCGCCTACTCTGTCGACTGCCGGACCCGGCGAGGTGCACGATTGCCCCACAGACCGCCGTGTCTATTTTTTACGTTTCCCCTGCCCCTTCTCCCGCTTGGCGCGTTGTTTCCGCCAGGCCTTGATCATCCGAACTCCGACGATCCCCCCGACCACCGCCGCGCCCGTCCCCAACACAACTAACAGAGGACCTGACACTCCGTTCCGGTCATGCACACAGCCGCTCCCGAAATGAACCTGGATTTTCCGCTCGCTCTCCAGATCCTTGGGATCGAACTGCACTTTGTGGTTCTGCTGCTCTCCTTTGGCCTCCACTAACAGTGGATCGCCAAGATTGTCGTTATGCAGGTGAAACGTAGCGGTGTAAAAACCGTCTCCGTCGGTCAGCACGGTCTGGCCGTAGGAGATCCGGGAGTCCTTTACGAGCACCGCGACGTTCGCTTCACCCTTCCCGTCGGCCCCGCAGACAAACCCTTCCACGGTGAACCGATGGTCGGCCTCATGCGTGGCGAAGAGAATGGCGGGAACAATAATAAGGCCGCATAACGTGGCGGTGGCGGCTGCCAACTTCCACCGAGCGCCGGACTTTCCTGCCCGTTCCCGCGCCACTCGCCTGCGCCATTCCCTCTTGCTACGCACCGTGACACAGGCCTCCCCATTGAACGTTCACACCAATGGAGGGCCAATTTTAAGGCCGCCGTTGTAACATAGGGCCTACCTGTTGTCAATGATGGTTTATGGGAAGAACGGAGAGGAAACCTGTCATCACGGGAGGTTATGAATAGGCGCGGCTGGCAGGAACAGATGAGCGCGGATGAACTGCCGGTCTACAGCAACCCCCTCGCTCTGGCGTCGGCCTCGACCCGCGCCGCCTCGGCGCGGCGCTCGG
>OMJK01000109.1 GCA_900299325.1 Nitrospiraceae bacterium | reverse complement strand
TTTTTTTTGCTATTCTTTTTGATACGGGTTATCAATTTCATTTAGAGAAGGTTGGCCTATGATTCTTCCGGCGACACGCCTGACGCTTCGTGCCATAACTCAACGGGCAGCAGTGTACACCTTCGCTGGGTTTCTGCTGCTGGGACACATCTTCACTCCCCTACCAGCCTCCGCTGCCGACAAACTCACGGTCTACTCGGGCCGGGCCGAACGGTTGATCAAGCCGGTTTTCGACGCCTTCACCGCCAAAACCGGCATCCAGATCGAACTGCTGTCGTCCGGCACTACCGAACTCGTCAACCGCCTGAAGGCGGAAGGTGACCGCACACCGGCCGACCTGCTGATCACCAACGATGCCGGCAGCCTTGAACTTGTACGTGCCGCCGGACTGTTTCGCCCGCTGAACATGCGGGAAGTCGACCGGGCCATTCCGTCGCAATTCCGCGCGCCGGACAACAGTTGGATCGGCCTGTCCGGCCGCTTCTGGATCATTGTCTACAACACCACGATGGTGAAGCCGGACCAGGTGAAATCGTTGCTCGATCTGGCCGATCCCAAGTGGAAAGACAAGATTGCCGTTCCCAATGCCGGCAGCGAATATCTCCAGGCCGGTGTGTCGGTCATTCGTGCGTCGATCGGCGACGACCGCACCAAAACCTTCCTGCAAGGTCTCCGGGACAACGCCGGAACGCAGGTTTACCAGAAGAGCTCGCAGATCGTGGACGCAGTGGCCAAAGGCCAGGTCGCACTGGGCATTGTGAATCACTACTACGTCTACCGGCATCTGGCCACCCAGCCGACGGCCCCGCTCAGTGTGATCATGCCGGACCAGCAGGAAGGCGGCATGGGCGCCATCATGAACGTGGCCGGCATCGGCGTACTGAAGCATACGACCCATTTGGACAACGCCAAGCTGCTTATCGAATTTTTAGTGGCGCAGGCCGGACAGAAGATGTTCGCCGACCTGGACAAAGAATATCCGCTCCATCCGGAAGTTAAAGCCGACCCGGCCCTCATCGAACGCAAATCCTTCCGTGCCGCCCTTGTGCCGCTCACCAAACTGGCGGAGTTCCGCGAACCCACACTCACGTTGATCGAACAAGTAGGACTCCGATAACCCGCGAGCATACTCGTGATGACGTTACGTCAACCGTGGTCGTCGCCGCTCCAGCTTGTCGCCATCGCCAGCGCCGGCCTGATCCTCCTTCCCCTTGCGTACGTCACGATGCTGGCCCTCTCAGCCGACCCGGCCGTGTGGGCGCGGCTCTGGGCCACACGGATTCCGGAATTATTCTGGAACACCTTCTCGCTCGCCGGCCTGGTCGCGATTCTGACGCTGTTTCTCGGCGTATCCACAGCCTGGTTCGTCGTCCGGTTCGACATTCCCGGCCGCCGCATCTGGGAAATCGCGTTGGTGCTGCCGCTGGCTATGCCGACCTACGTGCTGGCCTACGTCTACAACTATCTGCTGGGCTTCGGAGGGCCTGTCGAGCATCTCTGGCAAAGCCTCGCCGGTCCGCAGGCCAGAATTTTTTCGCCGCAGAGTTTTGCCGGCGCCACACTGGTCATGACCCTCGATACGTTCCCGTTCGTCTATCTCCTGACCCGCAGCGCGCTGTTGAGCCTGAACGTGTCGTTTGAGGAAGTGGCCCGGACCTGCGGCGCCTCCCGGCTTCAAACGATGTGGCGGGTCACTCTGCCCCTATTACGACCATCCATCGTCGCAGGCTTAGCGCTCGTAGTGCTCTATGTTGTGTCGGATTTCGGTGCCGTCTCGCTGCTGCGCTATCAAACCTTGACCTATGCGGTCTTCCAGCAGATGACCGGCCGGTCCGACAACACCGCGGCCAGCATCCTGAGCATCCTGCTGGTCGTGTTTGCGCTGATCTTTCTCTTGGCCGAACGGTGGTTCCGGAACAAAAGCCGGTTCTACCAGACGACCGGCCGATACCGGGCTCCCGAGCGGCTACGGTGCGGGTGGCTGAACGCTGCGGGAATACTGGCTTACCTGGCGGTGGTAGTGGGCGCCTCGTTCGGGATGCCGGCTTATCTCCTTGTTCAATGGAGCTTGTCGCCGGAAGCTCAGGCGATTCTGGATAGCCGCTTCTTCGGCTTCATCTGGAACAGCATGCTGCTGTCCGCTTCGGCCGCTACCGCCGGCGTCGTCATCGGCCTTCCTCTGGCCTACCTCGCCAGCCGGCGGCCAACAGCCTTGAATCTGGGCTGCCTGCAGGCCGCCTATGCCGGCTATGTGCTGCCGGGACCGGTCGCCGCCCTAGCCGTGCTGGTACTCTGCCTCAAAATACTGCCTGTGATGTACGGCACCGCGCTCGTGTTGATCGTGGCCTATGTCATTCACTTTCTCCCGGCCGGGCTGCAATCGCTCGAGCCGTCCTTGCAGCAGATCACGCCGAATCTCGAAGAAGTCGCCCGCACGCTGGGGCTCGGAGTCCGCGAAACCTGGCAGCGCGTGACGTTTCCGTTGATTCGCACCGGCTTCGTCGTCGCCTGGGTCCTGATGTTTCTCCAAACGATGAAAGAGTTGCCGGCCACGTTGCTGTTACGCCCGGTCGGTTTCGACACGCTGGCTATCCGGGTATGGCTTGAGGCCAGTGAAGAGTATTACCAGCTGGCCGCGCCCTCTGCGCTGCTGATTGTGTTGGTCGGTCTGCCGGCTCTGGTCCTTCTGCTGTCACGGGACTGGCGCGCCGCGTAGGAGCATCGATAGCAATGGAACCCGGCATGACCCCGACAACCGACCACGCGAAGGGTCAGGTCCATCTGTATACGTCGTCGTCTATTCTCGAGCTGCGCTCCGTTTCCTGCGCCTACGATCCCAGCCGTCCGGCCGTGCGGGATATTTCGTTTTCCGCCAAGGAAGGCGAGATTTTGTGCCTGCTCGGCCCGTCCGGTTGCGGGAAGACGACCATTCTACGCGCGATCGCGGGCTTCGAGCCGGTGCGGTCCGGACAGATTTATCTGTCCGGACAACTCGTCTCGTCTTCCCAAGGAACCGTGCCGACGGAGGAGCGCCGTGTGGGGATGGTGTTTCAGGAGTACGCCCTGTTCCCGCACCTGCGCGTGGCGGACAACATTGCGTTTGGCCTCCGTCATCTGTCCCGCACGGACCGGAAACATCGGGTGCAGGAAATGTTGAGTCTCACCGGCCTGGAAGGATTCGAGCGCCGGTATCCGCATGAACTGTCCGGCGGACAGCAGCAACGTGTCGCATTATCCCGCGCGCTGGTTCAGAACCCCGTCGTGCTTTTGCTCGACGAGCCCTTCAGCAATCTGGATCCCGACATGGCTAGCCGCATGCGGCAGGATTTGCACGTCCTGCTCCGGCGCATGAAGACGACGACGATTCTCGTCACCCACGACCACGACGAAGCTTTTGCGATGGCCGATCGCATTGCCGTGCTGAACGAAGGCGTGCTGGAGCAGATGGACTCTCCG
>OMJK01000108.1 GCA_900299325.1 Nitrospiraceae bacterium | reverse complement strand
TACTCATGGTGCACGACCTGGCCGGACGCCTGCTCGATGTGGTTCGACCATTGCACCGGCAACGCTTGATACGGACGCGTGCCGGCAAACCGCGGAACCGCCAGCATCACGGTCTCGAAATCCAGATGATGGACAGGATACTGCACGGCCGCGAGCGCCCGGCCCAACTGCCCCGACACCCACTCCATGTTTTCTTTCACCCGGCGCTGCGCGGTCGACAGCTTGGTCCGTTCGGGAATGTCGTCGATGAGCTGCACGCCCTGCGCGGCCAGCTGCTGCACGACCTGCTTTGCGCCCGGCAGATGAAAGATCCAGCGCGCCGGCTTCCCGCTGGTGCAATGCGCCCAGAAGGGGCATTCATACGGCGTCAGACAATGATGATCCGGCTCGATCGCCGGCGGCTCCGGCAACCGCAGCATGGCCCGCATGCCGGCAAGCCCTTCCACCACCACCGGCTGCCGCGCAAGCACCGCCGCCGACACGTCCTGGATGGCAAACAACGCGCCGACGTCGACCACGCCGCCGGTGTAGAGGTATCCATTGTCGACGTGCATCAGTCCGCTCCCGACAACCGGCAACCCGGCACAGGTCAGCACGTAATACTGCACCGCCAGATCGTGCAGATGCACATCCTTCACCTTCGTCGACGATTTAACTTCGATCAGCCGCCACCCGGCTTCTGCACGCTCGAGCACATCGACGCGAATCAGAATACCGTCGGCCAGCACCGCCGCTTCGAAGATTGCCGGCACGGACACATCGGCAATCAACTCCGCCGTCTGGGCCAGTGCCGCCTCCGTCTGCCGGTAGCCCGCCGTCACCAGCCGCCCGCCGGGAAACCGCTCACGGGCCAACACACCCACCTCCGTGCCCATGTCGAGGATGGCCTGCGTGCCCGCATCCGGCGGCGTGGCAAGCTGCGGCTGATAGATCTCCAGATGCAGCCGCTTATGGCACTGGAGCCCGGCGACGAATTTCGATTTCGACAGCCGCGGTGTTCTTTCCATCTCGGCTGTAATCTGATCGCCTCGCTTGTCGTCCATGCCACGACCCTATGCGATGAGAGACGGATTTGTCTAGGTGGAATCCAGCCGCCTTCTGTTAGGATAGACCCCGATGGCCGCCCTCGCCCGCATCCGCAAGTCGGTGCTCACGCTCGCGCTCCCGATCACCGTCAGCAGTCTGCTGCAACGGGCCGAAGGGATCGCAGCCGTGTTTCTGGTCGGCGGGCTGGGCGCGGAGCCGATCGCCGCGGTCGGCCTGGGCCAATTGCTCGCCTTCATTGGCACCACGCTGCTCTCCGGCCTGTCGGTCGGCGCCAACGTGATCGTCGCGCAACTCTGGGGCGCGCGGCGGACGCAGGACGCCGGCGAAGCGGCCACGCATGCGATCGGTCTGGCGCTGGGCGCCTCCGCCATCTTGACTCTGGTTGGTCTGACCGCCAACACAACCGTCATGGCAGCGATGGGCGCGCATACCGGCGTCATCGCACAGGCGACGCCGTATTCCAACGTCATTTTTCTCGTCATCCCTTTCACGATTCTGATTCAAGTGCTGTCCTCGATCCTCCAGGGCACCGGCGATACGAAAACCCCGATGTACGCCATGATCGGCGTCAACCTGCTGCACATCGCCGCGGCCTATCCGCTGATCTATGGGAAATGGGGCGCGCCGGCCTGGGGCATTCAGGGCGCGGCATTCGCCGTGGGGCTGGCGGAATCCGTCGGAGCCGGCTATCTGCTCTGGGCGTGCCGGCATATTCTCCGGCGATCGGACTCGCGGCGGCTCGATTTGATCCGGTCGGCCTGGGACATCGGCGCGCCGGTCTCCGGCGAACGCCTCTTTCAGCAGGCCGGTATTCTGCTTTACACCAAAATCGTCCTGCTGTACGGCACGGTGGCCTATGCCGCGCATCAGGTCGGTCTCTCGATCGAATCGTTCTCTTTTCTTCCCGGCTACGGTTTCGCCATCGCGGCCGCCACGATGGTCGGACAGAGTATCGGCGCGGGAAAATACACACGAGCGAAACTGGAGAATTGGGAAGCCAACCGGCTGGCGGCCACCGGCATGGCGGCGATGGGGATCGTCTTCTTCTTTTTCCCCTATGCGTTGATGCGCGGCTTCACTCACGACGAGGCCGTCGTCGAACTCGGCACCCAGTTTCTCCGCATTGTGGCGGTGCTGCAAATCCCGCTCGCCGTCACCATGGTGCTCGCCGGTTCGCTGCGCGGCGCCGGCGATACCCGCTTCATCATGTGGGCCACCACCGTGGGCATGTGGGGCGTGCGGGTGCCGCTGGCCTTCGTGTTCGGCGTGTGGTTGAAACTCGGCGTGATCTACATCTGGACAGCGATGATCGCGGACTGGACGGTGCGGATGGGATTGCTCCTCTGGCGCTATCGATCGGAGCGTTGGCGTGCCGTCCGTATTCTGCCTGCCGAACGCCGCGGGGCCAAGTCCGTCAGCAGGTAACGTCTTTCGGCCTCGTATCCCGCCCGCCGCCCCGGGTGATTTCAATCCGGCCGACACCTTTGACGTTGGCGCAGAGGTCGCCCAATCCGGGCGTGACCAGCCGGAAGGGCCCGCCCTTCTCAGGCGGCAACGGACGGCCCTCCAATTCATAGACCAGGATGCCGTGCTCACGCGCCTGTTGCAGCGTCAGGCTGGCAGAGTAGTTGCCGTCCGACGAATGAAACGTCACATGATCCGCACCAATCGCCAATGCCGGCACTTCCAGCAAACCCTTCACACGGATCCCCTTGCCCTTCATGCTCGGCATGAGCTTACTGAGATCCTCGACGCGATGATCCGCCGGTAATGCAGCCAGCGCTTCCCGATCCAGCGACACCGGCTGCACGACCGCCCCGTCGATCCGGAGCACACCCGGCCCCCGCTTTTCCCGCTCAGTGATCGTTTTGATCAATGCGGTCAGCGCATCGTTGACCGGCGTCGGCACACCATGTTCACGGCCCAACCGCGCCACGTAGCCGTTGAGATACTCGATTTCCGTCGGCCGGCCGGCCTTCCAATCGTCGTACATCGAGGTATGAATGTCGCGGATCTCCTGCGTCCACCGGACGACTTTCTCCGCCATGTCGGGCGCCAGCGGCACTTTCACCGCCGCCGCCACCGCCGCCACCTCCTCCACAATCTGATGCACCACGCGCAGCAGCTCCGGATGCTCGAGCGCCTTCGCCACTTTGTCGTCGATCAGGACCGTGAGTGGATTGAATACGCAGTTCCAGCACATCTTCTCCCATTTGGACTTCCGCACGTCGTCGGTCAACTGACACGGAATCCCCGCCTGCTTGAACAGATCGGCAATGGCCAGCACGCGTGGACTTTTGTGCCCCATCAACTCGCCCACGGCCACGGCGCCCTTCTTGTAATGATCGATTACGCCCGGCGCGGCAATTTTCGAATAGATGAACGCTACGCCGCCGACCACGCAGTCGCGCTTGAACCGGGCGATCAATCGATCTTCGGTGTCGACGCCGTTCTGCAGAGTCAGAATTGTGGTGGCATCGGTCATCACCGGCTCGATCTGCGCCATCACCTCGTCGAGATCGTAGGCCTTGACCGACAGAATGATCAGGTCCGGCCGCGGCAGATCCCGCGGATCGGACGCCGCCGGCGGATGCACGGTAAACGTGCCGCCGGCGCTGCGGATCGTCAGGCCGTTCTGCTGCACAGCCGCCAGCGTCTTAGGCCGCAGCAGAAATGACACGTGCGGATTCTGCTTGGCGAGATGTGCGCCGAAGAACCCACCCACCGAACCGGCCCCGACCATTAAGACCTGCTTCATGCCGATGCCCCCTTGAAGAAGGCGGTACTATACCATGCAGACCGCCGCCTCTGTAGTCGGCTACAATGATCCCCGCCATGCCTTCCGATTCCCTGATGCAGGACGCGCGCGAGCGGGTGCAGGCCGCGCGGTCCGTGACAATCCTCACCGGCGCCGGTATCTCCGCCGACAGTGGCGTCCCGACGTTTCGCGGCGCCGACGGTCTGTGGCGCAACTTTCGCGCGGAAGATCTCGCCACGCCGGAGGCGTTCGAACGGGATCCCCGTCTGGTGTGGGAATGGTACAACTGGCGGCGCGAATTGATCGCGACCAAAGCGCCGAATGCCGCGCACGAGGCAATGGCCGCCTTTGAACTCCGGTGCCCGGCGTTCTGGCTGATCACGCAAAATGTGGACGGGCTGCACCGCCAAGCCGGCTCGATGAAGCTGTCGGAGATGCACGGCAACATCTGGAAAGTTCGCTGCACCGCCTGCGGACAGGTATCCGACGACCGGTCGGTCCCGATCGCCCTCCTGCCGGCCTGCCAGAGTTGCGGCGGGCTTCTGCGCCCGCACATCGTATGGTTCGGGGAATCTCTGGATCTGAACGATCTCCGGCACTGCCACCAGGCGCTGCAGGCAACCGACTGCCTGCTCGTCGTCGGCACGTCCGGCGTCGTCTATCCGGCCGCGGGATTTGCTTCGGTGGCGAAAGACGCCGGCGCCGTGGTGATCGAGATCAACCCGGATCCCACGCCGCAATCCGATCTGGTGGACCTGGCGCTGCGCGGACGCGCGAAAGATCTGGTGCCGGCACTGTTACAAGCCGGCTAGCATCGGGCGGAGTTGTTCGAGCGAGTGAATCCGGTGCGCCGTCGGCGAGGGAGCCCCGGCGGATTGACGGTCGAGCAGAATGCCGGTCAAGCCCGCATTGGCCGCTCCCTGCACATCGTCGCGGAAGCTATCGCCGACATGAACGGCCTCCGCCGGATCGGCGGCGTGTTTTTCCAGCGCCAGTTCGAAAATACGCGGAGCCGGCTTGGCGGCATGGGCTAGGCTCGAAATCGTCACCGTATCGAACAGCCGGTCGATTCCCAACCCGCGCAGGACAGTAAATAACCGCGAATCGAAATTCGAGATGATGCCCAATTCGAATCCCTCCGCTTTCAAGCCGGACAACACCGCCTTCGTCTCCGGGTACAACGCCCAGGTCGCCGGCTCCTCGAATACCTGAAAGACCTCGTCGAAAAACTCGTCGAACCGTTCGAACATCCCGACGCGATAGAACACGTTGTGCACGACGTCGAACCACCACAGCCGTTCGCACTGTTTGATCGCCGCCGGATCAGTCGCCGCGAACACCGGCGGGGGCGCCTCCTGAAACGCACGACCGAACGCCTGCTTGATCGCCGCCAACGACCCCGGCCCTTCCTTGAACCCGTGCCGGACTGCTCGCTGAAGATAGATGTCCGCCACCGATCCCTTGACGTGGAACAGTGTTTCGGCGGCATCGAAAAAAATGACGTGATGACGGGTCTTCATGCGCCCTTTCCGCCACAAAACAGACGCGGCGAATTGTAGTGACGCCGCCCCACACAGTCAAAACGGAACAGGATCCAGCGTTTTCTTGACAAGACCTACCCCCCTTGCTAGCTTCACAATAGCTCAAGAAAATTGGAGAGTTAGGTGCCCTCTTCCATTTTCATTGTCGATAGCAGCCCGGCAGTCCGGCGCATGGTCGAGCAGATCTCGACGCCGGAAGGCTACGAGGTTATTGGATTTCAGGATGGCCCGACTGCGCTCGAGGCCACCCGCCGAGCAGCCCCGGCCCTCATCATCGCCGACTACCACCTCGCCAACATGACGTTTTCGGGATTTTGCAAAGAAATCAACAAGCGCGATAACCTGGCTGAAACGTATTTGATTTCACTGATCGATGCCGCCGACCGGCCGGATGAAAACCTGTTCCGTTCGCTCGGAGTCAAAGCCTTCCTGAAGAAACCGTTTCAAGCCGAGGACCTGCTCGAGATCATCAAATCGCTGCAACAGAAACGGCAGAGCCAGACCAACGGCGGGCTGAAACGGCGGGTGTGGCCGCCAACATCGGCGACCACCGACTCGGAAGACGAAGACGACGCAGCGCCGGACGAGCACGACGCCACGGCGGAAATTCCTGCTGCGCCCGTTCCGCCGGCCCCGGCAAAACAGGCCCCGTCACCCGCCGCCAAACCGGCCCGCGCCGAAGACAGCATGGCGGAACTGATTCGCCAGGCGGTCGAGCAGGCCGTCACCACGCAGGTCCGGACCATCGTTCAAAAAGAATTCCATCAGCGGATGGAGGAAATGCTGTCGAAAGACCGGCTCGCCGCACTCGTCAAGTCGCTGTTCGCCCAGGAACTGCCGCAACTGCTCCGCAGCGAGATGGCCGCCTGCGAACCGATGATCCGCGATGCCGCCTCGGACGTCGTCGGCTCCATGATCAAGGAACGGTTGAACCAGTTGGTCCAGGAGCAGTCGGAGTCCGGCGTGAGAAAGTACCTGCCCGAAGCCGTGCGGGAGCACCTGGGATCGATCGATTTGATCGTGACCGACGCCGTGCGCCAGGCGGCCGCCAAACAGGCGCCGCTGATTGCCGACGATGTCGTGCGTTCCAGTGCCGAGAGCAGCGTCGACGAAGCCGTGAAACGGATCGTGCCGGAACTTGCCGAACAGATCATCAAGGCGGAATTAAAGCGCCTGACGTCCGCCGACTAACCCACCAGCCGCCTGCTTATCCTTTTTTCCCGCGCTTGGCCGCCGACCGGCGCGCCTTCGCCAGCGCCTTCATTCGCTTGATGTTCTTGCGATGCTTCTTGCGCGTCTTGCGATCCTTTTCCCGCCCTCTCGCCATAATTGCTCCTGGTCAAAGTGAACGTGGCCTGCTCCGCGCGAGTGTATAGCACAGGCGTCCGACCGCCGCCAGCCCATTTTCCGCCGCGAACGAGACGTGCTAAGATGCGCGCCGCTGACCAACGCACACCGATCCATGCCATCGCCGCAACTGGATAAAACCTACGAACCCCGCACGGTCGAAGACCGCTGGTACCGGGAATGGATTGCGCGCGGCTACTTCCGCGCCTCCCTGGACCATCCCGGCAAACCCTACTGTATCGTCATTCCGCCGCCGAACGTCACCGGCTCGCTCCATGTCGGCCATGCATTGAACCATTCGTTGCAAGACATCTTGATCCGCTGGCGGCGCATGCAAGGACGCAATGTCTTGTGGCTGCCCGGCACCGACCATGCCGGCATCGCCACACAAAATGTCGTCGAAAAACAGCTGATAGCCGAAGGTTCTTCACGAGAATTGTTAGGCCGCGAACGGTTCATCGAGCGGGTTTGGCAATGGAAAGCAACGTCCGGCAATACGATCGTGAACCAGCAAAAGCAGCTCGGCGAGTCGTGCGACTGGGACCGGCTCCGCTTTACGATGGACGAAGGTCTCTCGAAAGCCGTGCTCGAAGTGTTCGTCCGGCTCCATGAGGAAGGGCTGATCTATCGCGGCGAACGATTGATCAACTGGTGTCCGCGCTGCCTCACCGCGCTCTCCGACATCGAAGTCGAGCACGAGGATAGCAAAGGCAAGCTCTACTCCATTGAATATCCACTCGAACACGATCCCGCAACTAGACTGACGGTCGCGACAACCAGGCCGGAGACGATGCTCGGCGATACCGCCGTTGCCGTCCATCCGGACGATCCCCGATACAATCATCTGATCGGCCGGCGCGTTCGTCTGCCATTGACGACGAGAACTATTCCCATCATCGGCGACAACATCCTGGTCGATCGCGAATTCGGAACGGGCGCCGTCAAAATCACCCCGGCGCACGACTTCAACGATTACGAAGCCGGCGAACGGCACCAGTTGCCCCGGCTGCCGGTTCTCGATCACCACGCACGGCTGGATCCGGTCAGCCTGCGTGCCGCCGGGGTGGAACAGGCCGTCGTCGACGCCGTCGAACTCTTGCCGGTCGCAAAGGCCCGCCCCAAGATCGAGGCGCTGCTGCGCGAGCGTGGCGCGCTTGCAAAAGTCAACGACCACAAGCTGGCCATCGGCAAGTGCTACCGCTGCAAGACCGTCGTGGAGCCGTATCTCTCGCCCCAGTGGTTCGTGAAGATTCAGCCACTGGCCGCGCCCGCCATCAAAGCAGTTGAAACCGGACATGTGCGCATCATTCCCGAAGGCTGGGTGAACAACTATCTCGGATGGATGCGCGACATTAAGGATTGGTGCATCTCCCGCCAGATCTGGTGGGGCCATCAGATCCCCGCCTGGTACTGCACCGCCTGTAATGCCGACACAATTCTAAAAACCGTGCACGAAGGCATGGCCACCAGCGAGGCGAGGGAACTGCCGCCCGCCTCGCGCAAACGGATCACGATTCTCCAGGGCGCCGTGCCGGTCGTCGCCCGCTCTGCGCCGACACAATGCCCGCGTTGCGGTAAAAGCGAGTTCCTGCGCGACCCTGACGTGCTGGACACCTGGTTCTCCTCCGGTCTCTGGCCCTTCTCGACGCTCGGCTGGCCGGACCGGACCCCGGAACTGAAAACCTATTACCCGACGTCGACGCTGGTCACCGGCCTGGACATTCTGTTCTTCTGGGTCGCGCGCATGATCATGCTCGGCCTGAAATTCATGGGCGACGTGCCGTTCCGCGATGTCTACATCCACGCGCTGGTCCGCGACGCCGAAGGCCAGAAGATGAGCAAGTCCAAAGGCAACGTCATCGACCCGTTGCACGTGATGGACCAGTTCGGCACCGACGCGCTGCGCTTCACCCTGGCCTCCATGGCATCGCCCGGACGGGACATCAAGCTCGCGGAGGAACGGATCGAGGGGTACCGGAATTTTGCGAACAAAATCTGGAACGCGGCCCGCTTCGCGCACATGCATCTGGACGGCACACGGGAATCGCGGCCTCCGGCACAGCGTTCCTTCCCCGAACGATGGATCCTCAGCCGGCTGCACGACACCATTCGCATCGTCACCCAGGAGCTGGAAGCGTATCGTTTCGACCGATCCGCCAACGCGTTGTACCATTTCTTCTGGCACGAATACTGTGACTGGTACCTCGAACTCATCAAGCCGGCTCTTCAGGACGCGTCCCATCCCGACGGCCCGTCGACCCGGCATACGCTGCAGGAATCGCTGGAAACGTTTCTCCGCTTGTTGCACCCGTTCATGCCATTCATCTCCGAAGAGATCTGGCAGACGCTGCCCCATGCCGGCGAAACCATCGTCACGCAGTCCTACCCGACGGCCAATGCGGCGTGGCACAGCCCCGACGCTGAACAGGCCTTCGCGCTGCTGGAACGCGGCGTCGGCATGACCCGAACCGCCCGCGTGCTGCTGAACTACCCGCCGGGCAAACACGTCACCTGCTTCGTGACGCACGATGACGCTGCCACCGCGCAGACGCTCGCGGCGCTCCGCCAGGAGTTTGCCCATCTGGGCCGCGGGCAGTTCACTCTGCAACCGCTGGCCCAATGGCCGGACAGCAAACTCTTGCGACTGACGCTCGACGGATTGACAGTGGGCATCCACGTCGAAGGCGACGTGGACCTGAACAAGGCCGTCGACCGCCTGACCAAGCAGATCGCTGAGACGGAAAAGGAAACTCAGCGGCTGGCTGGCAAACTGAAGAACGACGAGTTCGTTTCCAAAGCGCCGCCCGAAGTGATCGCCGACCATCAGAACCGGCTGCAAGGACTCTCCCGCGATCGCGAGATGCTGGCGAGCAGCGAACGGCAGCTGCGCGCGATGCTGGGAGCGTAGTCATGCCGACGCTGCCTGCCGCCGACATCCGCCGCGCCGTTAGAATCGGCCTGCAGGAAGACCTCGCCGCCGGCGACCTCACGACCACCGCCCTGTTCCCGACGGCCCGCCCTGCGCGGGCTTCGATCGTCGCGCAACAGCCGCTCGTCGTGGCCGGCCTCGCTGCCGCCGTCCAGACGTTTCTGCTCACCGACTCCACCTTAAAACTGAGGCCCCGCATCCGCGACGGGCAGGACGCGCGGCGCGGCGCCACGCTGCTCGACATCGAAGGCGACGGACGGTCGATCCTGCAGGCCGAGCGGGTGGCGCTGAATTTTCTCCAGCACCTCTCCGGTATTGCCACCCTGACCCGAACATTCTGCCGTGCGGTGCGCGGCTATCCGGCCAAAATCCTGGACACCAGAAAGACGCTGCCGGGCTGGCGCGCGCTGCAGAAGTGGGCGGTCGCGCTCGGCGGCGGCGTGAATCATCGCCTGTCGCTGGGCGACGGCGTGCTGATTAAGGACAACCACCTCGCGCTCATGAACAGTCCATCGGCAGTGCGGGATGCCATCCAGTCGGCACGCCGCCGGGCGGCGGTGCAAACACCGATCATCGTCGAAGTCGAATCGCTGGCCGAGGTCACGCAGGCGCTCGCCGGCCGGCCGGACATCATCCTGCTCGACAATATGTCGCCGGCGCTGGTCCGCCGGGCGGTGAAACTGATCCGCGGCAAGGCGCTCGTCGAAGTCTCCGGCGGAATCACCCTGAAGAACGTGCGCGCTATGGCCGCAGCCGGTGCCGACCGCATTTCCATCGGCGCCCTTACCCATTCCGCTCCGGCGACCGCATTGAGTCTGGTGCTGACGCCGGTCCGGTCCGGCAAACGACGAACACGCTGACCGTGGACACTGCTCCACCACTATCGACCGACGGCATCCGAAGCGCACTGGCGACCGCCAGGCTGGGCCGGCAACTCCGGCTCCACCGCGAACTTGCGTCGACCAACCAGGAAGCGATGACGCTGGCCCAAGCCGGCGCGGAACACGGCACCGTCATTGTTGCCGACAGCCAGACAGCCGGGCGCGGGCGGCACGGCCGGATTTGGTTTTCTCCGCCCGGACTCAATCTGTACTGTTCCGTCCTCGTCCGGACCACCCTGCCGCCGGCCTCCCTCTCCTGGATTCCTTTCGCCGCCGCGCTGGCAGCGGATGCAGCCACCCGTGCCGTGGCTGCCATCCCGCTGTCGTTGAAATGGCCCAACGATCTGCTGCTCGACGGACGGAAAGTGGGCGGCCTGCTCTGCGAAAGCGGCGGCCTGGGAACGGCGGAGGCGTTCGTCGTCATCGGCCTGGGGCTGAACGTCAACGTATCGGGCGATGCGTTTCCACCTGAGCTACGCTCCATCGCCGGCTCGCTGCAGGAACGGACCAGCCAGCCGATCAATCGGAATCGTCTCCTCGCCCGGTGGCTTCTGGAACTCGAACAACTCCTCGACGGGTTGACCGCCTCCGGTTCACAGCCACTGCGCGAGGCCTACGTGGCCCGCTGCTCGACCATCGGGCGGAGGGTGAAAGTTCTGCTCGGCAAGGATCAGGAACTGACCGGACGCGCCCAGGGCATCGGAGAGGACGGTGCGTTGCAGCTCCTTCCGGACCACGGTGATCCTGCGCCAACAATCATCGAGATCCGCGCAGCGGACGTCGTCCATCTGCGAGAGTAGTAATCGCCCGTCTCTCACGTTACAATGGCCGGCATGCTGCTCACCGTCGACATCGGCAACTCCAACATCGTCTGGGGTCTCTTTGAGGACCGGCGGCTGCTCGCCCACTGGCGGATCGCCACGGACGCCAAGAAGACGGCCGACGAGTACGGGGTGCTCTTTTCCAGTCTCCTCACACAAACCGGTCGAACCCCGGCGCAGGTCGACGGCGCGATCCTGTCGAGCGTCGTCCCCGCCTTGACCGGCACGTTCGAAACCATGATCGGCGCGCTGTTCCAGCGGCGGCCGCTCATCGTGTCGTCCGACATGGATACGGGATTGACCTTGCGGTATGCCAACCCCGGAGAAATCGGCAGCGACCGCATCGTCAACGCCGTGGCCGCGCATGACAAATACCGGCGCGACTTGATCATCGTCGACTTCGGCACCGCTACGACATTCTGCGTGATCACCGCCGGCGGCGAGTATCTCGGCGGCGTCATTGTGCCGGGCCTGGGCATCTCGGCGGAGGCGCTCTTTACCCGCGCCGCCAAATTGAGCAAAGTCGAATTGACCCGTCCCAAATCGGTGATCGGCACCGATACGACCGGCAGCATCCAATCCGGTTTGCTCTACGGATACGCCGGCCAGGTCGACGCGCTCGTCGGCCGCATCGAGCAGGAATTGGGACGGCCGACCTACGTGATCGCCACCGGCGGCTTCGCGCCCGCCATTGCCCCGGAGACCACCAGCATCCGCAAACTCGAACCGTTCCTGACCCTCGAAGGCCTCGAACTGTTGTACCGGCGCGCCCAGGGACTCGCCGCCTCCTGACCCGGTTCCTCTTTCCAATCCACAGATTTTTCTTCGGGCTGCTGTTGACTTCCGCTTCCCTATGCCTATCTGTGGGCCTGTTGAGGTGTAGAAATGGCCGACGAAGAGAAGAAACCTAATACAATCGACGGGTTAGAAGATGAACCTGGCGCGTCTGACGAGAGCGGCCAGGCGGGAGGCTCGAACCTCCAGGAAGCGCTGGCAGCCAAAGTCGACGAGTGCAAGGCCCTGAACGACAAATATTTGCGGCAGGCGGCGGAATTCGAAAACTACAAACGCCTTGCGCAGCGCGATCAACGGGATCAGATCCGCTTCGGCAACGAGCAGTTGCTCAAAGAGCTCCTGCCGGTGATCGACAATCTGGAACGGGCCATCAAGTCGGCCAAAGAAAACGGCGGCGGCCAGGCCCTGATCCAGGGCGTGGATCTGACGTTGAAACAGCTGACCGCCGCCCTGACCAAGTTCGGCGTGCAGCCGATCGTCACCGTCGGCCAGCCGTTCGACCCGACCGCGCATCAGGCCGTCTCTCATGCCGCCTCCGACACGGTGGTCAGCGGCCACGTGGTCGATGAATTTCAACGGGGCTACAAACTGCATGACCGGGTGCTGCGGGCGGCGATGGTCAGCGTCTCGAGCGGACCGGCATCACAAGACACGGCATAACGTTGAACACACGATTCTAGACCGGAAGGAGAACTCCCATGGGTAAAGTCATCGGCATCGATCTCGGCACCACCAACTCCTGCGTCGCCATCATGAGCGGCGGCGATCCGACCGTCATTGCCAACGCCGAAGGCAGCCGCACCACCCCGTCCGTCGTCGGCATCACCGACAAAAGCGAACGGCTGGTCGGCCAGATTGCCAAGCGGCAGGCGATTACGAATCCGGAAAACACGATCTTCTCCGTCAAGCGATTGATGGGCCGCAAGTTCCGCAGCAAGGAAGTGCAGGAAGCGATGAAGCGCCTGCCCTACAAGGTGGTCGAAGCGGACAACGGCGACGCCCACGTCGAACTGCGCGGCAAACGGTACAGTCCGCCGGAAGTCTCCGCCATGATCCTGCAGAAGATGCGGCAGACGGCGGAAGACTATCTCGGCGAGAAGGTCACCGAAGCCGTCATCACCGTCCCGGCCTACTTCGACGACAGCCAGCGCCAGGCGACCAAGGACGCGGGCCAGATCGCCGGCCTGAACGTGCTGCGTATCATCAACGAGCCGACCGCCGCATCGCTGGCCTACGGCCTCGAGAAAAAGAAAGACGAGCGCATCGCCGTCTACGATCTAGGCGGCGGCACCTTCGACGTGTCCGTGCTGGAGATCGGCGAAGGCGTGTTCGAGGTGAAGTCGACGAACGGCGACACCTACCTGGGCGGCGACGACTTTGACCTGCGCATCATGGACTGGCTGGTCGACGAATTTAAGAAGGACCAGGGCATCGATCTCCGCAAGGACCGCATGGCGCTCCAGCGCCTGAAAGAGGCGGCGGAACGGGCCAAGATCGAGCTGTCCTCTTCACAGGAGACCGAGATCAATCTGCCGTTCATCACGGCGGACGCGAGCGGCCCCAAGCACATGGTCATCAAGCTGACGCGCTCGAAACTGGAGCAACTGGTCGACGACCTCATTCAGCGGACGATCGAGCCGTGCCGGAAAGCGCTGGCCGATGCCGGCGTGTCCGCGCGCGACATCAACGAAGTCGTGCTGGTGGGCGGCATGACCCGCATGCCAAAAGTCATCCAGGTCGTGAAAGAGTTCTTCGGCAAGGAACCGCATCGCGGCGTGAACCCGGATGAAGTCGTCGCCATCGGCGCCGGCATTCAGGGCGGCGTGCTCAAAGGCGATGTCAAGGACGTGCTGCTCCTGGACGTCACGCCGCTGTCGCTGGGCATCGAAACGCTCGGCGGCGTGTTCACCAAGCTGATCGAGCGCAATACGACCGTGCCGACGAAAAAGAGCCAGGTGTTCTCGACCGCCGCCGACAACCAGACCGCCGTCACGATCCGCGTATTCCAGGGCGAACGCGAGATGGCGAACGACAACAAGCTGCTCGGCCAGTTCGACCTGGTCGGCATTCCTCCGGCTCCGCGCGGCATGCCGCAAGTCGAGGTGACGTTCGACATCGACGCCAACGGCATCGTGCACGTGTCGGCCAAGGATCTGGCGACGCAGAAGGAGCAGTCGATCAAGATCACCGCGTCGAGCGGACTCAGCAAGGAAGAGGTCGAGAAACTGGTCAAGGACGCCCAGTCGCACACGGAAGACGACAAGAAGCGACGCAAACTGGCGGAAGCCAAAAATCAGGCCGACAACCTGATTTACCAAACCGAGAAGAACCTGACCGAGTACGGCGACAAAGTGACCGCCGACGACAAAACCAAAATCCAGGAGGCCGTCGCGGAGTTAAAGAAAGCCCTCGAGGGTACGGATGCCGACAAGATCGAATCGGCCACCCAGACGCTGATGTCCGCCTCGCACAAGCTGGCGGAGGAGATGTACAAGAAAGCGTCGACGGCGTCTGCAGCGCCGGGCGCCGAGGCGGCCGGCGGTAATGGAGCCGGCGCCTCCAAGACCGACGACAAAGTCGTGGACGCAGAGTTCGAAGAAGTAGACAAAGACAAGAAGTAAGCTAGAATCACACTCGCAAGACCGAGTTCCGTGACGGACGGAACTCGGTCTTTGTGCGCATTCACCTGAGCCGTGACGTCCGTGTCCAAGCGCGACTACTACGACATTCTCGGCGTCGACAAGCACGTGTCCGATGAGGACCTGAAGAAGGCCTATCGGAAAATGGCCCGCCAGCACCACCCCGACCTGCAAACCGGCGAACAGGAAAAGAAGGCCGCCGAAGAGCGCTTCAAAGAAGTCAACGAAGCCTACGAAACGCTCAGCGACCAGGACAAGCGCAAACGCTACGACATGTTCGGCCACGCCGGCGCGCAGCAGGGACCGGGCGGATTCGAGGGATTCGACTTCGGACGTGGCGGGTTCGGCGACGTCTTCAACGACATCTTCGAGGACTTCTTCGGACAGCAGCGCGGCGGTTCGCGCGCGGAGCGCGGCAACGATCTCCAGTACAACCTCGAACTCTCGTTCGAAGAAGCGGTCTACGGCAAAGAAGCTAAGCTGAAAATCCCGCGCTGGGAAACCTGCGGGACCTGCAAAGGCACCGGCGCCAAATCGCCGGCCTCGATCAAGACCTGCCCCAGTTGCAAAGGGGCCGGCCAGCTCCGTTTCCAGCAGGGCTTCTTCAGCGTCAGCCGGCCGTGCGGCCAGTGCCAGGGCGCCGGCCAGATCGTCACCGAACCCTGCGGCACCTGCCAGGGCCGGCAGCGCGTGCACAAAGAGCGCACGATCGCCGTCCACATTCCCGCCGGCATCGAATCCGGCATGCGGCTCCGGCTGTCCAACGAAGGCGAGCACGGAGGGAACGGCGGCCCTCCGGGCGACCTGTTCGTCGCCATTTCGGTGAAGCCCCACCCGATGTTCCAGCGCAAGGGCCTCGACATCCTCTGCGACGTGCCGGTGAACTTCGTCACCGCCACGCTCGGCGGACGCATCGAAGTCCCCACGCTTAAAGGCACCACCGTCATCAAAGTGCCGGCCGGCACGCAGCAGGACAAAATTCTCCGCCTCAAGGGTCTGGGCGTCCCCAGCCTCAAAGGCGGCCAGACCGGCGATCAACTCTACACGATCAAGGTGCAGGTCCCCACAAAGCTGACCGGCCGCCAGAAAGAAATTCTGGCCGAGTTCGCCAGAGAAAGCGGCATGTCGATGGACACCGAGGGCGACGGGTTCTTCGACAAGATGAAAACGTTCTTCGAATAACGGGCGGACCGGTTCCGCTCACCCGCAGAGCTGCCGATGCCCGTCTTCCTGCTTCCTCCGCAGAACCTCACTCCGCCGCATGTGTCCATCACCGGCGAGTTGCTGACCCACATCCGTGACAGTTTGCGCGTGCGCGCCGGCGAGCAACTGCTCGTCGGCGACGGCGCCGGACGGCGCTATCGCATCGAAGTAACCGCCGTCGCCAAGAAAGCCGTCACTGGACGGATTCTGGAGTCCATGGAACAACCGGCCCGGACGACACCCTCGCTGATTCTCGGACAGGCGCTGCTCAAAGGCGACAAAATGGACTGGGTGATCCAGAAGGCGACTGAACTCGGCGTGGCGACCGTGCTGCCGGTCCAGACCCGTCACAGCGTCGTGCAACCGAAAGCCGACCGGATCGAGGCGCAGGTGGCCCGCTGGCAGCGCATCGCGCTGGAAGCCGCGCAACAATCCGAGCGGTGGATAGTCTCCGCCGTCGGCGCACCGCAGACAGTCCCGGCGTTATGCGCCACGGCAAAACAGACGCTGCGGATCATCCTGACGGAACGGCGCGAGACCGGAGCGAAGATCGACGACCTCACCTGGCCGACGGCGCCGGAAGCATCAGTCGCTGTGCTGGTGGGACCGGAGGGAGGCTGGAGTGAAGAAGAAATCGTCGTGGCTGAGCAGGCCGGATTCTGCCTCGTGACGCTCGGCCCGACCATTCTCCGGGCCGAGACCGCCGCCATCGCGGCGATTGCGATCCTACAACAGAAACTCGGCGCGCTGAACTAGCCCCTCGCCCGATTCGATACGGCAAATCCTACGCTTTCCTCTTCGACGAGCGAATCCATCTTTCTGGACGCGCTCTTGCGCTGCGACCGGAGGGCGTCGAGGCTTCGACGCAAATCGTCGTCCGACGGAGCCATTCCGTTGTGCGCCGATTCAAGCAGGGCATTGACAACGATCTCCTGCACATAGGCCATCGAGAACCCCTGTGACCGCCGCGCCGCATTGTCCAATGCCGCGTCGGAAAAATAGGCCCCACCCCTCTTGCGCAGCAACGCCAGCCGTTGCTCCATTTCGGGAAGAGGAAACGTCCACACGCGGTCGAACCGGCTGGGCCGATAGAGCAGCGCGGGATCCAGCAGTTCAGGTTCGTTGGCAGTGGCGATTACCATCACGCCGTTCAGGGTTTTGAATCCATCCAAAATGTTCAAGAAGTGCGAGAGGGAAATGTTTTTCGATCCGACCAGTTTGTCGAGATCCTCGAAGAATACGATGGAGGGAGCCTGCGCCCCGGCGCTGCGCAACGCTCTGTCAATATTGCCGTCCTCGACATCGGCCTTGCCGAGCACGGTGATTATGTGCGCGGCCGAGTGGTACGCCAGCGCCTTGAGCATCAAGGTCTTGCCGCAGCCGGGCGGCCCTGCAAAGAGCAGCCCGCGCCGATAGGGGATCCCCAGCGCTCGATACCGGTCTTCGCTCTGGAAGAACGCCTCCACATTGCGTCTGATGGCCTCCGTCAACCCCGATGGAAGAACAATCTCGTCCCATCCCACAGGAACGATCGGAATGTCGTCGCCATTGACGACCTCTATTTTACGCGCCTCCACTTTTCGCCTGGACCGCTCGTACGCGTTGAGCGCTTCCACCAGCCGGCGGAAAGCGACATTCGACTTGATCGCCACATGCAGCACATCGGTGTACCCTTGGCCGGTAAAGAGCAGCAATCGCACAATGTGGATCGGGCGCTGCATCCATTCAATGTGAACCAGTCCGAACCAGTCGGTCCCGTCCAACTCCCGGCGAGCATCCCGTGCAGTCTCAATCTCCGCGTGATGATCGCACTCCAATGCCCACGCCAACTCTTCCTCGGCAACGATTTTGACCGCTGACCGGCGTTTCATCGCGTCAGGATGACGGTCGCGCAAAAAGTCGAGGAGATAGTGAAAGGAATAGTGGAGGGAGACTCTTGCTGGAATTTCGAACACCTGCCATCCCTCTTCCTGCGGATGCGACTGCACGAACTCCTTGATCTGCCGGCTAAAGAACGACGATTCGCTCATAACACCTCCTGTGAAAAAGAACGGGCGCAATGCGCCGGGTTCGATGACGCTCGTGGATCGGGCATTCCCGTGGCTGAACCTCCATTACTTGTCGAACGCCACGACGCAGGCCGACCATACAATGGATTGCTCACGATCTTGGCCGCCACTGGGACGCCGGGGGGCGGCCCTACTTGGCCCCACAGAGTTCAGCACCATTTCCGGTCGATTGGGCAATGGTTCGCCGGCAGGCAGCATGAGGCGGTCGTACAGTCTCCATGCAGTTCCGACAACAACGACTGCGCCGATGGCGAACAACGCTTCCACGGGAACGACGAGCCCGTCGTGCAACGCTTCGAGCATGGTCACCGTCGTATCGTCGCTCTCCCGGCTCTCGCATTGATCCTCCAGCCAGACGGCCAAACCCAGCGCGTTGTCGATTGGAGAAGCGGCCTTGAAGAGTTCCGTCATGAAATTGTGGGGCAACACCGCATCGGATGAAGCGCAACCGAGCGCCATCAGAAACATGACTGCGCCCGGCACGATACCGAACCGTCTCACGCCGTTCCAGTGTACGCCAATCATCACCATCGAAGACCCGCCGTCTCCTCCAGCACACCGCCGCCGATCCGAAGCTTCAGCTTGCCGCAGGCCCTCGTAATTCGTGCG
>OMJK01000107.1 GCA_900299325.1 Nitrospiraceae bacterium | reverse complement strand
CGGATAGGATCACGTGCGTGAGCGGGCGTAGCTCAGTGGTAGAGTCCTAGCTTCCCAAGCTAGTTGTCGTGGGTTCAAATCCCATCGCCCGCTCCAAACAGGCAATCGTTCTCCCGTGGGATTTGATACCCACGACAAGGGGATTTCGAAAGGGGTGAGCCCCTTTCGCGGGGAGCGCACGAGGGGGCTGGCCCCCTCCGTGGAAGCCGGGAGGCAGGTTTCAGAGCTGAACCGGCGACGGAGTGTGGTTCAAATCCCATCGCCCGCTCCAAACAGAGCTTGCTCGACCCGGAACCCTTACGATTGATCTTGGTGACGGGATACACACCTCAAGTGTTGTCGATCTCCCTCTTGCTTGCCCGACCCAGAGCGGTTGTGATTGATTTTGGCGAGCGAATACACTCCTCCCGTGATCGTCTTGTACGTCACACATCAGACTGACAGGAGGTTACCGTGACGCTTGCGCGCACATGCTTGGCGGGGATGTTGGTGGTGGTCCTCTCCGGCTGCCATTATTACGAAGAGTATCGCATCATGAAATCGACGGCGGACATTCAGGACGAAAAAGCGGAGTTGCTGCGGGCGTACCGCCAGTGCCTGACCAAGTATCAGGACGATCCGCCGAAAGCAAAAGAGCTCTGTGGTCCCTATACCCAGAGTCTGCGTGAGATCGAAGTCAAACATCAGGTCGGTCGCTAACGTTGACGAAAGGACGTACCGTGACACCCAGACAATTTGTGCTCATGCTGGCCGCGGCATTGTTGGGCGGGATCGCGGGCGGGTTTCTCAGCCAGACGGTGATGCCGAATGGAACGGCACACGCGCAAAAATCCAACGGCGTCAATGCCGAAGAGTTTCTTCTGCTGGATCAAACGGGCAAAGCCAGGGCCGGTCTCGGTCTCGATGCGAGCGGGGAAGTCGGCCTGGTGCTGACGAGTAAGGACGGCACCCGCGTCTTGCGGCTGTCCCCGGACGAGCGCATGGTCGTCAAACTGGCGGAACGGGGCGGAAAAGTCCTCTGGGGCGTGCCGTAACGGCGGGAAGCCTGGAGCGATCAGACCGCTTTCTGAACCCGTCCAGAACGCAGGCAGCGGGTGCAGACGCGAATGCGTTTGTGGGTGCCGTTCACCACTGCGCGAACCGTTTGGAGGTTCGGACTGAAGACCCGCTTCGTCTTGTTGTTGGCGTGACTGACGTTATGCCCCGACTGATGTTTCTTCTCGCACAATTCGCATACAAAGGCCACGGTACGACTCCTTCCCAATAGAACGAACGCTCACGAACCGGCTGATGCTACCACAGCATCGGGAAGGCTGACAAGCATTCGATTTCGGCCGGAGTCTTTCGAATTGATGGTCGTGGAGTGAGGCGGATGGATTTCGTTGCGGGCATCGGGTTTGTCGCGGGGCTTCTCACCACCATCGCGTTCTGGCCTCAACTGCAACGGACGTGGACGACCAAATCGGCCGGCGATCTGTCGCTGGCCATGCTGCTGACCTTTACGTCGGGTGTCCTGCTGTGGCTGGTGTACGGGTTGTTGATTCACGCCTGGCCGATCGTCGTTACGAACGCCGTCACCTTCCTGCTGACGACGGCCATTCTGGTGCTCAAGTTCCGCTACCGCCGTTGATGGCTGTGAATCTGTTTACGACGGATTCGTGGCGCGGGTGTGTGCCGGCCGGCCCGCATGAGGGGCGAGGGTGTCGGTCAGCGGGACGCTGATATCGAAGGCCGCGTCGCCGCCGTCGTCCAACCCGTCTTTGCCGACGCTGTAGAGCGTATGCTGGGTCGGACTCCACAGCATGGGAAATCCGGTAAAGGGATCGAAATAGCGCGAACCGACTTCCGCCAGTCGTGTTGGAACAGTCACGGTTGCCGTCGGTTTGCGCATGAGGATCTGCAACGACACGAGCCGGAGCCGCGCGTCGGTTTCGGCGAGCCGCTGTTCGAACGGATCCCAGGCCGGATTCAATTCCAGTGACACGGAAGACGACTCACCGCGCACGTCCCGCCGGGTATGGACCAGTCGAGGCCCCGGTGCGGTGTCGATGGCGCGAATCGCCTGGTCGTACTGCGTGGCCTGGGCGTTCCAGGTGGTCTGTGTCGTCGGCAGACCGAAAAACGCGTTGCCCTGTCCGAATTCGATGTGCCGGAAATCTTCTGGATAGAGGTGCGCGGTACGGGCCAGCGCGTTGACTGCCGCCAACGTGCGTTCGTCCGGCAGGAGCGTCGACTCAGTCGACCGGCTGCGGGCATAGCCCAGCACAAATTCACTCTGCATCGGCCAGCGCATCGAGTATTCGGCCGGCGTGAGCGGTTGCAGGTATTCCAAAGCCCGTGTGATCATGGTGCGGTCAGCCGGGTCTTCGTGGAGGATGTGGGAGAGCAGGATGACATCGTCTTCCAGGAGCACTTGCGCCGTCACCTTCATGCCGATGGTGCGAGCCTGTCTCAGGACGCTCCTCCATTGGGCGAGGTCGGCGATCAATCGTTCAATGCCGGTCTGTGTCTGATGGCCGAATCCATCCGCGATGTAGAGCCGGTGGGCGCCGAGCAGATCGTCCGCGCGGGGGGCGCCCCGGTGCGCAAAGCTCCAATCCTCGAATCGCATGCGCAGCCACTGGTCGTATCGGGTCAGCAGCGCCCGATAGGCGGTCATGGATGTGCGGGCATGGACCTGGCGGGTGTGGAATTCCGCCAGCGGGGTCGGCGAATTCCATTCCGGCAGCAGCACATCGGGCGCGACGGGGATGTGCAGGTCGGAGCGTCCGTACTTCTCCATGTCGAAGGCATGCCGTCCCTGTGTTCCATTCGACTCCAACCAGATGTCGTATCCGGTTTGAACCGGATTGGAATTAGGCAGGGTGGTCAAGCCGAGCAACATGAAGTAGCCGTTGTCGATCGGACTAGCGATGGACCGGCCGGGCGGCGTCATCAGCCGCACGAACGTTTCGCTGGGTGGATCCTGGCGAGAGGCCCCCACAATTCCAAACACCTGCCAGAGGACGACGATGATGCACGCGCTGAAAAAAAGGTTCCGCATAGGCGGTTTTGCGTGGGGTGGCGATGACGGTTCTGTTTAGATGAGGAAAGATTGAGCAAGGGCTATGCCGTATGGACTCCAAAAATCGCGTGACTTCATGAGGAGTTCGGAGATCGTGTAAAGTCAAAAAATGACGCTTCCGCGAGACGGGTGTAGACGGCTGGACATTATTGAACTTGACAAGGTTCCTGCACCCTCACTAGAGTGAGCCTACATTTATATAGTGATCGTGAGTGATGGGAAGAGGGTGGAATTCCCTCGCGGTCCCGCCGCTGTAAAGGGGCAAATCCCGCACAGGCCACTGTCCTTTCCGGAGGATGGGAAGGCGCGGGAAGTTGCCGGTGACGAACGCACCGGTCCCCTGAGCCAGAAGACCTCCTCAGGATCTTGCCGGTCTTTCCCTCGTGGGCTGGGGAAAGGGTGAGGATGAGTATGCGGGTGCAATCCTCAGGGTGTCGAAGCCCTGGGGATTTTTTATTTGTTCAGGCGAGCGGTCAGGGAAGCAGGACAATGGAAGAGCAGCGGCACGCGCTGGCGACTGCTCCTGGTCGCGCTGCTGCTGGTCGCGCAGTCCGTGGATGCGGGAGATGAGATGAAGCGACGGCAACAGGGCATTCTGACCGGCATGCCGTTCATGGCGAATCTGGCGCCGCGGACGTTTGTCGATGCCGCTGGGCGAAAGCTGTTTCTGGCGAAGGCGCCGGGCCGCGTCGTCTCGATGGCGCCGAGCGTGACGGAAATGCTGTTTTCGGTCGGTGCAGGCGCGCATGTGGTTGCCGTCACGGAATTGTGCGATTTTCCTCCCGAGGTCGGACAAAAGATTCGTCTGAAAGGCGCCACGCCGAGCGTCGAGCAGATCGTCGCGGTGAAGCCGGATCTCGTGCTTGCGCCGAAGGATTTTATCAGGCCGGATCTGCTGCAGCAGATGGATCGCTTGAAGGTGCCGGTCTTTCTGCTCAATGCGCCTTCGCTGGAAGATGTGTTTGCGGAGATTCACACCGTCGCGCGCATGGTCGAGCGATCGTCGGCCGGTGAAGAATTGGTAGACAGGCTGCGACAGCGGCTGGCCGTCGTCAAAGAACAGGTCCGATCGTATCCGCATCCCCGCGTGTTGTACGTGCTGAATACGGATCCGCTGCAAACCGTCGGTCCCGGAAGTTTCATCCATCAGCTGATCGAGTTGGCAGGAGGGCGGAACATCGCTGCCGACACTCAGGCGGCCTATCCGCGATTGTCGTTGGAAGGGGTCATCGCACACGATCCGGAATACCTCGTGTTTCCCGCCGGTGCCGGAGAGGGAATTCCGGATGAGGAACGACAGCAGTGGCGCCGGTGGCCTTCGCTCTCG
>OMJK01000106.1 GCA_900299325.1 Nitrospiraceae bacterium | reverse complement strand
GCTAAATAGCGGTCATGGTCCGAATGAGGGGAGGGATCTCGCAAGAGGTCCCTCCCCTTGTTATTTGGAGTGCGTAAGTCTGCGAAAATTATTGACGATCCGTGGGTCCTATGGTGCTCTAGTCAAAGGCACTTATTACGAAATAGCCCATCGTGCCCCTGGCTTCTTTCAACTCGCAACTGAGTGAGTCAGACGCGTCCAAACTGTCTATGCAACCGCAGGAAACGGGTCTCCGCGCGATGTTGTGTAACTATCGGATTCCTTTTGCTCTTTTGATCTTGGCGGGCATTACTCTGTTCGCGCCTCTTGTTGACGGGGGAACGACCCATTATCCGGTTTTTCTGATCCGCCTGGCGCTCATCATCGCCGGCGCTGCAACGTTGCTGGCAGGGATGAGACAGGGGGAAATTGCGATTCCCAAAGACCCCCACGTCTTCCTGGCCGCAACACTCCTCCTGCTTGCCAGCGTATCGCTGATCTGGGCTCCGTATGTGAGCGGTGCATTACAGTGGATGCTGAGCCTTGCGAGCTACGCACTGTTCTTCGTTCTTCTGCTGCGCCAGATCGAAAACCGTCGCCACATCAATTTGTTTGTATGGGTTGTGTGTGGGGTAGGAATCGGTGAAGCTCTGCTAGGAATCGCGCAATCTGTCTGGCTTGGTCTTCCTCGGGCACGCGGTACATTTTTCAATCCAAATTTCTTTGCCACGTACATGGGCGCAATTTTTTCGGTTGCCCTGAGCATCCTCTTTTTTTCTGCAGGCAGTGCGAAACCTCTCAGGGAACAGGTGCTGCTCTGGAGTACGGCGGGCGCGACGGGGCTGGCGTTTGTGCTTGCGCAATCCAGGGGAGCATTACCGGCGGTACTCTGCTCGATTGGCGTTGTGGGGTTTGTTCGATTCGGAAAGCGGTTTGGGCTGGTGCTTGCTGTACTCCTGCTGGGCATAATGGTGTTCCCCAACCCTATCCGGCAACGGGCTATCGACGTGTCGGCTCACGATCCTTACGCATACACACGGCTGGATATTTGGGCGAGTTCGCTCCAGCGCGTGATCGATCATCCGCTTGGTGCCGGCGCCGGCATGTATCAATACACCTCGTTTGCGTACCGGTTTCCTCTGGAACAGGATGTGGCGCGCTATGGCAAGCGTGCGGAGTCTGCACATAACGAATATCTTCAGCTCGCCGTCGAATTAGGCGTTATCGGACTTCTTGTCGTTACTGCTGCGATCGTGTTGTGGGTGATGCGGATTCGAACTGTCCTCCAGCAGTCACGTGAGCCGTGGGAACGGGGAGTGGTGACGGGATTGGCAGCCGGGACTGCAGGAGTTCTGATCCATGCTGCGGTCGATTCGGTTTTCCATGAGCCGGCGCTCATGTTGCTTCTCGTGTTGATGGGCAGTCTGGTGGTGACGATGAAGAGCCGGCCGGACGGGGCACCGATTTATACCCGGATCCCCGTTTCGTATCGGCCCATGCAGATGGTGCTTGTATTGACGGGTGCAGCGCTGGCTGTGGTTCTGGTGGCCCGTCCGGCCGTCGCCTGGTATGCCTTTCAAGCAGGTGAGAAAGCGCATCAGGCAGGTCAGGTATCCGAGGCGCTCGCCGATTTTACACGGGCAAGTCTGATCGATCCCGGCGTGACCGGCTATCACGATGCGATCGCGCGCATGTCCGTCCGGATGTACGAACAATCCGGCAATCACCTGCCGTTGATGGCGGCGATTGATGAACTGACGATTGCGTCGTCGCTGAATAGGCAGGATGCTCGGTTCCCAGCCCGGCTGGGCATGCTCCATGCGGCATTGGCCCAGCGATCCGCAACGGCAGCGGAACGGGATGGGCAATTCGAGAAAGCCGCGACATCGTTCGAGGCAGCCATCGCCCTCGATCCCTATACCCCGGCGCACTATTGTGAACTCGCCAAAATACGGCTTGTGCAAAATCATCGTGAGGCTGCGAAAAAGTTGTTGCAACAGGCTATCGCGTATGAACCGAACTTTTTGCCGGCACGCGCACTGCTGGCTGAATTGGCTGTGCAGGCAGGGGAGACTGCCGTTGCCAGAATGGAATATGAATCGATCGTTTCGGCTCAGCATAAGTTTTCCGGTCGTCCGCTGAATGCGTTGGAACGTGAATTTCTTGGAGTGGATGCGGCGCGAGTCGGGCGACTCGTGGCCCTCCCGCCGGCTTCATGACCACGCGGGTATGGCAAATTGTATGTGCGGCTGTAGGGATTGGCCTGGCTGGCTGTCTGCATTGGCTTCAGGGAGAGTTGGACCACGCACGTTCGATGCAGCCGCGCATGCAGGATTTCATGTTTCTCCCGTCAGGCGAATATGTGAAGACTGCCGTGCTGGGGTATGAGCAGGTCGCGGCGGATGCGCTGTGGTTCAGCGCGATTCAAGTGATGGGAGAGAAGAACGTGTCCAAAGAAGCAGGGCGGTGGCTCGCTCATGCGTTGGATGTGATTACGACTCTGGACCCCTCGTTTGTGCACGTCTATGAAGCCGGAGGCGTGGCCTTGACCACGATCGTGGTGTTGCCTGAGGAAAGCAATCGGTTGCTGGAAAAGGGGATGCTGTACAACCCGAACGTGTGGAAGCTGCCGTTTCTCGTCGGGTTTAATCACTATTTCGAATTTCGTGATGATGCCAAGGCAGCCGACTATCTCGCGCGCGCGTCCAAACTCCCCGGCGCACCTGCCTATTTGGCGCCGTTTGCGGCACGGTTATATGCCTCGTCGCGTGAGCCGCAGCTGGCCTTGGAGTTTCTCGCACAGGTGTACGAGCAGACGGCGGATGAAAATGTTCGAGCGACGATTGAGCAGCGGATGAAGGAAGTCATGGTCGAGCGGGATCTGCAACTGCTGGAACGGGCTATTGAGGAATTTCACAGTCGCCACCAGGCATTTCCAAACCAGCTCGACGATCTTGTGACCGACGGAGTGCTGCGCCGCATTCCGTCCGAGCCGTTCGGAGGGCGGTACGAGTACGATCGCGACTCGCACAACGTGCAGAGCAGCATGATGAAGGATCGTCTGAAGGTGCGTGGTCACCGGAGGGTTGCATGACGGCGTTGCGAACCAGCGGGCTGACCAAGGAGTTCCGAAAGGGTTGGCGCGGCCAGCGTGTGACGGTCGTGGACCGGTTGGATTTGGGGGTCATG
>OMJK01000105.1 GCA_900299325.1 Nitrospiraceae bacterium | reverse complement strand
CCGGTCAGCAGCCACAGGCTCCAGGCACATGTCCATCGCATCGTCGGGTCTCCGTCGGCGGGGATGGTAGCAGAAGTGCGTGCGAGAAAGAAGGGGTTACAGGGAGGGATCTTGTGATGGAGCGGCCTTCTGCAGTAGAAGAGCGTCGGTGCGATGCGAATGGTACCGGCAGACCGTGAGGAGGCGTCGCAGAACATGCGCGGCCGCATAGCCGTGAGCGTTCCGGCCGCCGGGCTGCTCCTCGCGAGCCTGGTCGCCTGCGTGGCCTCGTTCGATATGTCGACCGAGCGGCTGGCGGCGCCCGGCGTGGAGTGGGGGATCGTGATCGGGTCGGTGTTCGTGCAGCCGGAGGCGGTTGCGCCAAGCGGACGTTCCACCGGGCACGATGCGACGGGTGCGACCTATGTCTTCGACATCGTGCAGATTCAACCGGGGGATCCCGACGGCGAGGAACCCTACGCGGCCCGCTACAGGCTTGAGGCGCAGCCGGGCGTCGAGCGGATGTTCATCTCCCGGTTGCGGCCGGGACACTATCTCATCAAAAATTTCCGTGAAGACGGCATGGCCGGTCTGGGCGGCGAGTTGAACACCGTGTTCACCGTCGCCGGGGGCGAGATCCGGTACGTGGGCCGCGTCCATGTGACGATCCCGCAGCGAACGTCCAAGGGCAAGGGCTATCGGTTTGCGATCGAGAACGAGCGCGAGGCGACTCTGACTCAGGTGGCGAGACAGTATCCGGCGTGGAAAAGCACGGTGGTGGATGCGCCGATGCGGATACGCGAACCAGCGGACCGGAAGGAATAGCGCCGCCATCACGATGAGGACACAGAAAGGAGCCGTCGCATGGCAACACGTTCGGTGGTCAACCTGGCCGGGCTCGACAGCATAGTGATCGGGTACAAGTAGCGGGCTATGGATTAGTGCACCGTCGAACCTGTCTTGTCGTCCGGCAACCGGATCGTGTATCGGCCGCTGCCACGAAACAAGACCAACACCTCGCCTTCCCGGCTCAGGCGGTCAATTTCCAGGAACACCTGGTTCCAGGAGAGATCGGGAAGATTTTTCGCCAGCTGGTCCATGTCACAGTCGCGCAGGCGGGCTACTTCTCCGAGGATGCGTTGTGTAGTCGGTGAGGGGGAAGCCATGCGCCGGTCCTCCTTGTTGAGTGGACGCGTGGTGTGCTGGCGTTGGGGTGTGAGCTGCAATATTCACCGTTGGAAGTCTGCAGCCCTGCCCCTGAAACATCAGGCGGAAAATACTACGCCTGGATCGGTATGGTCGTCAATGGGCTTCTAGCTGTGGCATGTCGGTGCGGAAAGAATTGGTTGTAAATCAGAAGTCAAAACATCGGCTTCATGAAGTCGTCAGGAAAGTCAGGGGTAGTTCATCGCCTTTGTATGGCACCTCGGATTTCCCAAGGGTATTTTTGCTTATCTCTTCGAATGATTTACGGTGTCCGGTGTGGTGGTCTGAGTCATTCAGTTAAGCCGTATTGGAGCTTATGGTAGGATTAGGCGCGCCCATCATTCTGCCGCCTCCGATTTGTCCCGAACGGAAAACCGGCCTCTTGTATCTACCGCCGGCCGTGCTCGCCTCGCTTCTCGCGCTGGTCCTCGGCATCGGCTATCAGTTGTGGCAGTGGACCCAGCCGGTCTATCCACTTGATCTCAACCGCGTCGCGGAAAAGCATCTGCTTGCGCTGCCGGGCATCGACGAAGTCCTCGCGCAGAAAATCATCGCCGGGCGGCCGTACAAACGGAAAGACGAGTTAGTGCACCGACAAATCCTCGATCAGGCGCAATACGAGCGGATCAAAGAACAGATCATCGCCAGGCAGAAGTAGTCTCTGTTAACATTTCCTTCCTAGTCCGCGTGCATGCCGTCGTCGAAGAGATCGAGGGCAATTCCCAGGGCCGATTTCAATTCTTTCAACTCGGGAGTGATTTGCTCCGGCGGGACCTTGAGCACGGAGCGGTGGAGCGCTTTGAGCGGTTCGAGGATGCGCCGGTCCGGTGAGGCCCCCAGCGCGCGGACGATGAGAATCTGATTTGCCACCGGTTCGTGCGGCAGGGCGGCGACCAACGTCGGAACGATGGCGCTGTTGGGGTGTAGGGGAACGAGTTGGCCCAGGCTCGCAATCGCGGTCCGGTGCTGCTCGGGCGTACCGGAGGTGAAGAGAGCGAGCAGGGCGGGGATGCTGTCCGATTGCCCAACTGTGCCCAGTGCCGCTGCGGCTGCGCGTGCGACGGCGGGATCGGGGTTGGTGAGGGCGGCGTTCAATCGCGCGAGGCTGTCGGGCGATTGCAGTGTGCCCAACAATCCGATGATCGTCGCCCGCTGCGCTGTGGTTGTTTCTTTGGCGTCCAGCGCGGCAATCAGGCGGGGAGTCTGTTCCCATTCGGCGGCCAGCCGGTAGGGGAAGTCGTCCTGTCGCAGCTGGGCAAGGAGCGCTGCCAAGGTGGTTCCAGCCCCCGGCTGTGAGGTCTCCGCTCGAATTTCATGATGCCAGTCGGTCTGACGGGAACCGATTCGGTACGTCAGCTGGCACGCCGGCCCTTTCCAGAGCCGCGCGGCGGCGTCGACCTGATCGGCATCGCCGCCTGACCGGATTGGGCCTTCCCAGGTTTTGACTTCTTCGCATTTGATCCGCACCGCAACGTCCACCGGTGCGCCGGCATCACGAACGATACGATAACCGAGTTGTTCGAGCCGCATCGCGGCGGCGGTGGTGAACGGCGTAGCATCCGCCGGACCATGCATCGTGAGGGCCAGAGTTTCCAGATGAATGCGCTCGACGCGGCGCAGCTGCGCCTTTTCCTCCGGCGTGAGCAGTTCCTTCCGCGCATGCGCTTGATCGGAGGTCCCGATGGCGAGCGCGACAAGGGCGAGGCAGGAGATAGAACGCAGCATCCAACGGCGGTGTGAGCAGCGATGGCGGCGCATGGACGATGCCCGATTGTCGCACAGGCGCACGGAGACAACAAAGGGGACCGGCGGCTTGAAGACGGGCGGATCGCCGCATACAATGTCGCGGTGTATGTACGAGTCACTCTTCACCCATTTCATTCCAGGGAGGGTTCAATGTCTCGATGGCTCAGTGTGCTGTGTCTGGTGCTCGTTATCGGGTTCGCCGCCATCTCGTTCGTCGCTGTCGCCGATGAGGCGCTGAAAGACGACGGTTCGCATATTCAGATCACGGCGCCGAAGGACGGTGAGTCGGTCGGCCAGTCGTTCGATCTCAAATACGATCTCCATGCCGGGTCGCAGGCGCATCACGCGCACGTCTATTTAGACGGGCAGTACCAGAAGGGGTTCAAGGGGACCTTTTCGAATGTGGCGCCGGGCAGGCACGAAATCAAAGTGCAGGCGGCGAACAAGGACCATAAGATATTACCGGCCGCTGCGGTTGTGACGGTCGACGTCAAGTAAGTGCCTCGTTCTGAAATGTGAATGGTCGTTGCAGTTGGGATTGCGGTGTGCAGAAAACACGACGGGCCGATCCGGATGGATCGGCCCGTGCCGACTGTGCGTCGATCAGTAGAGCCGGGGTGAGCGGTTACTGAATGGAATTGGCGAAGCCGCTCTCGGTGACCTCGGCCCGAATCTTATCGCCGACCTTCTTGGCCCCGTTGAGCTTCTTGGTCTCTTTGCCGACGTAGATGCGAACCTCGTCCGTGTTGGTCGTGGTCCCCAGATTCTGATAGTTCGCCGTTTGGCTTTGAATGGTGAAGACGTTGCCTTCGATCTTCACGACTTTGCCGTCGACGGTGGTGAAGGCCGGACCCGGTTGGGTCCCCATCGACTGCGCCTGGTTTTCCGCCCAGGCGAGGCCCGCGCCGAATCCTCCCAGCAGTCCCACCACCAATACCGCACGCATGATCCGCTGTATGCCAATGATCGTCATCGATTTCCTCCTTGAAATCGGTTGGGGCGGATCTGAGGGGCCCTTTTGCCGCTCAGATGCCTGATGCCCATAGCGCCCAAACGAGCAAGCCCTGTGCCACATGTGTGTGTTGAGGCTAGATAGGGGCGTCATCGACTGAACTGAGCGCTTCGGCGGAACAGTGACCTGCATGAAGGGCACTTTCCGGTTGGCGCACCATCGGCGGGACGGTCTGGATGGGGAATTTTGCGTCGCTGCGACGAGAGAACAGGGCGGGATGCGTGTGACGGGACGGAACTGAGTGGCGTCTGCGGCGGGAGAACGCAGCGGTTCGTACGCCGGTGAACAGGCTGCACCAAAAAATGGAGACAATCGATCGGCCGGAGCGGGCGTCGGTGGGGCGTCGATTGTTGGAAAAGACGCCGATCCTATCCGTTGCGCCAGAAGAAATTAATCCTGTTCCGGACTATTTCATCTTCCGGGGATCCTGATAGACCATCAGGTGGGCGTAGGGATTGCCCTCGAACATGATGTAGACGCCGGATGGGTTGGGAGCGATCGGGAGTTTGGTCGCGGCGGCGCCGAACGGCCACATGACCATCCAGTGCGGCGGTTCCTTCACGACTTTCGCGCCCTCACCCGACATCACGACCTGTCCGCCTTTTTCGAAATGCGATCCGCCCCGCGCCATGTAGGCAATGCCGGGAACGGTATTGGTCGGCTTGGGCGCGTTGTTCGCAATGTCGGTGAACCATTGCAGGGCGGCTGCGTCCATGCACACGGGATCGGGGTCGGGGAGGTTCATGATGGTGGGGATGCAGGTAAAGCCGTTGGTGCTTTTCCGGGTTTCCGTGAGCTTGCCGTCGGCGCCGAAGATCATCGCGCCGGCATTGTTTGAAATGTGAGCCGGCGCGGCGCTGAGCGCCAGCGCGGTCTGTTCGGTTGCCGGCATCGCTTTCACTTCTTTGACCGTGCTTCCGGTTCTAGGGGGCTTGTCGGACGCGACGGACATCGCGGGGTAGATCAGCGCACCGGCGATGAGAGCAATCAGCAGGACAGGATGTGCCATCGTGTGCTCCTTGGGTGGGAGTGGTTGACGACGAATGGATGAGAGTATCCCGAATATCGAGCGATGACCATAGGTCCGAACGGACGTAGGGGAAACGAGGAATCAGTAGAGAGCCGATCGCGGTCCTCTGCTACACTTGATGGAGCGCAACGTTTGATAGGGGGCTATGCGATGAATACAGATGACGGCTACCTCAAAGCGAGCCGGTACGATTTGCCGGCGCAAACCCACAATCGCCAGGTGTTTCATCGTCATCTTGTCGCTCGCCCGTGGCATGCGTTCGCATTGGCGGTCGGCATGGGTTTGCTTGGCGCGATGGCGGCGTTCAACTGGATCGATGCGCCTCGATGGCGGGACCATCCCTGGATGGGCTGGATGTTCGGCGGTTGTGCCGGTGTTGCCGCGGCTTATTTTCTTTCCTGTGCGGTTCAGGGATGGCGACAGAGACGCTAACCGGCGTGTGCGCAGTGACGCTATTATGAGCCGAGTTTGGCGCGCAGGTTCTGGATGTATATGGCGATGGGATGGTCCGGGGCCTGCTGGTTGCCAAGGGTGTTCCAGAACGACGTGACGGAAAACCGCTCGGCTTGCGGTTCGGCGAGGTAGACGTAGGCCGGGCCGTCTTTCAGCACGACTTCGGGCCCCAGGTGTTCGTAGGGCCCTTCATCCAGCACCGACAGCGGATCGAGCGGCGGTAACAGCGGCACCGGGTCCTTGTCGTTGACGATGCGGAGCAGCGGCAGAGCACGGTACTTCGCGACGCCCGCGCGATTCGTGACCGTCGGTTGCCCGAACGTGATTGCCTGCCCCAGCGCGACCCCGTCTTCCTTCAGCAGCATCACCACAATCAATGCCGCGGCGCCGCCTAAACTATGTCCGGTCACGCGGACTTCGTAGCCCGGTTTGAGCAGCGGTTTGGCGAAGCGATAGATCGGCACTGCGGCATCGGCAAAGCCTTTGTGGAGCGGGATCTGTAGGCGGGGATCCACTACCTTGTTGTAATCGATGTCCAGTTTGACGTTGGCCAGGTTGGACGTCCCGCGGGCGACGATCCACTGAAGCTTGTGCGCGTCGTCGGTCTCCACGTAGGCTTTCACGCCCGCCGGCGTTTCCGGCATGATGGCGATGGTGGTGCCGGCCGGTGCGTTCTGCCGGATAGCTGTGTCCGCTTCATAGACCTGCGCGGAGCGTTGGGCATATTGAAGTACGAGTGCAAAGTCGATCGGCGGCGGGGTTCCTGTCGAGGGGATCAATTTCCCCATTGAGCCGCAAGCCGGTAGCACGGCCAGCAGGACGATCATGGAGAGCAATCGAGCGATCAACGTGACGTGCATGGCGGGATGGACCTTTCTCGGGTGACGGTTGTATCCGTCCGGTCGATGCAAGTCAAGGCGGCTGTGTTCACGCCGTGTGCGTGAGGCTAGTCATCGGTAAAGCATCCATTTGTTAATCTATCCTTGACGTATGTTCTGCGGGGGCGTAGGGTGCGGCCATCATGCGACGAGGTTCTTCTTCCTGAGCAATCGTCCATCAACCGAAAGCGAGGGGTGAATGGCAGATGCAGCCACAGCTTCGGCTCTGAATGATCCGGCCGTGCAATCGCGCGCGCGAATCCTGATCGACGAAATTCTTCGGCGCGGGCCCAACGATGCGGTTCACCTGCTGGTCGGCGAATCGGATGTGACGATTGCGGCGGCTCTGACTCTCTTGCCGGCGGCGAAAGCGGCGGCGCTGTTGCCGCGGTTCGAGGCTGACCATCGGACGGCGATTCTTCGGGCGGTGTCGGAGGAGCAGCGGGACCGCTGGTTGCACAATCAGCACTATCCGGCGGGGAGCGTAGGACGGCTGATGGAACCGGTCGTGGCCACGTTTGCGCCGGACACGACGGTGCGCGAGGCAGTTGATCAGTTGCGTACCTGGGTGAAAGAGGCGTTCATCTCGTACGCCTATGTTATAGACGGCCGGCGCCGGTTGCTTGGGGCGCTGGTCATGCGCGAGCTGTTGCTGGCCGAGCCGGATCAGCCGGTTCGCGAGTTGATGGTCGAGCACCCGTTTTTTTTGAAAGCGACGCAACCGGTCAGCCAGGTGGTGCCGTTGGTGCACGTCCGGCATTTTCCCGAATACCCGGTGTGCGACGACGAAGGGGTGCTCATCGGCCTGGTGCGCGGCTATGCGTTTTTTCACGAACAGACGCTCGAACTGACGGCGCAGCCCGGCAAGATGGTCGGTGTCGGCCGTGAAGAGCGGCTGCAGGCGAGTCCGTGGCGCAGCCTGTCGTTCCGGCATTCCTGGTTGCAGATCAACCTTCTGAGCAGCTTATTGGCTGCGGCTGTCGTCGGCTATTACGAAGATGCGGTGACGCAGGCGGTGGCCGTGGCGGCGTTTTTGCCGGTGATGGTCGGGCAGTCGGCCAGCACCGGCGGCCAGGCGCTGGCGGTGGCATTGCGCGGCTTGACGCTCGGTGAACTGAAACTGGATCGCTGGCCGGACTTGATCGGCAAGGAGGCGGTGGTCGGGATGGCCAACGGGGCGTTGGTCGGCATCACGTCGGCCGTCGGCATCTTTGCGTACTCCGCCTATCATGGGCACGGGGCGGCGTGGTGGCTGGCGGTTGCCATGTTACTGGCGATGATTGTCAGCACGATGGTGAGCAGCGTCGTTGGTGCGGTGATGCCGTTCATCATG
>OMJK01000104.1 GCA_900299325.1 Nitrospiraceae bacterium | reverse complement strand
TCGCTGTAGAGGATGGTGTTGGCTTCGGGGCAATACTGCGTGCAGAGCTTGCAGCTCTTGGCGGCGCAGATTTCTACGTTGATATCGGCTACGAGATACATGGTGCTCCTTTACGCGGTCGCGGTCGCCGCAGGCTCTTCCGCCCGCTTGACGTCCTTGGACGCCCACCCGTGGTCGACGGCGTAGTTCCAGCCGGCGCGCATGACCGCCACGTTCTTTTCGATCAGTTCCTGCTTCTTCTTGAACTTCCGCTCGACGACGCTGTCCAACGCCGCCGTTCCACCGGACACCACGAAACCCTTGCCCAGGAACCGGTCTTTCACAGCCTGATCCAGCCCCGCCATACTCGTCAGACCCGTGATCGCGCCGATGCAGCCCATCAGCGCCATGTTGGTCGCGAGATCCATCCCCGCCACTTCCAACGACGTCTTGGTGGCCGGGAAATAGTAGAGCTTCGCGCGGCGCTCTTCCAGCTCGCGCGCCTGATCCCGGTGCAACTTCATCGGTCCGTCGTTGTTGATCAACGCGATCCCGTCTTCCTTCAACCCGAAGTAGAACGGCATGGTGTAGGACTTGCCGTGGGTGATGACCTGCGGGTGGAAGATGATGATGATGTGCGGGAACGTGATCTCGCCGATCTCGTAGATCGCTTCGTCCGATACGCGAACGTAGCTCTCGACCGGCGCCATGCGCTTTTCCGATCCGTAGAACGGGACGATCGTGCTTTCGCCGCCGGCGTTGATGACCGCCGTGCTGAGAATGTGCGAGCCGGTCACGACGCCCTGTCCGCCGACGCCCGCCATCCGAATGTTGAACCGCTTTGCCATGGTCAGCCTCCCTTGTCGTCGGCCCTAAGACTTGCCGGGAATGGCCGCAGGAGCCGCCGGCTTCGGCAAGAACTCCTTGTACCCGTACCGCTCGGTCAAGTACTGCTTGGCTTCGTCGCTGATGTATTCGGAGAACGCATACCGATCGTTCTCGACCGTCTTCGCATCTTCCATGACCTTGTCGGTCGGGATCGCATACTCGATGTTGCAGGAGGTGTAGGCCTGAATGTAGGTCGCGCCGACTTCGCGGGCGATCAGCACGGCTTTCTTGATGACACTCTCGACACGGCGCGGGTTGTTCGGCACCACCGTCGCCACATAGGCGCAGCCGGCGACCTTCGCCATCTGCACCATATCCATCTTCTCGAACTTCTTGCCGAGCGGGGCCATCTTCAACACGGCGCCGCGGTTCGTCATGCCGCTCTCCTGCCCACCGGTGTTCCCGTACACTTCGTTGTCCAACATGATCGTCGTGAAGCGTTCCTTGCGGAACCAGGAGTGGAGCACTTGCTGGAAGCCGATGTCGGCCGTGCCGCCGTCGCCGGCCATCACGACCACGTCCTTCGGCTTGTCGCCGAACCGGAGCCGGAGTCCGCGGGACAGCCCGCTCGCCACGCCGTTCTGGTCACCGTAGTTCCCGTAGACGAACGGAATGGCGGCTTGCGAAATCGCCAGACGGCCGCAGCCGGCGGTGCCGACGGTGATGGTATCTTCAGGATTCGGGAAGGCGATCATGGCGAGGCGAATGAAGAGGGTCATGGCGCAGCCGGCGCACATCGGATGCTCTTCCAGCACCTCTTTGAAGCTGCCCATCTGCGACACCGTGACCTTTTTGCCGAACGGACCATGTTCGACCATGTCGCGATATTCCTTGGGCATGAACTTCTCAAACCCGTTGGAAAATTTTACATAATCGAGACTCATTGCGGCACCTCCCTCTATCGCTGCAACGGCACGCCGTTGCGTGATGTTCACACGAAAATCAACCGACGAATGCGGTCTTCAGGAAGTCGAGGATGGATGACGTGATTGTTTGTCGTCATCACCGATAAAATCGCGATCATCCTAGCAAAGGCCAAAAAAGACTGTCAATTGTATAGTAGCCCGCCCAGCAGAAACCGTCAGCCCGTGAGAAATATATAACTTCGTGATAATCAACGCAACTTCTCAGAAGGCCCACCCTGTCCGATAGAAGGCCTAGGCCGCTGTCTCAATTGGTAGGCCATTCGCCCTAACTTGCCATCCCGTCGCTTCCAGTTTGAGTGATTTCGGCAGCCAGGCTGCGGCATTCTGCCACCCGTTTCGAAGGATATGATTGCCCCGTGCTCTCAATCCGTTTACACTGCCCCCATGCCAGGGCGAGTCCTCATACCGGGCGAAGACGATGCGGGAGTCCACGTCGGAGGTGTGCACAAACGCCCGCCGATTCCGGATAATACTCTCAAAGCCGAGTGCCCGAAATTCATGGCCCACGGCCCCTGTGGGGGGGTGCGCAAGGGCGGCTTCTGCGAGGTCTACCCGGAGATGACATGCCCCTGGGTCTCGATGTTTATTGCGCTGGAGAAGATCGGCCAGACGGACTGGATGAAACAAGTATGAGCAAGAAGGGCAAGACTACCAAACTCGGCTATAACGAGCGGCATGCGAAGAGCGGCATCGACGCGCCGCTGCCGGATATCGAGACCTTCCCGAATCAATACAAGGGCTACGAGATTACGATCGAGATTCCCGAGTACACGGCGATCTGCCCGAAGACGCAGCTGCCCGACTTCGGCACCATCACGCTCCACTATATGCCGGACAAGGAGTGCCTGGAGCTGAAATCGCTGAAGATGTACATCCACGCCTACCGCAACCTCGGCATCTTCTACGAGAATGCCGTGAATCGAATTCTGCACGACGTCGTGAACGCCTGCCGGCCGGTGTGGGCACGGGTCACCGGCGGCTTCACCGCGCGCGGCGGGCTGTCGAGCAAGATCGAAGCGCGGTACCCGTAGCCGTTCGTCACTCCTGCGCCATCAGTAGCGACCGTCATCATGGCCACCTACGCAATCGGCGACGTGCAAGGCTGTTCCGACGCACTTCGCCGGTTGATCGACCGGATTGCGTTCGATCCGCGCACCGACCGTCTCTGGTTCGTTGGCGACCTCGTAAATCGCGGCCCGGACTCGGCCGGCGTGCTGCGATATGTGAAAGCGCTGGGCGCCTCCGCGCGCATCGTCCTCGGCAATCACGACCTTTATCTCTTGGCAGCGGCCGAGCAGGTGGTGGGCCTGCGTTCAAAAGACAAGGTGCACGACGTGCTGGACGCACCCGACCGCGCCGAACTGACCGCCTGGCTCCGGCAGCAGCCGATTCACGTGCGCGACGGATCCTTCTTCATGGTCCACGCCGGCCTGCTGCCGCAGTGGACACTGGAAGACGCCGACGCCCTGGCCGGTGAAGTCGAAACCGCGTTGCATGGCGACGACTACCGGACCTTTCTCCACCACCTGTTTCATGGCAGCGCATCCCATTGGGACGCGTCGATGACCGGCATGGAACGGCTGGTGGCCATCACCCGCGTCTTCACGCGGCTACGCACCTGTACCACGCAGGGGATGATGTCGCCGTTCGCCGGTCCGCCGGACCAGGCGCCGCATGGCTACGTGCCCTGGTTTCAGCTGCCGCATCACCGTTCGCACGGCAGCACCGTCGTGGTCGGTCACTGGGCGGCGCTCGGCTTACATCTTGGAACGGACGTCTGGGCCATCGACAGCGGCTGCGTGTGGGGTAAGCAGCTCACCGCAGTGCGGTTGGAAGATCGAACGGTCTTTCAGGTGGATTACGCGGCGTAGAGCAGTCGAACCGACGTTCGGCTAGTGATACGACTCGCTGTCTGACGGAAACTTCCCCTGCTCCACTTCTTCCTTGTAGCGCCGCAGGGCCTGCAGCGCGTCGGCTTTCAGATGGGCATAGGGCTTCACGAACTTCGGCACGAAGTCATCAAACAGTCCGAGCAGATCGTACAGTACCAGCACCTGCCCGTCGCAATGGGGCCCGGCGCCGATACCGATGGTGGGGATGGAAACGGCTTCGGTAATTCTTTTCGCCAATCCGGCCGGCATCGCTTCCAGCACAATCGCAAACGCGCCGGCAGCCTCCAGAGCCTTGGCATCATCCAGCAACGCCGACGCCTGATCCTTCGCCTTCCCCTGCACTTTGTAACCGCCGAGGCTATGGACCGATTGCGGGGTCATGCCGAGATGGCCCATGACCGGGATGCCGACTGCCGTCATGGTTTTAACGCGATCCACCATCGTTTCGCCGCCTTCCAGCTTCACCGCCGCAGCACCGGCCTGTAGAAACCGTCCCGCGTTCCGCACCGCCTCCTCCGTACTGGCTTGATAGGACATGAACGGCATGTCTCCGATCACGAGCGCCTTCTGCGCGGCGCCGGCCACCAGCTTCGTGTGGTACAGCATGTCGTCCATCGTGACGGAGAGCGTATTCGGCTTGCCCTGCACGACGATGCCGAGCGAATCGCCGACCAGAATCGTGTCGATGCCGGCCTGCTCGAGAATGCGCGTGAACAGCGCATCGTACGCCGTCACAACGATGAGTTTTTTACCCTCGCGCTTGCGCTGTTGAAATTCGGGAATCGTCATCAGCCGACCTGCGCCTGCGTAATGATGTCGCCCAGTCGGTGCGTCGCCTTGATCGCCATGATGTGCACGCCGTCGCAATGGGGCCGCACCGCCTTGATGGTCCGCACGGCAATGTCGACGCCGACGTCTTCGGATTTCGGACCGGCGGCGCGCAACTCGTCGATCATCGCCTGCGGCACCGACACGCCGGGGATGTTGGCGTTCATGAACTCCGCCATCTTCGCGTTGCGCAGCACCAGAATGCCGGCCAGCACCTTCACCTTGAACGGCCGCACGGCTTTCATGAAGCCGGCGAACTGATCCGGGTTGTAGACCGCCTGCGTCTGGAAAAATTGCGCCCCGGCCTTCACCTTCACTTCGAACTTGGCCAGCATCGGCCCCAGCGGATCGGCCTCCGGCGTCACCGCCGCACCGATGGTGAACGCCGTCGAGCCGTCCAGCTTGTTGCCCGCCATGTCCCGTCCGTTGTTCAGGCCCTGGACCAGCTGCATCACCTGCACAGAATCGAGATCGTATACCGGCTTGGCTTCTTTGTGGTCGCCGACAGTCGGATAGTCGCCGGTCAGACAGAGAATATTGCGAATGCCCAGCATGTGGGCCCCCATCAGATCCGACTGCATCGCAATCCGGTTCCGGTCGCGGCAGGTCAGCTGCATCACCGGATCGTGGCCGAGCTCATAGAGCAGCCGGCACACCGGCAGCGAACCCGCGCGGACGACCGCCGCCGTATTGTCCGTGACGTTGACACCGTCGACGCGGCCGACGAGCGACTTGGCGCTGGCCAGCACGTCGGCGATGTTGGTGCCTTTGGGAGGATTGTACTCGATCGTCACGGCAAACTTGCCCTGATCGAGCGCCTCCTGCAACCGTTTCGGCTCCCGGCTCATCTCATCCTTCCACTTTCTTTTTCTCTGTTCCTATCTTTCAGGGGCGCGGGGGTCGTTTTACACGCGCACGTGCACCGAGCACCGCCCTTAACCTACCGTTCAACACATCTTGTGTGCGCAGTGCGTGAGCGAAAAAGGACCCCCGCACCCATTACATTATCCCCGCTTCATCCCTGCTTGTCTCATAGCAGACTCAACCGTATTGTCCAGCAACATTGCGATCGTCATGGGGCCGACGCCGCCCGGAACCGGACTGATCCAGCCGGCCTTCTGGCTCACCGGCTCGAAATCCACATCGCCACAGAGTTTGCCGTCCGGCAACTTGTTGGTGCCGACGTCGATAACCATCGCGCCTTCTTTCACCATGTCGGCCGTGACGAACTTCGCCTTGCCGATCGCCACCAGCAGCAAATCAGCTTCCCGGCAGACCGCCGGCAGATCCTTCGTCTTCGAATGACAGATCGTCACCGTCGCATGGCGCTGCAACAGCATCAGCGCCAGCGGCTTCCCGACGATGTTGCTGCGTCCCAGCACCACCGCGCGTTTGCCTTCGATCGCCACGCCGGCGGATTCGATCATCTTGATCACGCCCTTTGGCGTGCAGGCTTCGAACACCGGATGCCCCTCGACCAGCCGGCCGAAATTGTAAGGATGAAACCCGTCCGCATCCTTGTCGGGCGAGACAGCTTCCAGAATCACCCGGCTGTCGATCTGCTTCGGCAGCGGCAGCTGCACCAGGATGCCGTGGATCTTCGGGTCGGCATTTTTCTTCTCGATCAAGGCCAGCAGTTCGGCCTGGGTCGTCGTCGCCGGCAACTTATGATCATCGACGTAAATCCCCGCCAACTCGCAGGCCTTCTGTTTGTTCTTCACATACACATGAGACGCCGGATCGTCGCCCACCAGAATCGTTGCCAACCCAGGCTTCATCCCCGTCTTAGCTAGAACGGCGGCGGATTCCACCGCCAACCGTTCCCGGACCTGTTGCGCAAGCGCCTTCCCATCGATCAATTTCGCCGCCACGGTTTCCCTCCCTGAATTCAAGCGGTTGAACCAACAGCGCGCCACCTTAGCAGGGCATTTTTATTCAAGTCAACGCCCTCCGGAACAAGTGATGCGTGATGTGTGATGCGTGATGCGCGAGGAAAGTCGGGACTGTAAATACTGTCGCAGCCTCACGTTTGACGCATGATGCTTGACGTTTCACGCCAGTTCCTTGACAGTCTCTTCGACCCTTGGCTACGATGCCGCACCGACCATCGCAACATCGTGATCCAACCTTGAGCACCGCACCAGTCCGATCCCAGAATCTCCCGGCCTTCGTCGCCGCCGTGGCGTCTGCCGCTGCGCTGCTGGCCTTTGCCCCGCCCAGCCTCGCCGCCCAGATCACCGGCCTGGAGACTCCGAACAGTTTTATCGGCGATCCCGCCGGCAAAGAGTTTTTTATCTCCAACGTGAACGGCGACCCCGAGGCGCGCGACAATAACGGCTTCATTACCAAGGTGGATGCGGAGGGCAAGGTCCTGAACCTGAAATTCATCCAGGGCGGCATCGCCGACGTGATGCTCCATGCGCCGAAAGGCATGGCGCTCGCCGGGCAGACGCTCTATGTGGCGGACCTGGATCAACTCAAAGGTTTCGATAAGGCCACCGGCAACGCGCTTGTCGTCGTGTCGTTCCCGCCGGCCTCGCCGAATACCACCGTGTCGCTCACCGACGTAACCGTGGGTCCGAACGGTCTGCTCTACGCGTCCGACCAACGCAACAACATGATCTACCGCATCGACAGCGCGGCCAATCACCGCGTCAGCGTGCTGTTGCGGGACGACCGACTGGCCGGGCCAGCCGGTCTCGCCGTACATCCGAAAACCAGCCACGTCATCGCCGTCAGCTGGGAAAAGGGCGCGATCTTCAGCATCACGCCGGAAGGGCAGCTGACGGAACTCGTGTCGAACGGATTTTTCACCAGCCGGTTTCAAAATCTCAGCGGCGTCGAGTTCGACCGGTGGGGCAACATGTACATCTCGGATTTGACGAAGGGCAAGATCTGGCGCATGACGCGGGACAATAAATTCCAAGTCATCGCGGAGTATCTGCCTTCGCCGGCGGACATCAGCATCGATCGCACCAACAACCTCATTCTCGTTCCCTATCGATATGCCCACGCCGCCGAGATCAACGGCCTCGAAGCCCCGTCGGAAGGGAAAGCGAAGGGCGAAAAGCGCACGCTGGCGGACTACGGCTTCGTCCCGCCGCCGCCGAAACCAGCCGCGGAAGGATCGACCAAGAAATGAGCGACTGTCTCTATTGCAAATCCCGCAAGGGCAAACGGCCTTGCCCGGCTTTGGGCGGCACCATCTGCAGCCCCTGCTGCGGCGAGCACCGGCTCGTGCGCATCAGCTGTCCCAGCGACTGTATTTATCTGGACAGCGGGAGCGACTATCAGCAGAAGCGACTCGGGGAGCAGTTCATGCCGGTCCGGCGGGAGTTTTATCGGGAGTTGAGCGAACTGAGCGGCGAGAAGGCCGTAGCGTTGTTCAATTTGATCGAGGTCATCACGTTCAGTTATTTCGAAGGCCGGCGCGACGGCCAGGACGCCGAACTCGTCACCGCCATTCAGGCGCTCCGCCGCACGCTCAGCCCGCTGCATGTGCCGGCAGCGCCCATGCCGGTCTTCGCCGAACATTTGAAGAAGGAATACGAGACGTTCAAGAAACAGAACCCGCAGCAGATCGCCGACATGTCGGACGCGCCCGAAATCCTCGACCGCGCCATCAAGTTTATTTCCGACTTTTCAGGGAAGGATTTTCAGTCGCGGCGGTTTCTGAGCGGCCTCGTCGGCTACGTGAAGACCTACCATCCGCAGATCGCTGACCATCTGCGCAAGAAACACGAACCAGGGCACATTGTCCTCCCCGGCCAATCCTTTATGCCCCCGCCCGCTCCGGAACCGCACACCCACGGCCCCGGCTGCGAACATCACCACCACTAATTCCCCCCCTCTGCGCCCATTCAAGGGGGCCGAGTTGCCTCAACTGCGCGCATGCACCGAGCACAGCCCCTAGCACCACCTATCAATCCGAGTGCGCGGTGCGCGAGCAACTGAGGCAACTCGGCCCCCAAACCTACTCCACTATCGTTACCGTCATCTCCACCCGCTGCTTCGGATTGTCCCGGTCGTCGCGGTCCTGATTGACGATCTTGTCGGCCACGCCGATGCCGCGCGTCACTTCGCCGAAGACCGTGTACTTCCGGTCGAGAAAGAACGAGTCTTCCACGACGATGAAGAACTGCGAGCCGGCCGTATCCGGGTCCTGCGCCCGCGCCATCGAAAGAATGCCGCGCTTGTGCGGAATGTCGCTGAACTCCGCCTTGACCGTATAGCCGGGCCCGCCCTGGCCGTACGTGTCCTTCTTGAGCGAATCTTTCGTGTTGGGATCGCCGCCCTGGATCATGAAACCGGGGATCACCCGGTGAAAAATTGTGCCGTTGTAGAAGCCGGACTTGGCCAGCTTCATGAAGTTCTCCACATGCTTCGGCGCCACATCCTGATAAAACTTCACTTCGATATCGCCGAATTTCGTCTTGATGATCGCGCGCGGCCCTTTCGGCACTTCCGCCTTCGGCGCTGGGGCCGGTGTTTTGTCGGCTGCTGACGTCATCGCCGATCCGGTCACCATGAGCCCGCCGCTCACCACCGCCGCCATCGTCCACATCCAGACCGTTCGCATCCGCATCGTCGTCCTCCCTCGCTGGTTTCGATTATGATTCGACGTTCTCCAGCGCCTGCTGCGCTGCCATCTGCTCCGCTTCTTTTTTACTGTGTCCCCGGCCGGACCCGGCCACCTTGCCGCCGATCTCCACATCGACTTCGAAGAGCTTCTGATGATCGGGGCCCGACTCGTTCACCATAACATAGCGCGGTAACGCATCGTAGCGTTTCTGGCACCACTCCTGAAACCGCGTCTTATAATCGTCGCCACCCGGCTGGGCCTGCTGCGACGTAACGCCCTGCAACTCTTCGGCAAGCGCGTCCAGCGTGAACGCGCGGCTCGCCTCCAAGCCACCGTCCAGATAAACCGCCGCAATCACCGCCTCGAGCGCATCGGCCAGCAGCGAATGCTTCTCGCGCCCCTTCGACAGTTCTTCGCCCCGCCCCAGTTGCAGATGCGCGCCGAGGTTCAACCGCTTCGCCGCATGGGCCAGCGACGATTCGCTCACGAGTTTCGCCTTGAGCTTCGACAGAGCGCCTTCAGTCAGAAAGGGCAACCGCGCGGCCAGGTAGTCGCTGATCACGAGCGACAGAACCGCGTCGCCGAGAAACTCCAACCGCTCGTTGTGCCTGCCGGCCGGTCCCTTCCGTTCGTTGACGTGCGACTTGTGCGTGAGCGCTTCGTGCAGGAGCGCCGGATTCTTGAACTGATACGAGAAGGGATTCGGAACGGCGTCGGCTGAAGAAGCCGGTGTCATAGGCAGCGCGTGCTATGCGTCGAGCCTTCTGAAAATCAGACAGGCATTCACGCCGCCGAAGCCGAAGGAATTGGACAGCGCCGTGGTGATTTTGACGGGGCGCGCCTTGTGCGGCACGTAATCGAGGTCGCAGGCCGGATCGGGGTTGTCGAGATTGATGGTCGGCGGCAACATCCCGTGATGCAGCGCGAGGATGCTGAACACGGCTTCGATCCCGCCGGCCGCGCCGAGTAGGTGGCCGGTCATGGATTTCGTCGAGCTGACGGGAATCTGGTGCGCCCGCTCGCCGAAGACCTGCTTGATCGCGCGCGTCTCGATCGCGTCCGCCATCGTGGACGTGCCGTGCGCGTTGATGTAGCCGATCTGGTCCTTGCCGACGCCGGCATCCTTCAACGCCAGTTCCATGCAACGGACCGCGCCTTCGCCTTCTTCCGGCGGCGCCGTGATGTGATAGGCATCGCTGTTCATGCCGTAGCCGATCAGCTCGGCATAGATGCGCACGCCGCGGCGCCGCGCATGCTCGAGTTCTTCCAGCACCACCACGCCCGCGCCTTCGCCGAGCACGAACCCGTCGCGGTCCTTGTCGAAGGGACGGCTTGCCTTCGTCGGTTCGTCGTTCCGGAACGACAGCGCTTTCGCCGCAGCAAAGCCGGCCACGCCGAGCGTGGTGATCGCCGCTTCCGCGCCGCCCGCGACCATCACATCCGCATCGCCGCGTTGAATCAACCGGAACGCATCGCCGATGCAATGATTGCCCGTCGCGCAGGCCGTCACCGCGCAGGAGTTCGGCCCCTTCGCCCCGATGCGGATCGCCACCTGGCCGGACGCCAGATTGATGATCGTCATCGGAATGAAGAAGGGCGACACCCGCCCCGGCCCTTTTTCCTTGAGGACGTTGTGATAGTTTTCGATGGAACCCAGCCCGCCGATGCCGGAGCCGATGTACACGCCGACCTTCGTGGCCTCTTCGGGCGCGACCTTCAATGCCGCGTCGTCCACCGCCAGCTGGGCCGCGCCCACGGCGTAGTGGATGAACGTGTCCATTTTTTTGATTTCTTTTTTCTCGATGAACTGGGCGGGATCGAAATCTTTGACTTCGCCGGCGATCTGCGCGTCGTACGCGGCGGGGTCGAACTTCGTGATCCGGCCGATGCCGGACTGCCCGGCGCAGAGCGCCTTCCAGGTTTTCTCCACACCCGTCCCGAGGGGAGTGACCAGCCCCAGGCCGGTCACGACGATCCGTCGTGTGGGACGCTCAGGCATGGGACACCCAGGACCTCAGGACTTTTCTTTGATGTAGTCCAGCGCTTTGCCGACCGTGAGAATCTTCTCCGCATCCTCGTCGGGGATTTCGATTTCGAATTCCTCTTCGAGCGCCATCACCAACTCGACCGTATCGAGGGAATCGGCGCCCAAGTCCTCCACGAAGGACGCCTCGGGGGTGACTTCATCTTCCTCCACCCCGAGCTGCTCGGCGATGATCTTCTTCACACGCTCTTCAACTGTGGCCATCGAAATGCCTTCCTCCTTCCCCAGTGTGGCTCGTTACGCACCGCCGCATGGGGAACTTGCGACGGTTGAGTGTTCCTAGCGTCCGACCGGCGTTACGCCATCAACATGCCGCCGTTCACGTGCAAGACGTGTCCTGTAATGTAGGCGGCGTCATCCGACACGAGAAACCGCACGGCCGCGGCGATATCCGCCGGCGTGCCCAGCCGGCCCAACGGAATCTGCTTCTGCAACGTTTCTTTGACGTCAGGCGGCAGGCCGTGGGTCATTGCGGTGTCGATGAACCCGGGCGCCACCGCATTCCCCGTGACGTTGCGGCTGGCATATTCCCGCCCCACCGTCTTGGTGAATCCGATCACGGCCGCTTTCGACGCCGAGTAGTTCGCCTGGCCCGCGTTGCCCATCGCCCCGACGATCGATGCGATGTTCACGATGCGACCATACCGCTGCTTGGTCATCGGTTGCAAGACAGCCTTGGTGCAGTTGAACGTCCCGTTCAAATTGACCTGGAGCACCAGGTTCCAATCCTCTTCCTTCATGCGCAGCAACAGCCCGTCGCGCGTGATGCCGGCGTTGTTGACGAGAATGTCGATCTTCCCCCACTCCTTGATCACCTGCTCCGCCATCGCCTTCGTGTCGTTGGCGTCGGCGACATTGACTTTGATGTTCAACGCCTTGCGGCCCAGCTTTTCAATCGCGCCGACCGTTTCCTGCGAACGGCCCGGATCGAGATCGGCTACCGCAATATCAGCGCCGGCCTGCGCCAGACTCTCGGCGATCGCCCGCCCGATACCCTGCGCCGCTCCCGTGACGATTGCAACTTTGCCTTGTAACGACATCAGTGACTCCGGTTCAACCGTTCACACTTTGCAACGTGGCATCCAACGATTTCGGATCGTTCACATTGAGCAGCTTCGCGTCGGGCAGAATGCGCTTGATCAAGCCGGTCAGCACAGCGCCCGGTCCGACTTCGATGAACGTGGTCACGCCCAGTTTCGCCATCGCCTGCACCGAATCTTCCCAGAGCACGGACGACGGCAGTTGTTTCACGAGCGATGCCTGAATCTCGCCGACCTTGCTGATGGGCTTGGCTTCGGCATTGTTGATCAACGGCATACGCAGATCCGACCAGCGCGCCGCCGCCAGATCTTTCGCCAACCGGTCGGCGGCCTGCTGCATCAGCGGCGTATGGACCGGCACGCTCACGGGCAACGGAATCGCTTTCTTGCAGCCTTTGCCTTTGGCCAACTCGATCGCCCGTTCGACCGCCGCCTTTTCGCCGGCGATCACGACCTGGCCCGGCGAATTGAAATTGGCCGCCTGCACGACACCAACCGACGATGCCTCCCGGCACACGTCTTTGACGACGTCGGAAGCTAACCCAAGCAGCGCCGCCACCAGACCGGTGCCCGGCGTCACCGCTTCCGACATATACCGGCCGCGTTTCTGCACCAGCCCGACGGCTTCTCGAAAGGACACACCGCCCGCCGCCACCAGCGCCGAGTATTCGCCCAGACTGTGGCCTGCGACGGCGACCGGTTTGATTCCCGCCGGCTCCAACATCCTCAACGCCGCGATGCTGCTGACCAGCAACGCCGGCTGGGTATATTCCGTGAGATTCAGTTTTTCCGCCGGGCCGTCGAAGCACAGCGCCGCGCTGTCGTATCCCAGCACCGCCGAGGCTTCGTCATAGACCTGCTTCAGCGCCGGATGGGCGTCGCACAAGGCCTTGCCCATTCCGACGGACTGCGACCCTTGGCCTGGAAACACCAGGCCGATACCGGCTGCCATAAGGGGTTAGATATCTAAGAATTGCCTTGGAATGTCAACGGGAAAAAGTTTTGGGAAGCCGTCAGCAGTCAGCCTTCAGCGATCGGCCAGGAGTGTCGCCCCAAAAGCTGACAGCTGATTGCTGAACGCTTGATCCGCTACCACTTAATGAGCGCTGACGCCCAGGTGAGTCCCGCGCCAAAGGCCCCGAGCATGACGAGCGAGCCGTCTGTGATGCGACCGGCCCGCACCGCTTCGTCGAGCGCAATGCCGATCGACGCCGCCGACGTGTTGCCGTAGCGTTCGAGGTTCAGCATGACTTTCTCGAGCGGCAGACCAAGACGTTCGGCCACGGCTTTGAGAATCCGCACGTTCGCCTGATGGGGCACATAGAGATCGAGGTCCTCGACGCGGAGATGGTTCGCCGCAAGCGTTTCACGGGCAATGTCTTCCAGCGTGCGAACCGCTACTTTGAAGGTTTCGTTCCCCTTCATTTTGATGTACTGCATCCGCTCGGCGAGGACCTTCTCGGACGGCGGCATCCGGGAACCGCCTCCCGGCACGGCGATCAGATCGCAGAGGTTGCCGTCGGACCGCAGATGCGTCGAGAGAATGCCGCGGTCCCCTTCGCTCGCGCTGACGACCGCCGCCCCCGCGCCGTCGCCGAAGAGAATGCAGGTGTTGCGGTCGGTCCAATCGGTGATCGCCGACATGACTTCGGAGGCGATCACCAGCACATGCCGCAGGCCGGTCTTCACATACGCATCGGCCACCGAGAGGGCGTAGACGAATCCGCAGCAGGCCGCGGACAAATCGCAGGCCGCCGCTTTCGTGGCGCCCAGCTGATGCTGCACGAGACAGGCCGTCGCCGGCAGCGGGTAGTCGCCGGTGCAGGTCGCGACCAGAATCATATCGAGATCGGCTGGGGCCAACCCCGCCGCCGCCAGCGCCCGCTTTCCCGCCTGCACGGCCAGATCGGAACAGGCTTCGCCCATGCCGGCAATGCGCCGCTCGCGAATGCCGGTCCGCTCGGTGATCCATTCATCGGAGGTGGCGACCATACGCTCCAGGTCCGCGTTGGTCAGGACCTTGGCCGGCGCGTAAGACCCGGTTCCCGTAATGCGGGCCTTCATGGCTCGGACTCCACGGGTGGACGGGACAGGCTCTCTTCGATATCGCGCTGGATCAGTTCGTTCACGCGGCCCTCGGCCATGCCTTTGGCCCGGCGAATGGCGTTTTTGATCGCCTTCGCGGACGACCGGCCGTGGCAGATCATCGTAATGCCGTTGACGCCGAGCAGCGGCGCGCCGCCGAACTCGGCATAGTCGATCTTGCGTTTCAAATTGAGCAGCGGCGCCGCGATGAGCGGATAGGCCAGGCGCCCCAGCCACGAGCCGGAAATTTCCTTGAGCAGCAGCTTCTTGATCGTCTCCGCCACGCCCTCGGAAATTTTGAGCGCCACGTTGCCGATGAATCCGTCGCACACGACGACGTCGGCGCTGCCGCTATAGACGTCGCGCCCCTCGACGTTCCCGATGAAGTTGAGCGGGCCGGACTTCAGCAGCTTGAAGGCTTCCTTCGTGACTTCGTTGCCCTTGCTGTCTTCTTCGCCGATGCTCAGGAGCCCGACGCGCGGGTTCGGCTTGCGGAAAAGATACTTGCCGTACTCGTTGCCCATCAAAGCGAACTGTTCGAGATGCTTGGCGGTGCAATCGACGTTTGCGCCGACGTCCAGCATGATCGCTTCGCCGGTGAGCGTCGGCAGACTGGTCGCGATCGCCGGCCGTTCGACGCCTTTCGTCAGCCCCAGCACGAAGAACGACGCCACCATGCTCGCACCGGTGTTGCCGGGGCTGACGACTGCACCGGCTTCCCCGCTCTTCACCAGTTCAGTGGCGATCCAGATGGACGAGTCCCGCTTCTTGCGGGCCACCGCAGCCGGCGATTCGTGCATTTCGACGACTTGCGGCGCATGGCGGATGGAGAGGCGCGGATCATGGCAGCCGAGGCGCGCGCATTCCTGCGTCAACAGGGTTTCGTCGCCGACGAGTATGACGTCGACGTCGAGTTCCTTCGCGGCCTGGAGGGCGCCCTCGATGCAGGGCCCGGGACCGTGGTCCCCGCCCACCGCGTCGAGCGCAATTTTCATCTTCGTTGAGGCCGTCATGCCGTGTTTGAAGTCGAATGCCTATGGAGCAGCCAAGTCGGCAGGCTCGAATACGGCTGAAGTGTAGAGCAGAAGGGGCGGTGACGCAACAGATTGCTGCAAGGGGGTCAACGATGCGTCGACAGCCCGACGGAGCGACTGCCGACGCGCAAGGCCGGTAAACTAGCTTTCCTCGACTTGAATCACGGCCTTCCCTTTGTAGGTTCCGCAATTCAGACAGGTGTAGTGCGGCAGCTTCAACTCGTGGCACTGCGGGCACACGGACATGCCCGGAGGCGTCATCCGCAACTTTTGCGTGCGCCGCTTATCGCGCCGGGCCCGTGAATGTTTATGTTTCGGATTTGGCATGGCGACTCCTTCTCCCTTCGCGACGAACGGTCAGACCGACCGGCCGCCGGCTTCCTTGTCTTTCACACGCAACTGTTGCAGAACGGCGAACGGCCCCTTGACCGGCTCGTCTGCACACTTGCACAGCCCCTCGTTCAAATTCTTCCCGCACCGGGCGCACAGCCCCAGACAGTCCTCTTTGCACAACGGATGCATCGGCGCCGCCAGGATCAGCTGCTCACGCAGCATAGGCGCCAGTTCCAGATGGTCTCCGTGATAGTGATAAATGTCGTCGTTCACTTCGTCGGCGTCCGCCTCGACCGTCGGCGCAGCCTTCTTGGCCGGCTCGGCACGTTTGGCCGAAGGCGGCGCCGCCTTCGTTTCCCGCTCGTAGGCCACGCGGACGGAAAAGGCGAACGGCTCGTCGAAATCTTTCAAGCAACGGACGCACTGGCGCACGGCGGTCCCCTCGACCACCCCCGTCACGCAAATCGTTTGCTCGACGGTCCGGAGGTCGAGCCCGATCGCCACTGAGCCGCGCAACGCCGCATCGGCCTCGGTGAGACCGAGTTCTTCGCCCGTCACGTCGCCGGCAACCGAGAGCCCGTCGGCCGTCACGTCTGCAATGGTCGGTGTGAGCAGATCCATCATGATCCCCAGCGGTGCCCCGCTGCTCCACTCCGGTTGACCCCAAGACGCCGTCACGCTCGTTATCGCTCCTCGGCAAAGCTGATCAGCGCGATATGCCGCGCGCGCTTGATCGCCACGGTCAGCTCCCGCTGATGCCCCAGGCAGTTGCCGGAGATCCGGCGCGGCACGATGCGCCCGCGCTCCGTCAGAAAATTCCGCAGCAGCCCGGCATCCTTGAAATCGATCGATCCCTTGTCCAGACAAAACCGGCAGGGCCGGCGCCGTTGAAACAACCGCCCCCCGCCTCCGCCGCCACCTTCTCCTCGATCCATGCTGGTCCTCCGTGCTTAACCTTGTTCTTCGACTTCGTAACTCTGATCGTCCGGCGCCGGCGCGTCGGCCCCGCCGCCACCCCCGCCTCCGCCGTCCTGCCGTTTCGGCATGAACGTCACGGTTTGCGCCACGATTTCATGCTTGCTGCGCTTCTGGCCGTCTTCCGTTTCCCAGCGGCGCTGCTGCAGCCGGCCTTCGACGATCGCCCCGTTGCCCTTGCTCAGATACTGCCCGCAATGTTCCGCCTGCTTGCCGAACACGACGATGTCGACGAAGCAGACTTCTTCCTTCAGATCCTCACCCTGCTTGAACCGGCGGCTCACTGCCAGACCGAAGCTGGCGACCGGCGTGCCGCTGGGGGTGTAGCGCAACTCGGGGTTGCGCGTGAGGTTCCCCATGAGAATGACTTTATTAAACCCGGCCACCGGTCATCTCCTCCGCCGAGGCATCCATCGGACGGCGCGGCACCAGTTCCTTTTCCAGATGCACGGTCAGGAACTTGATGATGTTGTCTTCCAACCGGTAGGCATGCTCCAACTCACCGACCGTATTGTTCGGCGCTTTGAAGTAGAAATAGGCGTAGGTGCCCTTCCGCTCACGGCGCACTTCGTACGCGAGTTTCTTCTTGCCCCAGTTTTCGTGCTTGATGAACTGCGCGCCCGCCCGCTCGGCCACGCCCTTCATCTTGTCGATGAGCGCGTTCGAATCCTCGTCGGGAATGGACGGACGGATAATGAACAGAGACTCGTAGAGCTCCATGCAGACTCCTCCTGGACAAAGGCCCCCGAACGCGTCGGGAGCGAGGTGTAGGCGCCTCTATATGAGGCTTCAGGAACGATGGACCGTACCACAGGCCCAAAGGACCTGTCAAACAAACAACTTATGAAAACTCACTCGTGTCGATATCCGATCGAGTCCGCCCGAACCAGTTACACATTGAATCGGAAGTAGACAATATCCGCTTCTTTGATGACGTAGTCTTTGCCTTCGAGCCGGAACAACCCTTTTTCCTTCACCTTCGCTTCCGATCCGCAGGCCATGAGATCGTCGTAGTGATAGACCTCGGCACGGATGAAGCCGCGCTCCATGTCGGAGTGGATCTTGCCCGCCGCTTGCGGGGCCTTCATGCCTTTCGGAATAGGCCAGGCGCGGGATTCGGTTTCGCCGGCCGTGAAGAACGTGATGATGTTGAGCAACGTGTAGGCTTCGCGGGTGAGACGCACAAGGCCGGATTCCGTCAGCCCCATCTCGTTCAGAAAATCCGCCCGCTCGCTCTCCGGCAGCGACGAGAGTTCCGCTTCCAGTTGGCCGCAGATCGTCACGACCCGCGCGCCTCGCTTGCCGGCGAAGTCCCGCACGGTCTGCACCATCGCTTCGTCTGCATTCTTCCCTTCCGACACGTTCGCCACGAACAGCACCGGCTTGGCGGCAAGCAGCTGGCATTCGTCGAGAATCACCCGCTCCTCCGGCGTATAGCTGAGATTCCCCAGCCACTCGCCCTTATCCAGCACGCCGATCAAGCGCGTGATGAACTCGACTTCGAACGCGGCTTTCTTGTCGCCCGCGCGGACTTTCTTCTCGGTCTTCTGTTTGCGCCGGTCGAGCGTTTCCAGGTCGGCCAGCATCAACTCGGTTTCGATCACGCCGATGTCGCGCAGCGGATTCACGCCGCCGCTGACGTGCACCACATCCGTGCCCGTGAAACAACGGACGACGTGGAGCAGCGCATCGACTTCGCGGATATGGCCGAGAAATTGATTGCCGAGCCCCTCGCCTTTGCTAGCCCCTTCAACCAGCCCGGCGATGTCACGCACTTCGAGCGTGCTGTAGGTGGTCTTCTTGGATTTGAAGATGTCGGTGAGCGTGATCAGGCGCGGATCGGGCACCAGCGCGATGCCGGTGTTCGGATCGACCGTGGCGAAGGGATAGTTCGCCGCCAGCGCGCCGCCGCCGGTGAGCGCGTTGAACACCGTCGTCTTGCCGACGTTCGGCAGCCCGATCATGCCGCAACAGAGTCCCATAACTACCGTGACGCGTGATGCCCGCTTCGCCCGCTCAGCGAGACGAGCGTGATCGGTGATAAGTCGGAGCCTTCTCGGACATCACACTCATCACCCTTCACTCATCACTGGTCACTTCCCCCCGTTCCCGGACGTTGAACTGATTCATCGCCACCGATGTGCCGCGATGGATGAGGCATTCCAGCGCATCTACCGCCCGCTCCAAACACGGCTCGAACACCGCCATCTCGTCCTTCGTCACCGGCTCCAACACGTAGTCGGCGGAATCCTGCCCTGGCGCCGGCCGGCCGATGCCGATTTTCACGCGCACGAACTGCGGCGTGCCGAGCGCTTCGACGATCGACTTGATCCCGTTGTGCCCGCCGTCGCCGCCCGCCTGCTTGATGCGCAGACGGCCCGGCTCCAGATCGAGATCGTCGTGAATCACGATGAGCTCGTCGGGCGTCAACTTGAACTCGCGCAGGAGACCTTTGAGAGGCGGGCCGCTGACGTTCATCCAGTCCAGCGTGCCGGCCAGCTCGATCAACTCCGATCCGAGCCGCCCGGAGCCCCGCTGGGCCGTGCCGCGAGGAGCGAGACGAATGGACCATCGAGCGGCGGCCCGCTCGACAGCCCACATGCCGACATTGTGGCGGGTCTGGGCGTACGTCTTGCCGGGGTTGCCCAGTCCAAGGATGAGGCGCACCGCTACTTCTTCTTCTCGGCTTCCTTCTTCTCGGCCTTGGGCGCTTCTTTACCGGCGTCTTTCTTGTCGCCCGCTTTGGCATCGGCACCGGCCGCTGCCGGCGCCGCCGCACCGGCCTTCGCCGGTTCCGCGCCGGGCGCGCCTTCCGCCCCCACCGCCGCTTCCTTGCCCTTGGCCATGACTTCCGGTTCCGCCGCCGGACCGGCCGCGCTCGTCAGCAACGCTTCGAGCTTGGCGTCCGACATCGGCGCCGCGACGCTCACGACCATGATGTCGGGGTCGTCCATGAACCGGACGCCCTCGCGCTTGGCGATTTCTTTGAGGTGAATGCCGTCACCGATGTTCAACGCAGAGGCGTCGACTTCGATGTTATCCGGCAGCGCCGCCGGCAGACATTCGACAAGCAGCTCGCGGGCGTTGTGGTGCAACACACCGCCTTCTTTCACGCCGGCCGGCATGCCGCCGATCAGATGCACCGGCACCTTCACGCGAATCGCCTTGTCCATGGAGATCTCGAAGAGGTCGGCGTGCAGCACGGCGCCGCTCACCGGATCGACTTGATAATCGCGCAGCAACGCCGTGCGGCTCGGCTTGGCTTTCGCGCCAGTGACGGTCAGCGAAATCAAGGCGGTGCTGCCGGCCTGGGACTTCAGAATTTTCTTCAGATCGTCCGGCATGATGGTCAACAGCAGGCACTCGCCCTGCCCGTACAGCACGCCCGGCACTTTGCCGCCGCGGCGCATGGACCGGGCCGCGCCTTTGCCGGCCTGCTCTCTTACAGTCACGGTCAAATCGAATCTCATGATACGGCTCCTCTACGCTGAATCTGAGTCCTGCGCAAACAGGATCAGGCAAATAACGAACTAACGGACTCGTCTTCGTGAATGCGCCGGATGGCCTCGCCCAACAGCGGCGCCACCGACAGTTGATGCAACTTCGGGCACGTCTTCTCTTTGCCCCGCAATGGAATCGTGTTCGTGGCGACGACCTGCGTGATGCAGGACTGCTGCAGCCGCTCCAAGGCCGGCCCGGAGAGGACCGCGTGCGTGCAGGCCGTCCACACTTCGCGCGCGCCTTGATCGGCGCAGGCCTGCGCGCCCTGCACGATCGTGCCGGCCGTGTCGATCATGTCGTCCAGCAGCAGCACGCTCTTGCCCTTGATGTCGCCGATGATGTTCATGACCTGGGCCTGATTCGGCCCCTCGCGCCGCTTGTCGATGATGGCCAGGTTGGCCTGGAGGCGCTTGGCGAACGCGCGGGCCCGCTCCACGCCGCCGGCGTCCGGCGATACGACGACCAGATCACTGATCTTCTTTTTCGTAATGTAGTCCAACAGCACCGGCAGCGCGTAGAGATGGTCGACCGGCACGTTGAAGAATCCCTGAATCTGCCCCGCGTGCAGGTCCATCGTCAGCACCCGGTCGGTGCCGGCCGTCGTGATGAGGTCGGCGACGAGCTTGGCGGTGATGGGCACCCGCGGCTGATCCTTCCGGTCCTGCCGGGCATAGCCGAAGTAGGGAATGACCGCGGTGATGCGGTTCGCCGACGAGCGTTTGAGCGCGTCAATGATGATCAACAACTCCATCAGCGAGTCGTTGACCGGCTGGCAGCAGGATTGGACGACGAACACGTCGGCGCCGCGGACGTTCTGCTCGATCTTGACGCGGATTTCGCCGTCGCTGAAGGACGAGACGGTCGCCTCGCCCAGCTTCTGCCCCAGGTAGGCGCAGATTTCCTGCGCAAGCGCAGGATTGGCGTTGCCAGAGAAGATCATCAGTTCTCTGTTCATCGAACTCCCTCGACCCGTCCTATCGTCTTCCGGTAACGCGCTGAAATCTCGAGTGGTTCTTCTACGGCGGGCGTCGGCAAACCGTCGATTGCTCGCTGCCTTCTCGCACTACGCACGACTGAGGAAACCAGCCAAGGAAGGAAACTGTATCGAAAAGCTCGGGCCCTTGTCAACCAAGTCCTTCGGAACACAGGCCTTTTAGGCGCGCCAGGCCAGCGGGCCGGAACCGGCCGATACCGTAAAGACTTTCAGCGTGGGATCGGCCTTGAAGACCGCATGGACCGCCTGAGCCTTCGACTCGTCGGGGAAGACCCCGAACACCGTGGCGCCGCTGCCGGACAACAAGGCCGCTTCCGCCCCGTGCACCAGGAGCTGCCGCTTGATTTCCCGAAGTGTGGGATGCGCTTCGAACACCGGCGGCTCGAAATCGTTGTGCGCGGCCGCCAGGATCCGGTCCCAGGCCAGCGGTCCGGCCTGCTCCATGCTCCGGTAGGAATCTTCGATCGGCCGAACCGCCGCGCGGGTGGCGGACAGGTGCTGATAGGCCCATTTCGTCTCGACACCGAACCCCGGATTGACCAGCACGACCCAGCGGCTGCCCGTCAGATCGACTTTGCTGACCTGTTCGCCTCGGCCGGACACGATCGCACAGGGAGCATGGAAGAAAAACGGCACGTCGCTCCCCAGCGATTGGCTCACCTCGGCCATCTGCGCTGCGGACCACTGGAGACCGAGCAGCCGGTTGAGTCCGACAATCGTGGCCGCGGCATCGCTGCTGCCTCCACCGAGTCCGGCGCCCATGGGAATCCGTTTAGTCAGCGCGACATCGAGCCCGATCTGTTGTCCCGCTCGGTCTAGCACAGCTGCCGCAGCCCGATACACCAGATTGGTCTGATCCGCCTTCAAGGTGTGCTCGTCACAGCGAAGCACGATGCCGGCACGCTCCGGCACGAGCCGGATCGTCACCTCATCTTCCAACCCCACGGTCTGCATGACGGACCACAGATTGTGATACCCGTCCGGACGGCGGTCGAGAATTCTGAGTACCAGATTGATTTTGGCGGGAGCGCACACCGTGAGGACTGACGACGAGGCAGGAGTTGAACTGGAAGGGCTCTTAGTCACGACCTCCTTTTATAGCATACTTCTCCAGCCGATAACGGAAGGACCGCGTGTTGAGATGCAGCAGCCGCGCCGCTTTCTTCTTCACCCACTTCGACCGTTCGAGCGCCTTGAGCAACAGATCCTTCTCGATGCCGTTGATGAGCGCTTCGAGGTCCAGGCCTTCTTCCGGCAGATCGGACGGCGCGCCCGGCGCCTGCGGCGACACCGGCCGGTGGAGCCAGCCCCGCACATCCGTCTCGGTCACGGTCGAGCCCGTCGAGAAGGCCACCACCCGCTCGATCAGGTTTTCCAACTCCCGCACGTTGCCGCGCCATTCGTGGGCCAGCAGCACGTGCATCGCCTCCTGATTGAGCGTCGGCATCGGCTTTCCGCTTTCCTTGGAGAACCGCTCCAGGAAATGGGCCACCAGCAACGGAATGTCGCCGCTCCGCAAACGCAGCGGCGGGAGCTTGATGGGAATCACGTCCAGCCGGTAGTAGAGGTCTTCGCGGAACGAGCCGTCGGCTACGGCCTTTTCCAGGTCCTTGTTCGTGGCGGCGATGATGCGCACGTCGACCTTGATGTCCTGATTGCCGCCGACCCGGCGGAATTCGCGCTCCTGAATCACGCGCAGCAGTTTCACCTGCGTCGGCAACGTCGTGTCGCCGATTTCGTCCAAAAACACCGTACCGCCGTTCGCCACCTCGAAGAGCCCCGCCTTGTTCGAAATGGCCCCGGTGAAGGAGCCCTTCATGTGGCCGAACAGTTCGCTCTCGAGCAGCGTTTCCGGCACGGCGCTGCAATTCACCGCCACAAAGGGCATCGCGCTCCGGGCGCTGTTGTAATGGATTGCGCGGGCGACCAGTTCCTTGCCGGTGCCGCTTTCGCCGTGGATGAGCACGTTGCTCTTGGAGTCGGCCACTTTCCGGACGACGTCGAACACCTTCTGCATCACCTCGCTCTGGCCGACCAGTTGCGCGAACGACGACTGGCTCGCCATCTCGCGCTTGAGCAGAATGTTCTCCGTCGTGAGCCGGCGTTTCTCCAGCGCGTTCCGGATGATCAGCTGCACTTCGTCGACCTGGAACGGCTTCGTCAGGTAGTCGTACGCGCCGTGCTTCATCGCCTCGACGGCCGAATCGGCCGTGGCAAAGGCCGTGATCACCAGCACCACCGTTTCCGGCGACGCCGACTTGACGGCCTTCAGCACTTCCATCCCGTCGACCTTCGGCATCCGCAAGTCGGTGATGACGAGGTCGAAAATCTCCTTATTGAGCTGCTCGACGGCTTCTTCGCCGTCGGCCACGCTCGTGACCGCATAGCCCGCCCGCTTGAGCATGATGCTCAGGACGTCCCGCAAACTTTGCTCGTCGTCAACGACTAGGATCTTTTCCATGGTTCCCGACCTTCATGCCACAGCCGCACGCCGGCGTCCGCCGAGCGCGGGAGACACACCACAAACCGCGAGCCCTGCTGTTCGCTGCTTTCCACCTTGATCCACCCGCCGTGCTGGTCGACGATCCGGTGCACCGCCGCCAGTCCGAGCCCCGACCCCTGCTTCTTGGTCGTAAAAAACGGGAGGAAAATCTTGTCCAGATTCTTCTTGGGAATTCCCTCGCCGGTATCCTGGAACGAGATCTCGACGACGTCGGATTTCCGGCCGCCGGCGTCCACGGTGCGACGACCGCTGGCAATCGTGAGCTGTCCGCCTTTCGGCATGGCGTCGAACGCGTTCGTCGCCAAATTCCAGAACACCTGCTTCATCTGATCCTGGTCGACCTGCGCCTTCAACTGCCCCGCGGCCAGCGCGGTGACGATGGTGATCGACGTTCGGCTCCGTGCTTCATGTTGTACCAGATCCAGCGTCTCAGCAAGGACTTTGTTCAAATCGCACTCGGCCAGATTCAAGGCCGGCGGGCGGGCGTACTGGAGAAACTCCGTGATGATCGTGTCGAGCCGCGTCGCCTCGCGCACCGCGATCTCCATCAGCCGCCGGCTGGTGTCGTCGCCCCGCAAATCCTTCTTCAGCATCTGCATGGCGCCGGCCAGCGCGCCCAGCGGATTGCGGATCTCGTGCGCCATGCCGGCCGACATTTCCCCCAGGTTGGCCAGCCATTCTTTGCGCCGCATCTCCTCTTCCAAATCGCGGATCTGCGTGAGGTCTTTGAATACCCCGACCAATCCTTTTTCCTTACCCTGCCCATGCAGCGGCGAGACCGTCATGCCGAGGACCAGCCGGTTGCCGTCGGCCCGCTTACATTCCACTTCAAACCGCGCGTTGGCCGGTCCCTCGACGATCTGTTCGTCCGACGCCTGGCTCGGATGCCAGTTGAACACCTCCCGCCAGGGCCGTCCCTGCACCTGCACGAAGCTGTACCCCGTCGCTTCCTGCGCCGCCGGATTGAAGGACGTGATCCGGCCGTATTCGTCGGTCGTAAACACGCCGCTGCTGATGCTGATGACGATGTTTTCGTGGAAGGCGCGCAGCCGGTTCAGCCCCTGCTCTTTTTCGCGCAACGACTGGTCGGCCACCCGCAATTGATCGGCCAGGGCTCCGCTCAAAAATCCGACGACGAGGAACGCGAGGCTGTAGACCCCGAACGTCTGCAGCGTTTCCGGCCCGCTCAATCGTGTGTGCGGCAACCAGCGCCACACTTCTGCGAGGCCGTACAACTGGACGTTGGTCAGCAGGCCGAAGAGAATGATGCAGAGGCTCGCCGTGAAGAGGCCGACGCGGCGACGCGTGACCAGACTGGCCACTGTCACGGACACGACATACAGCACGGCGAACGGACTTTCGATACCGCCCGTCCGGGCCACCAGCACCGTCTCGAGCAGAAAATCCACGCCGACCTGTACCCAGGCGAACCACGTCAGCGCCTCGGGCGTTTTCAGGACCCGGACCAGCCAGGCGTAAGGAATCGTGATGGCATATGTAAAGGCGATCAGGGCAGAGAAGGTTTCGATCTGCTCGCCCCTGGCGATCTGGAAGGCAAGCGAGAGCCCCAGCAGCAGGGTCACAACCAGGACCCGCAACCCCATCAACCACTGAAGTCTCGATTTGAAATTATCCATCGATTCGCGTCACCGGTCCGGCACAGGCTGACTGATGCAACCTGCGCCGGGTCACACGGTGGATCATCGTGAACTGCGTGAGAAACCGCGGAGGGCGACCGGGGAGGTGCGGGACCGGAAGCGGAGCCCGGTCCGCCGCCGGTTCGGCGACGGACCGTCCGACTCCCTTAACCGATCGCGTTGGCCATCGAGAAAATCGGCAGATACATCGCGATGACGATAAAGCCGATGATGACGCCGAGGAACACCATCATCATCGGTTCGAGCAGCGCGGTGAGCGAGGCCACGGCCTGGTCGACTTCCTCTTCGTAAAAGTCCGCGATCTTGCCGAGCATGTTGTCGAGGGCGCCGGTCGACTCGCCGACCGCGATCATATGGGTGACCATCTTGGGAAACGTTTCGCTCTTAGCCAGCGGCTCAGAAATGGTTTTGCCCCCGCTGATACTGATGCGGGCGTCCAGGAGCACGCCTTCGATCACTTTGTTGCCGGCGGTCTTGGCGCAGATCGTCAGCGCTTCCAGCAACGGCACACCGCTGGCGATCAGCGTCCCCAACGTCCGGGTAAATTTGGCCACGGAGGCCTTGCGGATCAGATCGCCGAAAATCGGGAGCTTCAGCAGCACCCGGTCGACGGTCAGCCGGCCGTTCGCCGTGGCGTAATATTTCTTGAACGCAAAGATGCCCACGGCAATCGCGGCCAGCATGACGTACCAATACGATTGGAACAGATTGCTCATCTCGATGACCAGCTGGGTCGGCGCAGGCAAGCCGATTTTGCCGGAGGACATTTCCTTGAACATCTTTTCGAACACCGGAATGACCCAGATCATCAGAACGCTGATCACGATCATGGCGATACCGATAATGGCCGCCGGATAGACCATCGCGCTCTTGATCTGCCCTTTGAGCTTCATCGCCTTTTCGATGTGCTTGGACAACCGGCCCATGATCGTATCCAGCAAGCCGCCGACCTCGCCGGAATGCACCATGTTGACGTAGAGATCGTCGAAGATTTTCGGATGCTTCCGGAGCGCGTCGGAAAACGTCGACCCGCCCTCGACCTGCACCTTCACCTCGCCGACGGCCTTCCGCAGCACCGCATTTTCGGATTGTGTCGACAGAATTTCGAGGCACTGAATCAGCGGCAGCCCGGCGTTGATCATGGTGCCGAACTGGCGGGTGAACACCACAAGATCTTTGTCCGTCACCCCGGTCCCGAAACTGAGCTTGAAGCCTTCCTTGGCGGCTTTTTCCTCCAGATTCGTCACGACCACCTGTTGCTTGCGCAACTGTTCGACCGCTTCTTCGCGGGTCTTGGCCTCCAATTCGCCCTTCCGAACCCCGCCCGCCCTGCTGCGTCCAACGTATGCAAACGTGGCCATAGGCTTTTCGTCCTGTTGCGGCTCTCCGAGCCGGTGAATGGAACCCTGTCGACTAAAAGTGAGTCTACTGGGGGGGTAAAAACCTGTCAAAACAAATGGGGTTTTTCGCTCGCGCGGACGGAACTGCGCGTCACGGATGGGCGGAACCGGCGGTGTTCACGTGCCGATAGCCGCGGTGCAGATAGTGCAGCCCCGACAGAAGTGTGCAGCCGACCATGACGGCCAGCAGCGGCAGCAGAATTCTCGTGTCCAGACCGCGCCAGGTCAAGAACACCACCAGCACCACGTAGGCGATCTGCAGAAACGTCGTGCTTTTGCCGAGTATGGTCGGCGTGATGTCGATCTTCGTTTCGGTCACGTGGGCGACCGCCGTCCCGAGCAGCAGAATGACGTCGCGGCTCACCACGATGATCACCACCCAGACCGGCACCAGATGCAACAACGCCAGCGACAGAAAGCCCGACGTCAGCAGGAGTTTGTCCGCCAGCGGATCGAGGATGGAGCCGAGTTCCGTCCGTTGATTCATGTGGCGCGCGATGGGGCCATCGATCGCGTCCGTGATGCCGGCCAGCAACAGCGCCAGGAGCGCCGGTCCATACTGCTCATAGACCATGAACCCGATGTAGACCGGAATCAGAAGAATGCGGAGGATCGTGAGACTGTTGGGAAGATTCATCGACGCAGGCCGGAGGTCGGCCCCACCTTCGTGAGGACCGGATCATAGGTGCGCGCGGCAAAGCTTGTCAACGCGGTTGCAGTCGGCCGTCGGCCCGCCTATAATTCGCCCCGACCGGACCATATCCCCCGGAGGCACGGATGAGCACCTTACCGCTGATGTTTAAAAAAGAAGGCCTGGTCGAGAAGCACCAGATGGAAGGGGTCGACCCGAGCGATCGGTATTTCAGCCGCGCCGTCCTCGTCAATCGCACCAAGTCCGGTTACGCCGCCAAAACCATGTACGAAGCGTTGACCGTCCAGGGCGACTCGCACTCGACCATCGCCGCCGCGGTTAAGGAAGTGGTGGAGAAGTTGCAGCAGCAGGGCTTCACCCGCCTGCGGACCAGGGCCAACTTCAAAGGCACGCGGTACCTCGCCGAAAAAGAAACCTGGATCGACTACGCCGACCCCGCCTAGCTGCCCGTCACTAGTTCGCAGTAAACCCGATCGTGTATCGCCGGACGGAACGTCCTGATCGCGTCGTTCTTTCTGGTGGGATGTACGCGATTCGACAGCAGCACTACTTCCAGGTCGCAGGTCGGATCGATCCACATCGATGTGCCGGTATACCCCAAGTGGCCGAACGACTGCGGCGAGAAATATTGGCCGGACGACGACGGGGACGAGGGCGTATCCCACCCCAGCGCCCAACTCGATCCCGGCGCCGCATGCTGATGCTGCGTGAACTCCCGCACCGCTTCCGCATCAAGCTGTGACGGCCGTCGGTGATAGGCCTGAAGCCACGCTCCAGTGACGGCTAACACCGCGTCGGCTGTGCCGAACAGTCCGGCGTGGCCGGCCACGCCGCCAAGCGCCGCAGCGTTTTCATCATGCACTTCGCCGCATAACAACCGCTCCCTCCACGGATCCTCTTCCGTCGGCGCGATCGGCCCGAAGGACGGCTTCGGTGCACCGCCCGGCAAGAACGACAACGGCTTCGCCGCCAGCGGCCGATACAGCCGCTCCTGCACGAAGCGATCAAGCGGCATTCCGCTGAGCTGCTCCACCAGCATCCCAAGCAACATGAAACCAAGATCGCTGTAGAGACTCTTGCCGCCCATCGGATAGATCAACGCTTCCTGACCGATCAACTGCAGCATGCGGCGGCCGGCCTCGGCCCGCGCATCCGCAGAAGCCGGCACGGATCCGTCCGGAGACAACCGCTCATAATATCCGCGCCAGCCTGGCAATCCGCTGCTGTGGGTGAGCAGCTGCCGCAGCGTCGCCGGTGCGACCGGCGCACCCGCCAACTCCGGTAACAGCCCGCCGATCTGTTCCTCAAGCCGGCATCGACCCTCGTGCATGAGAGTCGCAAGCGCGGTCACGGTCGCGAGCGGTTTCGTCAGCGAGGCAAGATCGTAGACG
>OMJK01000103.1 GCA_900299325.1 Nitrospiraceae bacterium | reverse complement strand
CTGCCCGGAGAATTCGGCATCAGAAGCGAACTGGACGTCTATGTGTCGGATCGCGACGGCGTCGTTTACGGCCAGCCGCTGCAGACGGAGATCGTGCCCATCTTCTAATCCCGCCGGCCCCGGCGCCTTCGATTTCTTGACACCGCGTTGTTACGGCGGCTAGATTCGTGCGCGGTCGCCATTGCAGCGGCTTTGGGTTCCACCGTGAGGCCCCGACATGTTCGGCACGTTAGGGTTTTCGGAAATGATCATTATTCTGGCTATTGTTCTGATCATTTTCGGAGCCGGCCGGCTGCCACAGATCGGTGAGGGGTTCGGCAAAGCCCTGAAGGGCTTCAAGAAAGAAGTGCAGGATATTCCCCCACCGCCCCAAGCAGTAGAGCAAGTCCAGTCGCCGCAGATTCAGGCTCAAGCTCCATCCCCCGCAGCACCTCAGATGCAACAAGCTGCCCAAGCCCCGGCGCAGGCGGCCCCGAAACCGAATACCCCCTATGTGCCCGGTCCCGAATTGACGCCCGGCACAACCGCGTCGCTCCTCTACAACATGGGCCCGCAGGGGCCACAGACTGCCAGAGCCGCTGCGCCGGCACCGGCGACGCCGGCCGCACCGGCCCAGCATGTGGTGTCGATGGAAGAGCGGGCGGCGGCACCGAGTCCGGTGGCGCGAGCCCAGTATCCGCCATTGCCACCGGGAGCCCAGGCGAAGCCCGCGGCCAGACGCCCGTCGGCGATCGTCAACAAAGACGCTGTCGCCCGCGTGCAGGCTCAACAGGCGGCAATCAAAGCCAAAGCCGCCCAATCGCCGGCCGGCCTGTCGCCAAACGACATGCAAAACCTGGGCGAAGGTCTCGGTGATGCGTTGCGCACCTTCCGGCAAGCGGTGGCCGACGTTCGCAATACGGTCGATCCGCAGATGCGGACGATTCAAGCCGAGATGGATGCCGCACAGAAAGAGCTCCAGCAGTCTCTCGAAGCCGCTAAAGAGTTGCCGGCTGTTCAGGAAGACCCTCCCAAACCCGCGTGAACATTTTCCCACGTGCGATGTCTGACTGGTTGCCCGTTGTCCGGATCCGGGCACGCGCGGCGTGCGCGTGCGGGATCCTCGTGATCGTCGGATGCTATCAGGAGGCGCCCGGACCGTCGACGCAGGATACGACACAACGCCTGCACGCCCTGCTGAGCGATCCGGATGCAGTGATGCGCCGGACCGCCGCCGAATCGCTGGGGAAGATCGGTGATCGGGAGGCCATACCACGCCTTGTCGAGCGTCTCGGCGACGATGATCCGCATGTGCGTGCCACGGCCGCACGAAGCCTGGGGGTGTTGGCGTCATTGGATTATGCTGCGGTTGTCGGTTTGCTTCGATCGATGCGCGATCCTGACGACTCTGTACGCCACGCCGCTGCGCAGGCGCTCGGGAATGGAGCCGCGTTGCCGGCATTGGCGCCAGCCCTTCGCGAGATGGCCGCTCACGCCGATCCGGCTGTGCGCCGGGCTGCGGCACAGACGATGTTCCTGACGGGCGGACAGGAGTTTTTCGATACATTGACGACGCTGACCGCCGACGCCGACCCGGCTGTCCGGCAGATCGCCGTGGCCGCGTTAGGCGACAGTGCGGATCGCCGTGCGATACCGACGCTGAGAGACCGGCTGCGTCGGGACACCGCGCCGGAGGTGCGAGCGGAGTCCGCCTACCGGTTGCAATGGGTGGGCGATGAATCAGTGCTGGCGGATTTGGATTCGGTTGCCATGCACGACCGAAGTTCTGCGGTGCAACGGTGGGCCCGGCAAAGCGCGAACGAGATCAGGGAGGAGATGGCGCGCGGTTCCGATTCAGCGCATCGACCAGATCGACCAGCTGCGCGCGCGCCTGCTCATCGATCTCCGTAAACTGAATCCCCATGCCGGGGAACAGCAGATACCGCTCCGGCTTCGTGCGTGCCCAGACGACCTTGGCCTTGGCCCGTACCTCTTCCCACGGCCGGTCCGGCAGGGCGAATTGCACGGTCAGTTCGGTCCCGCGCGCGAGCGGATCGCTGCTTTCAATGAACAATCCGCCGCCGCCGATCCCGCCGGTCAGCCCGTCGAACTGCCTCCCCTCCGACGTCGTGTAACGGACCTTTACAGATAGCGGCGCACGCACATAATCGCGGCACCGGACGAACCGGGAATCCTCGCCCGTGGTCAACGCCGATTCGATGATCGATTCCCAGGACACCCGCCCCAGCAGCCGTCCGGCGGCATCCAGAATATCGACGGTTTCATGGTCGGGATCGATCGCCAGTTGCTTGCCATGGTGACGATCGCTGGACACAATCGAGAATTTCATGGCGAGACCCTGTCGGACCGGCGGGGCGAATTCAGGGGCGCAACGTCAGGCGGCTTGCTCGGCGCTTTGGAGCACCTTGACGAGTGCCAACACCCGATCGCGGACCTCCGGTGCTATTTCGGAAAATCGCACGCCCATGCCGGGGCTGAACGTATATTGATCGGCTTTGGGACAGACCCACGCCACGACGCCGCGGGCCGGCAGCCACTCGGTCGGCCGCTCCGGTAACGCGAACTCCATGGTCAGCTTCGTGCCGATCGGCAACGGCGATAGGCTCTCGATAAACAGTCCGCCGCCGCCGATTCCGCCGGCCCGGCTTTCAATCTGGCTGCCTTCCAGCGTGTTGTAGCGAATGGGAAAGGAAAGCGACACTCTGGGTTCAGACCGTACTTCCTTCGGAACCGGCGGTTTACGGTAGGCCAACAGCTGGTCGATGATGAAATCCCATGGAAGAATCGCAATGGGTTCTCCGGTGATGCCGATCAGCCGGACGATTTCCTGCGTCGCGTCGATTTCGAGCGCCTTCCCGCGATGGCGCAGGCTGGAGTTGACGGGGTATTTCACGAGGCCTCCTGCTTCGGTGGTCCTTGGCAAGTATAGCGCAGCCGGCCGGCTTGTCGAGCAAAAGCCGAGATTTTTGCACGCTGAAATCCTGCTTATTTACAGGGGATTTGGAAGGCTCGTGAGGCCGGGGTAGCCCGGCTGGAAAAGACGAGGCCCCGGCGATCCCGCAGGGACCGCCGGGGCCTCGATGAAACGGTTAGGCCGTCTTGGCGTCGACGTCTTGCTCGAAGATGCGGATCGGCGGATTTTTCCCCGCGATGGCGTCCTCGGTAATGACCACTTCCTTGATCTGTTTCTGCGACGGCGCGTCATACATGACGTCCAGCATGACTTCTTCCAGAATGGCCCGGAGTCCCCGGGCGCCCGTCCGCTGCGCATAGGCCTTGCGCGCAACGGCGCTGAACGCCCCGTCGGTAAACCGCAGCTTGACCTTCTCGAAGGACAGGAGCTTTTCATACTGCTTCGTCAGTGCGTTCCGCGGTTCGGTCAGGATGCGAATGAGCGCCCGCTCGTCCAGTTCCTCCAGGGTCCCGACCACCGGCAACCGCCCGACGAATTCCGGAATGAGCCCGTACTTCAGGAAGTCTTCCGGCTGTACACGGGCCAGCAGATCGCCCAGACGGGTCTCGTGCTTGGCGCGCACTTCGGCGCCGAACCCCATCGCCTTGCGGTTCAGACGCTGCTCGATGATCTGTTCCAGCCCGACGAAGGCGCCGCCGCAGATGAACAGAATGTTGCTCGTGTTGACCTGAATGAATTCCTGATGGGGATGTTTGCGCCCGCCCTGCGGAGGCACATTGGCGACGGTCCCCTCGATCAGTTTCAGAAGGGCCTGCTGCACGCCTTCGCCGGACACGTCCCGGGTGATCGACGGGCTGTCGCTCTTGCGGCTGATCTTGTCGATTTCGTCGATGTACACGATGCCGCGCTCGGCCCGCTCGACATCGTAGTCGGCCGCCTGTAACAGCTTGAGGATAATGTTCTCGACATCTTCGCCGACATACCCGGCTTCGGTCAGCGTCGTTGCGTCGGCGAGGGTAAACGGCACGTCCAGATACTTGGCCAAGGTCTGCGCCAGGAGCGTCTTCCCCGTGCCCGTCGGACCCACCAGGAGAATGTTGCCCTTCTGCAACTCGATGTCGTCGACTTCTTTTTCCTTGGAGGAGATGCGCTTGTAGTGGTTGTGAACGGCTACGGCCAGAATCCGCTTGGCCCGCTCCTGTCCCACGACATACTGATCGAGGTGATGTTTGATCTCCGAGGGCTTCTTCAGCTTCGAGGAGATCTCTTCCTTGGCCTCTTCCCAATCCTCTGCGATGATGTCGTTGCAGAGATTGACGCATTCGTCGCAGATGTAGACCGTGGGGCCTGCGATGAGCTTGCGCACCTCGTCCCGGCTTTTCCCGCAGAACGAACACCGCAAGTGGCGGTCCATTTTGTCCGGCTTGTTGGCCATGCCCCCTCCTGTATTACTTGCTCTTGCCCCCGTCTCGTCCTGCATCGCCGGAGTCGCCTGCTTTCAAGGCCTTCGGCGGACGCGTGATCACTTCGTCGATCAATCCGTACCGCTTCGCTTCTTCGCCGGACATGAAGTAGTCGCGCTCCGTATCCAGCGCGATCTTGTCCAGCGGCTGGCCGGTGTGTTTGGCCATGATGTCGTTGAGACGTTCCCGAATTTTGAGAATTTCCCGCGCATGAATGTCGATCTCGGTCGCCTGCCCCTGGAATCCGCCCATGGGCTGGTGGATCATCACCCGCGCATTGGGCAGCGCATAGCGCTTGCCTTTGGTGCCGGCCGTCAGCAGCAACGCCCCCATGCTGGCCGCCTGGCCCAGGCAGATCGTGTTGATCGGCGGTTTCACGTACTGCATCGTGTCGTAAATACCCAGCCCGGCCGTGACGCTGCCGCCCGGCGAATTGATGTAGAGATTGATGTCCTTTTCAGGATCCTCGGCTTCCAGAAACAACAACTGCGCGATGATCAGGTTCGCGAAGACGTCGTCGATCGGAGCCCCCAGGAAAATGATGCGGTCTTTGAGCAGCCTGGAATAAATGTCGTAGGCCCGTTCGCCGCGATTCGTCTGCTCCACTACGATCGGAACCAGCATGCCTGCAATCCTTTCCGCAACGGAACGCCCGCCGTTTAGACCGAGCCCCGCGAGACGGTCTCCGTGCCCCTACCCCTGAATCACTGCATGGCGATAGACGAAGTCCAGCGCCTTGTCCGCTAAAATCCGCGCGCGCAATTCCTCGATGGAATCCCGACCGCCGGCCTGGATCATCTTGACCAGTTCCGCCGCCGGCACCCGCAGTTCCGCAGCCAGCCGCGTCACTTCGTTGTTCATGTCTTCCTGGCTGACCGACAGTCCTTCTTTGTCCGCCACCGCTTCGAGGATCAATCCCACCTTGACCCGCCGGTTGGCATCTTCACGGCGCTCCTCGCGAATGGCCTTGGCGTCCTCGGCGTTGACCGCCGGCGCCACATCCGTCGCCCGGCCCCGCTGACGCTCCTGGATGGCCTGCCGGACGATCGCGTCCAGCTCGCGCTCCACCAGCGTCTCAGGAAGTTCGAAGTGATGGGTTTCGACCAAACGTTTGAGAATCGTGTCCTTGTAGGATTCTTCAATATCCCGCTTCAGCGCCTTTTCCATTTCGCCGCGCAACTTGTCCTTGATCTCCTGCAGCGACGCATAGGGGCCGCAATCTTTCGCGAATTCGTCGTCGAGCGCCGGCAGATGTTTCCGCTTCACACTCTTCACCGCCAGACGGAACTGCACAGTCTTACCGGCCACGCGAGGATCGGGATGACTGGCCGGATAGGCCTGCGGGATTTCGACGATCTCCCCTTCTCGCTTGCCCAACATATGCGCATCGATTTCAATACCTAGAATCGACGCCTTGGATCCGACACGATGGAGCTGGCCTTCCTTCTTCGTCCCTTCCAGCGATGTACCCTCTAACCAGCCCTCGAGATCGACCACGGCAAAGTCCCCGTCACCCAGTGTTGTGCCGGCCGGCGCGGCGTCCAGACGGGCGTGCTGTTCGCGGAGAACCTCAAGCGCACGATCGATCTGTTCGTCGGTCACGGTCCGTTTGTCCGGTTTCAGCGAAATCGGATTGGGCGCTTTGTAGTCGCGCAACTCGATCGTCGGCTTGATCTCGACTGTCGCCGTGAAGGTGAACGGGGCATCGCGTTTGATCTTCACCCGTTCAAGAGGCGGCACCTCAACCGTCACCGGGACGATTCCGGCTTCGCGGACGGCCCGATCGTAAAAGTCGGGGACGATGCTGCGAATCACATCCTCTTCCACGGCTTTGGCATACCGCTGTTCCAGAAGCGCCTTGGGCGCTTTGCCCGGGCGGAATCCAGGAATGCGCACCTGCCGATTCAATTCCGAGTACGCATGAAGAAATCGTTGCGCGACCTCTTCGGCCGACACTTCGATCTTGAGGGCGCGCTTCATCGGCCCGAGTTCGGTCATTTCCATTTTCATGGTCATTGATCGTCGTCCTCAACCGGACGGCACAGAAACGCGACGGCACCAAATAATTGGTGCGAGAGGGGGGACTTGAACCCCCACGGTTGCCCACGAGATCCTAAGTCTCGCGCGTCTGCCAGTTCCGCCACTCTCGCACAGTGGGGGAAATCCTGCGGGGCTGTTTCTCCAACGGGAGAAAAACAGCAAAACACGCGATGTTGTATAGCTTTTGTACCGTCGGAAGAGGCTGAGTGTCAACCCATACCACCGGTGGGTTTTCAGACCGTTTGAGGGCTTTGACTTGATCTCGCAATCGGGGACTCAAACGCGTCGTCTGAGACCGGTTACGACCGACCGTTCAGGCCTCAAGGGGGACCGCGGGAAGCTTCCGGGCTCATGTTTCCCGGTAGGGGTATAATGAGAGGGCCGGATTGGGGCGTCCCCGCCGACGCCGGCTCGCTCTAATCCTGTACCAGGAGGTGTCTGATGCGGCACTTATTCATACGAACTCTTATCCTTGCCTGCTGTTTGGGAATAACCTCGCCGGCGTCCGCTTACCGGGAGTATTTCACACCGGAGCAGAAGGCACAGCTGGCGAAGATCCAGACGGTACTGGTGGAGACCATCGCGCTGACCGATAAAGGGTCTGTCGATGCCGGCCCCCTAACCGAGGTGGCCACACGCCGTTTGAGTGAACTGGGGTATAGCGTTGTCCAGGACGCGTCAAAGCCCAACGATGTCATCTTTCGGGTGAAATGCGAGCAGCGGAAAACGTGGGAGGGCACGGCCGCTGCCGGAGGAGATAATGATCTGCCCGACGCCCCTTCCCGCCTCTGGAAAGGACCGGCCTGCCAGTTGACCTATGTGCTCGGCGGCATGAAGATCAAGTGGCAAAAAGAAGTGCGGACGGAATTCGACGATGCCGCAGCCGCCGCGCACACCGCGCAAGCCGCCGACGCAGGGGCATACGCCATCGGAAAATTGAAAGAGGCGCTCGACAAGTACGAATTCCCGCTCTTCCTGACCGCAGAATGGGGCCAACCGGATCGCTTGCTGAAATTGCTGGATGCCTCCGACACCAATCACGCCCGCAAGGTGCGCATCATCTCGCTCCTGGGCGAAATGCAGGCGGACGAAGCGCTGCCGAAGTTGAAGCAAATTCTCCAAGACCGCGACCTCGCCAAACAATCCATCGCCGCCATCGGCAATCTCGGGAAAGACGGCATTCCCCTCCTGGTAAACATTATGAACTCGTCTCCGCAGCCGGAAGTGCAGGCGGCGGCGGCCAAGGGGCTTGGGCAACTGGGCGGTATTCACGGCGATGCATCCGTGGTGCCTCCGTTATTGGCCAAGCTCAACGATCCAAAGACCGATTGGGCTGTGCTGACCGAGGTCGCCTGGGCGCTGGGCAAGATCCCAGACAAACGGTCGATTCAACCGCTCTACGATCTGGACAAGAAACTCCAGGCCATCCGCGACCCGGACAATCAGGCGCTGAAGAAACTGAAGGAAGCGGTCTTCTGGGCGATCAAGCAATGCGATACGTGGGATCAGTACAGCTAATCCTCCGTTGACAATCCCGCCTTCGGTCCCTATCGTGCTCCACGCTGTATAATCCGCCGCGTGGAGCACATACCGTGGTCGATCCCTCCTCGACAAAAGATTCTCCCAATGCATTGGCGCGGATCGCGCTGCAGATGGCTTCCAGTCTCGATCTTTCCCTGGTTCTCACGACCATCACTCAAGGCTTGGTCGAAGAACTCGACGCTGCCTTCGCCCGCATCTGGCTGCTCGGCCCCGGCGACCTCTGTGCGAGTTGTTGCAAAGCAGCCGATTGTGCGAATCGCGAACGCTGTCTTCACCTCGAAGCCAGCGCGGGGCTGTACGCCAGTTTGAACGGTGAATACCGACGCATCCCGCTTGGTGCCTTGAAAATTGGGCGCATCGCGCAAGGCTGGGGACCGATGTCAACGAACGACGTCATGGGAGATGAGCGGTTGCCGAACAAACCCTGGATTCAGGAAAACGGCCTGAAATCGTTTGCCGGTCACCCGCTGATTTTCCGCGGGGAGTTGCTGGGAGTCCTGGCTCTCTTCGGACGGCGGCCTCTGACCGCAGAGGAATTCGACCGGCTGGCCATCTTTGCCAACGAGGCTGCCGTTGCCATCAAGAATGCTCAACTCTTCGCCGAGGTCGAACAACTGAAGAACCGACTTCAGGCCGAGAATCTCTATCTACGGGAAGAAATCAGGCTAGAGCACAATTTTGAGGAGATTGTTGGCAACAGCACTGCCATCAAATCCGTCTTGCGAAAGGTCGAACAGGTGGCGCCCACCGACTCGACGGTGTTGATCCTCGGCGAAACCGGTACGGGCAAGGAGCTGATGGCGCGGGCGATCCATCACTTGAGCACCCGCAAAACCCGCCCGCTTGTCAAAGTCAATTGCGGATCAATCCCTGCGAACCTGATTGAGAGCGAACTGTTCGGCCATGAAAAAGGCGCTTTCACAGGGGCCGTAACCAAACGTATCGGCCGGTTCGAGCTGGCCAACGGAGGGACGATTTTTCTCGACGAGGTGGGGGAACTGCCGGCGGACGCTCAAGTGAAGCTCTTGCGCGTGTTGCAAGAGCGAGAGTTTGACCGCGTCGGCAGCAGCGCGCCCACAAAGGTGGATGTCCGCGTGATTGCCGCCACCAATCGAGATCTTGCTCAAGCCGTGAAGGAAGGACGGTTTCGAGCGGATCTGCTCTACCGACTCAACGTCTTTCCGATCGAAATCCCCTCGCTTCGTGCACGGGCTTCGGACGTTCCGCTCCTGGTCCGATTTTATGCCGACAAGTTTTCCAAAAAATTTGGGAAGCGGCTGTCCGAGATCCCGCAGGCTTCGATGGACCGCTTGGTCAGCTATGCATGGCCCGGAAACGTCCGAGAGCTGGAGAATGTCATCGAGCGGGCTGCAATTGTGTCGCAAGGATCAGCTCTTATGATTGATGATACGTTGCTCAGCGGAACGAGCGGCCCGATGGCGCTATCTGGTACCCTGGAAGAAATGGAGAAGGCCTATATTCTTCAAGTCCTCAAGGACACTGAGTGGTTGATTGAAGGAAAACGTGGAGCCGCTATTCGGCTGGGCCTCCACCCCAATACCCTCCGTTCCCGCATGACGAAACTGGGCCTCAAGAAACCCCACCCCGCAACGTAATTCTTGCCCTTGTCTCGCCACGACATTTCGTGGCGCCACGATATCCCGTGGCGTCTCTCATTACTTCTCGTTGAGAGCCAGCCTGGCAACACAGCCCACAGCTCCAACATTTCAATAAGTTCGCCATCCTGCATCCCACAAATTTCATGTGGCACTGTGCTTGCGGTATCACCCAAGTACGACGGCCATCGCGAGCGAGAGAGAAAAGGACGCACCCCAAAATCTATTGAGGAGGATTGAGCCATGTCGCAGACCAACACAAAAATCAACAAAACCACGTTCGGCGACCTCGCCTTGAAGGGCTACGACCCTGTCGCGTATTTCACGGAGGGCAAGGCTGTCGAAGGTCGCAAAGAATTTACGCATGATTACGCCAATGCGAAATGGCGGTTCACGAGCGCGACCAATCGCGATCGGTTCGCGACAGATCCAGAGAAGTATGTGCCGCAGTATGGCGGATACTGTGCTTGGGGGATCAGCCAGGAAAAGTTCTACGACGGCGACCCACAGGTCTGGAAGATCGTCGACGGCAAGCTCTACGTTAATTACAACAAGGAAATCGAGAAGACCTGGGAAAAGGACAAGCCTGGCTTCATTGCCAAGGCGGATGGACACTGGCCGACGATGGGCCAGCTAAGTTGATAGAACACCAATTTACGCCTGCGCAGTCATATCGACATATCCAACAGGAGGTCCCATGAAAACCGCGATCATCGTCATGTCCGATCCGAAGAACGGTTCCGAAGAGGCACTGGGTCGTGTCTTTAACGCCCTGGCCCTGGCGGCCGAATGCAAACAAAAGGGCGACGAAGTGGCCGTGGTCTTCAACGGAGCTGGCACACGATGGCCGGCCGAACTCACGAAGCTGTCACATCCGGCCAACGGCCTGTACAACTCGGTGCGTGATATCGTGCAGGGGGCCTCCTGCGGCTGCGCGGACGTCTTTGGCGCCAAGAGCAGTGTCGAGGCTTGCGGAATCCCATTGAAGAAAGATCATGCCCTCGCTGGAACGTCCGGTCTTTTAAGCCTGCGGCGGTACATCGCCGAGGGGTGGCAGACCGTGGTGTTTTGATCCAAGGAGACCCCCATGGCAATGAAATATCTCGATCTGACATTTACCGATTCGGTCCGCCGGGCACAGCAGGACTATTACGGTCGCACGGCCGTAATCGACGGTGCGCCTGAGCGAGACCCGCTGGGCGAAGCTGAGGCAGAATTCATTTCGGCTCGGGACAGCTTCTATCTGGGCACGGTCAACGTTAATGGTTGGCCCTATATCCAACACCGCGGTGGGCCGATCGGATTTTTGAAGGTGCTGAATCCGACGACCCTGGCCTTTGCCGATTACAAAGGGAACCGGCAGCTACTGAGCACGGGCAATCTCTCGGACAACGACCGTGTCGCCCTCTTTCTGATGGACTACACGAATCGAACGCGCCTGAAAATTCTCGGTCGCGCTCGCGTCGAGGATGCTCGCGCCCATCCGGACCTGACTGCGCAGGTGACCGATCAGGCCATGCGGTCGAAGGTGGAACGCGTGATGCTCATCGACGTCGTCTCGTACGATTGGAATTGTCCCAGTCATATCACGCCCCGCTACTCCGTAGAGGAAATTGAGGGGATGGTACGGCCATTGAAATAGCGTATCGCGGCGCTCGAAGCCGAGCGCCGAACTGTCAAAAGGTAACCGGTTCTGCTACAACCGCAAAATACAGGAGGCTGTGATCATGAGTCACATCTCCCGCAGACAGTTTTTGCAGCTCTCGGCCGTGACTGGCGGCACGCTGCTGTTCGGCGATGCTATTACGGAAGTGCTGAACCTGACCACGAGGGCGCAGGCCGCCGAACCGATCAAAATCGGCATCATCGACCCGCTGTCGAGCCCCTATAAAACCTCGTCGGTCCACGACGTGCATGGCGCGAACGTCGCCGTCGATCTGTTCAACAAAAAAGGCGGCGTGCTCGGCCGGCCGATCGTCATTCTCGAAGCGGACGACGTATCGAATCCCGACACCGCCGTGAAGGCGGCGACGAAATTCGTCACGGAGGACCGCGTCGACGCACTGATGGGCACGTTCAACGGCGAGTGCGCCCTCGCCGTGTCGGCCTACGCCAGACAGGAAAACAAGCTGTTCATGGTCACAGGTGCGCATCTGCCGGAGCTGACGGGCGCGGCGTGCGATTCGCACACGTTCGTCTTCATGCCGAACGCCACCATGATGGCGCGTGCCGTGACGCCTCACTTGGTGAAGGCCTATGGCACACGCTGGTTCATGATCACGACGAGTTCTCTCGACGGAAAAGCAATGGCGCAAGCACTGGTCGCAGCCAGCCAGCCGCACGGGGTGGAGTTTCTCGGCGAAACCCTCATGCCGTTCGGGGCAACGGACTTTTCAGCCGCATTGGCTGCTGCCAAAGACAAACGGCCGACGTTGATCGTCCTGAATCTGTACGGATGGGACTTGATCCACGCACTCAAGGCCTACGCCAAGCTGGAACTGGCCAAAGACAAGATCGGGATCGGCGGGATGATCGGCGGAGAGCAGATCGGACGCCCGTTGGGCTATGCGAACAACGCCGGCATCTGGGGCCTCATCTGGGATCCGAAGATCAATACCGAGGGGTCACGCCGCTTT
>OMJK01000102.1 GCA_900299325.1 Nitrospiraceae bacterium | reverse complement strand
TAGTCTCGGGGGGCAGCCACCGGTCCCCGAGACGCTCCAGCTGGCAAGCTGAAGACTAACTAATGAGGTGGTACACAAACTCCCGGCTGGTCAGCCATTGTCCATACGCACAGCTCAAAGGCCGGTCTGCTCGGCCGCTGGGCGGCCTGGCTGGCCGGTGTCCCTGTGATCGTCCATACGATTCACGGATATGGCATCACGCCGGATCAACCGGCATGGCTCCGGCGAACTCTGGTCGGTCTCGAGCGGATCACGGGGTGGATAACCACCCATTGGATTACCGTCTCACAGGCCGATGTAGCCACAGGCCGCGCCTGGGGGTTGTTTCACGACCAGGTCTCCGTGGTGAGGCCGGGCATCGATCCGCAGCCTTTTCTGACACCCGTCAACACGGATGCGCGCGCGCAGTTGCGCGCGGAATTCGGAGCGGGTTCGGATCATGAATTGATCGGTACCGTAGCCTGCCTTAAGCCGCAAAAAGCTCCGCAGGATTTTGTGGCGGTGGCGAAGCAGGTGTGCGCGGCCAGACCGCGGGCCAGGTTTGTGCTGGTGGGCGACGGCGAATTGCGTCCGGTTGTGGAATCGCTCATCCGGCAGGCAGGACTGGCGGATCGGATCTGTCTGGCCGGATGGCGGCGCGATATTCCCGCGATCATGCAGGCGCTGGATGCCTTTCTGCTGACGTCGCATTGGGAAGGATTGCCTCGAGTGCTCATCGAGGCCAGAGCGACCGGCCTGCCGGTGGTGGCGACGCGCGTCGGCGGCGCGGAAGAGATCATCGTCGATGAACGGTGTGGCTGGTTGAGCGCGGCCGGAGACATTACAGGGTTGGCGCATCAACTTCTGCACGTTCTTCAAGCGCGCGAGCGACGTCCGCACCAGGCGCCGGCTCAACGCGCGGGGCTCCCACAGGAATTTCACATCGGGGAAATGGTCAAACAGTACGAATCCCTGTATGATAGATTTCTGCGCATCCGGTGCCGGACCGACAGGCCCCGGTCTTATGCGCCTGTGGCCAAGTCGTAACCGAGGAGCTGCCGCGTGAATGTCCCTCTCTTAGACCTCAAAGCCCAGTATCGCACGATGAAGCCCGAAATCATGGCGGTCATGGAAGCCGTGTGCGACGAGCAGGGGTTTGTGCTCGGGCCGCGGGTGACCGAGTTCGAACAGGCGACGGCGCAATACATCGGCAGCCGCTCGGCCATTGGGTGCGCGTCCGGCAGCGATGCTCTCCTGCTCGCGCTGATGGCGATGGGCGTGCAGGCGGGCGACGAGATCATCACCGTGCCGTTTACATTTTTTGCGACAGCCGGAGCGATCTCGCGGCTCGGCGCCAAGCCGGTGTTTGTCGATATCCGGCCGGACACGTTCAACATCGATCCGAACCAGATCGAGCGCGCAATCACGCCGCGGACGAAGGCGATCATTCCCGTGCATCTGTTCGGCCAGTGCGCCGACATGGCGGCCATCAACGAGATTGCCAAGCGCAAGAATGTTCGCGTGATCGAGGACGCCTGCCAGGCGATCGGGGCCGCGCAGAACGGGAAGAAAGCCGGCGTGCTGGGCGATGCCGGCTGTTTCAGTTTTTTCCCCACGAAAAATCTCGGCGGGTTTGGCGACGGCGGACTCCTGACCACCGACAATTCCACGCTCGCCGATGCGCTGGCCATGCTGCGCGTGCACGGGAGCCGGGTCCGCTATCTGCACGAGGCGGTCGGCATCAACAGCCGATTGGATGCGTTGCAAGCGGCGGTGCTCCATGTGAAGCTCAAATATCTCGACCAGTGGGCCGACGGTCGGCGGCGTAATGCGGACCGCTACCGCCAACTGTTTACGGCCGCCAAGCTGGTGGATCGTATTACGCTGCCGGTCACAGCGCCGGGCAACTTCCATGTCTATAACCAGTACACGATTCGCGTGCAGAAGCGGGACGAACTGCGCGCGTTCATGAAAGACAAGGGTGTCGGTACGGAAATCTATTATCCGCTGCCGATGCACCTTCAGAATTGCTACCGCGACCTCGGGCATCAGAAAGGAGCGTTCCCGGTCTCCGAACGCGCCGCCGAGGAAGTCCTGTCCCTGCCGATCTTTGCCGAACTCACCGATGCGCAACTGGTCTATGTGGTGGAGACGGTGAAGCAGTTTTTCGATCACCGCTGAATGGGGCCGGCTGGCCAGATGGAGCAGCACTATTTTCTCGGTCGGGTCGAGTCGGTGCGCGGCCTGGCGGCGCTCTGTGTCGCGCTCTATCATGGCCAACTGGTGTTGTCGCTGCCCGGCGACGATCCGCTCTACTCGGCCGGACTGGCCGGGCTGGCCGGCGTTCAGGCGGTGTTGGCCAAGTGCCTGCTGATCCCGTTCAACGGGCCCGGCGCCGTCGCACTGTTTTTCGTCATCAGCGGATGGGTGTTGGGCCTGTCGCTCGACCGGCGGTCCTCCGGTTTCCTGACGGACAGCGCGCGCTTTCTGCTGCAACGGGTGCTCCGCATCTATCCGGCGTTTTTCGTTGCGCTGCTGATCATTACGGCGGGAGTCGCCGTTCTCGCGCCCCATCCGCCCTATGCCGGTGCCAGCCAGTGGTTTAACACCTGGTATCGCCAGCCGCTTTCGATCAGCGAGGTGTTCGCGAATCTGGTGTTCCTGGACACCGGGATGAACAACGTCACCTGGACGCTGCGGGTTGAATTGGAAATGGCGGTGCTGTTTCCGTTGCTGCATCTTCTGAGTCGGCGCCTGGCCTTGGTGGCAAATGTACTGGCGCTGGGGCTGTTCGCCGGTCTGTGCGCGGTGCTGCCGGATCCCAGTACGTTGAAATGGGCGTTCGCGTTCTATGCCGGGCTGCTGTTGCCTCAGTGGGGGCCGTGGTTCGCCACGACAATCCGCACGTCGGCCGTCGGAGCCGGACCGTGGATGGCGGCGATGCTGGTTGTCTTCGGAGCGGTCCGCTCCGTGAGTCTGCAGACGAGTCTGGAGTGGGCGATCCCGCTCGTCGAAATACTCAGCGGAGCCATGCTGCTGGCCTGCGTGGTCCACTGGTCCGATCAACGCTGGCTGGCCTGGTTGGATAGTGCCGCGGTCCGGAAAGTAGGACGCATATCCTATAGTTTTTATGTCCTCAATTTCTTTGTGCTCTACGTGTGGGGGCTCCTGTTCCTGGCACTAGTGCCGGGGGAGACCCTCGCGGCCGCCCCGCTGCTCTGGAATAGCGTCATCGGCGTGGTTGCCTGTTGTTCGAGCCTGCCCCTCGCGGCGTGGTCGTATCGGTGGATCGAACGACCGTGGATTGAATGCGGGCGTCGGTGGACGCGGGGCAAGGCTGATTCGGCGCCGCGTGTGGAACTTGCCCGGGCCGCTTAGGGCTGGTATGTGTGTAGTGTCTGCTGAAACGTCCCGTATTCCGGTTGCGAGCATGGTACAGAGGAGGATGCCCATGAGGCGATGGCTGTTCATCGTGGGGGCTACACTGGCTGTTGCCAATGGGGCGCAGGCGGCATCGGCTAAAGACCTCACCCCACGGGAGATTTATGAGCAGGCGTCGCCGGCTGTCGTGATGGTGATGGCCTATCCGGCCAGCGGTTCGCGCGGCAGCGGTGGAACCGGTTCGATCATTCAAGCAGACGGGCTGGTGCTCACCAACTCCCATGTTGTGCTCGAAGAAGCGACCGGCCGTCCGTTTCCTCGGCTCACCGTGTATCTCAAGCCCGATCGCGTCACCGGAGACCATAAAACCGATCTGTCGCGTGGGGTGAAGGCCCGCGTGGTCGCCTATTCGCAGCCGCTGGATCTGGCATTGCTGCGGGTGGATGGAGCGAAGGCGCCATTGCCGGTCCTGCCCCTTAGTGATTCGGAGGCGACGCACATCGGCGATCGCGTCGTGGCCATCGGCCATCCTGAGCAGGGCGGGTTGTGGACATTGACGACCGGCACGATCAGCTCGGAGTTCGACAATTTCAACGGTGTTAAGGGGAAGCACGTGTTCCAAACCGAGACGGGGCTTAACCGCGGCAATTCCGGCGGACCGCTGCTCAACCAGCAGGGTCAGATGATCGGCGTGAATACGGCGATCGCCCGTGTCGCGGCCGATGGCATGCCCATCACCAGCATCAGCTTTTCTCTCAAATCGGACGTTGCGCGGCAGTGGATTGCGGAACAGGGGAATGCATCGAACAAACCATCCGCGCCCCTTCGAGCGGCGCAGCCGGCCGAACCTGTTGCGCCCCAGCCGCCTCAGAAGAACGAGGCTCCAAGCAAGCCGGCTCCTCAGGCCAAAGCCGCTCCCAAAACAGCGCCGGCCGAGCCGGTGTCTCCGTCGAGGCCCTACAATCTCGATGAATTGCTGACCGATCGGGCGAAAGCCGAAGCCGACTTGGACAGCATGATCTCCGATATGCGCGGACGGATGAAGGGACGGTAGCGCCCCTGGCTGGACGAGCGTGCAAGAAACCGGTCTGGTCCATCCTCGCGCTTGCGTGCGTGCTGGGCATCGGGCCGGTCCACGCGGGTCCGTCCGGCGACCTGGTCAAGCATGAGTTGCTCGGACCGGTCAAGTCGGTTTCCACCAAACATCCGCAGCTTCGCACGATCCATCAATTCGACCGCAGCGGGCGGCTCACGCGACTCGATCTATTCCCCACGCACGAAGCCGATTCTTCCCGATACGTATTTCTCTACGATGCGACCGGCCGCTTGTCCGAAGAGCACACCATCGAGGCGGACGGGCACGTGCTCTACAAGAAAGTGTATCGCTATGTCATGGACGAGCGTGGGCGGCCGTCGGCGGTCGTGGCCGCAACGGAGGAAGGCGCGCTGGCGCATGCGGAATTCAGTTTTTACGACGACCGGGGCGTACTGACCGAATCGATCGAGATCAGCGGCAGCGGGGCGGCGGAAAAATCACTGTTCGATGTGCGCGGCAACCTTGTTTACACCGCCCGTTATTTCCACGGGCGGCTGGTGCTGGAAGCAACTCATCATCACGGTCCGCTCGGCCGCCTGAAAGAAAGCCAGTTCTATGCGGGAGACGGCGGGCTGATGCGGCGGGACACGTATCGCTACAATGACGCCGGCCAGCGCATCGAGCAGGTCAGCGAGTTTTACAAACACTCGCATCTCCGCAAGTCCGTCGTGACGTACGAGTTCGACCAGGCGGGCAACTGGATTACCGAAACGATCCAGCGGTGGACGGACAAAAACGGCACGGTCACCCTGACCGAAACCACCGTGAGCCGCGAACGGCAGATTACCTACTACTAATCGATTGCGCGCGGCGCAGGTATCGAAGCCCCCGTCCGAGGATTCCCCTGAGCGCATACCATCCGGACATAACAAACGGTCCCGGATCGCGCCGATTCCACCAAGCGTACGAGTGTGCTCCGAGTACGCGCAAGACGAAGTCCATCCAGGTTCCTTGCAGTGCAGGAAGAGAGGGTGGCTGTGCCGCTCGCGCCGATTCGAAGGCGCTGGAATAGGATCGAACGCTCACCCAGGTGGTTGCGTCGCGTTGTATTGGAAGTGACTGAGTGTTGTCCAGTCGGCCGACTAAATCCAGGTAAGTCACATACGCGAAGTTCACGCCTGCATCGGCAAACAGCCCGTTGTACCAGGGCAGCCGGGTGTTCATTTCAATGAAGTAGTAGGCGCCGTCGCGCTGTCTCCGCTTGAACTCCAGCGACCCCAGTCCTGTATAGCCCAACGCGGTCACCAATTTGAGCGCTTCATCGGCCATGGCGGCGTTGGGCGCGGTGCGACCATAGCACATGCTCCCGTAGCCGGTCGGATATTGCGCGAGCTTCTGGACCGTCGAATAGGCGGCGATCCTGCCGGTGCGGTCGCTCATGGACGTGTACTGGAACACCGCGTCATCCTCACCCTCGATGAGTTCCTGGATGATCGTCGTGCCGGCGAATTGTGGATGGGCGTCAAACAGTGACCGGAGTTCGCCGGCGGTTCGAGCGATGACCACTTTCCCGGCTTCGCCGGGGAATCGTCCGGTATAGCGATTGAGCGGCTTTACGAGGCACGGGTAGGGAAGGTCTCGTGCAAGTTGCCCGATGTCGTCTTCCGGCGCCGTTGTGTAGGTTCTGGGGATCCGGATGCCGTGGCGTTTGCAGAACGCCGCCATCTCGCCTTTGTGGGTGATGGTATGGAAGAGGTCGGGCTTGATCCAATGAAACAAAAACTTCGTGGACAGCTCGTGCTGCCGATTGGATAAAAATCGGCAGAACCAGTCGGACGTGGCGAAGAGAACAGGGTTGGTCGAGAAATCTTTCCGCCACTCCAAGAGGAGGTGCAGCAGCACCTCTTCGTTGGGAACACAATCGCCGGCATAGGCGCGTTCCTGTGTGGGGTCGGTCGGGTACACGTAACACTTTCGGCAGTATCGTGAGTAACGGAGTAAATCCCGTGTAGTGTGGCTGATGGCGTAGACCGGGATGCCGAGAATTCCCAGGCTTCGGGCGATGCCATAGGCCGACGCAT
>OMJK01000101.1 GCA_900299325.1 Nitrospiraceae bacterium | reverse complement strand
TCTTCACGGACAACGCCCTGCAGATGCTCGGCGGTCTGCTCGTCGGCACCATCGTCACCGGGCTGTTCGTGGCGATCTCGATGACGTCGGGCGGCGGCGCGTGGGACAACGCCAAGAAGTACATCGAGGAAGGCAACCACGGCGGCAAGGGGTCCGACGCTCACAAGGCGGCGGTGACCGGCGACACGGTCGGCGATCCCTATAAGGACACGGCCGGACCGGCGGTGAATCCGATGATCAAGGTCATTAATATCGTCGCGCTGCTCATCGTCTCGTTGATCGTCAGATAGCGGACGGTCGAACAACCGTGAAGCGCCGTTTCCCTGACGGGGAACGGCGCTTTGCATTTTCCGACTTGGCTTGACGCATTTTGGTACCGTGGAGTATGGTGATTTCAGTGTTGCAGGTGGCCGGCTGATCGCGAGAGTGTCTCAGATTCACGGGAGGTACTCGAATGGAAAAGCAGGAACGCAAGCAGGAATCCCGGCGAGAGCCGCAGGGGAAAGAAGAAGTCAAAGCCAACCCCAAGGTCGTCGAGGCCGGGAAGAAGATGAAGGAAGACATCGACAAGCTCGTCGACGAGATCGACGATGTGCTGGAAAAGAACGCCGAAGAGTTCGTGAAGAACTACGTGCAAAAAGGCGGGGAATAGCGAACGGCCTGTTCGCATTCCCCGGTGCCGCCCGCCCCCGTCTCCCTCTCCTGATAATGGTTGTAGACCCCGTGTTGAGCGGATTCTTCCGCGCTGCTCCGGTTTGACAAAGAAGCGGTGAGTCTTTACCATCCCTCGTAAATTCCGAACAGTTCCGGTCCGTCCGACACTGCCCCCGGCGAGGCGAGGATGCCGTCTAAGCTCTGGGTGTTCCGTGACATCGATCCCGCGCAACGGGCGGCACTGTCGCAAGCGTTGTCGATTTCTTCCGCCACCGCGTCGCTGCTGCTCGCCCGCGGCGTGACGACGCTGGATCAGGCCACGGCCTGGATGTCGCCCGTCCGGTTTCACGATCCCTTTCTCATCCCCGACATGTCGCAGGCCGTCGACCGGCTGCACCGTGCCATGACGCAGCGGGAGCGCATCTGCTTCTACGGCGACTATGATGTCGACGGGATGAGTGCCACCAGCATCTATCTGTCGTTTTTCTCCGGACTCGGCGCAGACGTGCGGGCCTATGTGCCGCACCGGATCCGGGAAGGGTATGGACTGAACGAAGGCGCCATCCGGACGCTTGCCGCCGATGGTGTAACGCTGCTCGTGACGTCCGACTGCGGCACGACCTCGCACCGCGAAATCGCGGTGGCCAACACGCTGGGCATGGATGTGCTGGTGACGGATCACCACCAGACCGACGAGCAGATGCCGCCGGCGCTGGCCGTGATGAATCCCCATCGCCGCGACGCATCGTATCCGTTCCGCGGGCTGTGTTCCGGCGGGCTGGCGTACAAAGTGGCCAGCGCGTATCAGGCCCGGTATGGCGCAGGAGCCATGCCGCTGGATTCGCTGCTGGATCTAGTGGCGCTCTCCACCATCGCCGACGTGGTGCCGTTGCAGGACGAGAACCGGGCGTTCGTACGCGACGGTCTGGCGCAGATGACGCGCGGGGCCCGCTGCGGGTTGCGCGCGCTCAAGCTGGTCGCGGGTGTGACGCGGCCCTGCACCGCCGAAACGGTGGCGTTCAAGCTCGGTCCGCGGTTGAATGCGGCCGGCCGGCTGGACGAGGCGAGTCTGGGCGTCCGGTTGCTGACGACGGAGTCCGAAGGGGAGGCGAAGCAGCTCGCCGAGCAGTTAGATCGCTTGAACCGGACGCGGCAGCAGCTGGAAGCCGACATCATGCGTGAGGCGGTGGCGCAGGTCCGGGACACGGAGCCGCCGGGTGCGCTGGTTCTCGCTTCCCGTCAGTGGCACCTCGGCGTCGTCGGGATCGTCGCCGCGCGTCTGGTCGAACGGTACCACCGGCCCGCCATCGTACTGGCGATCAATGAGCAGGGCATCGGCAAGGGATCCGCGCGTACGGTGCCGGGCTTCGATCTCTATCAGGCGCTGGCGTCGTGCCGCGACTTGCTGGTGGCGTTCGGCGGGCATCCCGGTGCTGCGGGGCTCACGATTCGCGAAGAACACTTACCGGCGTTCTCGGAACGGTTCGGCGCCCTCGCCGGCTCATGGGCCGTGGCATCCCAGGCGGCGCCGACGCTCCATCTGGATTCGGAAGTGACGCTCGACGACGTGACGCACCGGCTCCTCCAGGAAATCGGCGCATTGCATCCGTTCGGCGCGGGCAATCCGGAGCCGATGTTCGCCGGCAAGCGGCTGGAAATTATGAACGCGCGGGTGGTGGGCGAGAAACATTTGAAGCTGACGCTCCGGCAGGGCCGCTCGCTGCCGTTCGACGGCATCGGATTCGGCATGAAATCGCTGGAGGATCAGGGCGTGTCGCTGCGGACTCCCGTGGACGTCGCCTTTACGCCCGAACTTAACCATTGGAACGGGTACGACCGGATTCAATTGCGCATCCGGGATCTGAGGCCCGCGGCAGGTGAGTAGCCGGTATGCCGTACGAAACTGTCGTCGACATCGAGCAGCTGCTCAACCGGGTCCGGAGCTATCAGCCGGATGCCGATCTCGGGCTGGTGCGGAAGGCGTATGAGTTTTCCGCGAAAGCGCACGAAGGCCAGGTGCGCCTGTCCGGCGAGCCGTACGTCCAGCACCCCGTCGCCGTCGCCGGCGTTCTGACCTCTCTCAAAACCGACGTCACCGCCGTCGTGGCCGGTCTGCTCCACGACACCCTCGAAGACACCGTCACGACCACCGAAGAACTCGAACGCGAGTTCGGCAAGGACGTGGTGCATCTCGTCGACGGCGTGACCAAGATCGGCAAGATCGCCTTCCGGAATTACGAAGAGAAACAGGCCGAAAACTTCCGCAAGATGGTCCTGTCGATGGCGGACGACATCCGCGTCGTCATCATCAAGCTGGCCGACCGGCTGCACAACATGCGGACGCTGGAGCATCTCACCGAAAAGAAACGCCAGGAGATCGCCGAAGAGACGCTCGAAATTTACGCGCCGCTGGCCAACCGGATCGGAATCGGGTGGATTAAAAACGAGCTGGAGGATCTCTGCCTGAAACATCTCAAGCCGGACGTGTACGAAATGCTCCGTGTGCGCGTGGCGAAGCGCGACGAGGACCGTCAGCAGTACATTCAGGAAGTAACCGAGCTGGTCAAGCGGGCGATGGCCGAGGCGGGACTGCCGGGGACGGTGTACGGCCGCCCCAAACATCTCTACGGCGTCTACCAGAAGATGAACAAGCAGTCGATTTCCTTCGAGGAGGTCTACGACCTGACGGCGCTGCGGATCATCACCGACTCGAAGATGAACTGCTACGCCATGCTGGGCGTCATCCATTCCCTGTGGCGGCCCATTCCGGGGCGCTTCAAGGATTACATCGCCATTCCCAAGTCGAACCTGTACCAGTCGCTCCACACCACGGTGGTCGGTCCAAAAGGCGAGCACGTCGAGTTTCAGATTCGCTCGGAGGAAATGCACCGGGTCGCGGAGTTCGGCATCGCGGCGCATTGGAAGTACAAGGAGCAGGGCCGCGTCGACGACAAGGACAGCAAAGCGTTCGGGTGGCTGCGGCAGTTCATCGAATGGAATCAGGATCTGCCCGACAACCGGCAGTTTATGGATTCGGTCCGTCTCGAGCTGTTCCACGACGTGGTGTACATCTTCACGCCGAAAGGTACGGTGAAAGAACTGCCGAAGGGCTCGACGCCGGTCGATTTCGCCTACGCCATTCACACCGAAGTCGGCGACCACTGCGTCGGCGCGAAGGTCAACGGCAAGATCCTGCCGTTGAAGCACCAGATGGTCAGCGGCGACACGGTCGAAATTCTGACGTCGCCCAATCAGACGCCGCACAAGGACTGGCTGAAGTTCGTCCGCACGTCGCGGGCGAAAACCAAGATCAAGCACTGGATCAAGCTGGAGGAAGAGAAGCGGAGCGTGGAAGTCGGACGGCGGCTGCTGGAGTCGGAACTCAAGCGGCACGGGCTGACGCCGGCCAAAGTGCTGAAGTCCGACCAATTTCTGGAAGTGGCCCGCCAGGCCGGCTACGCGACGGCCGATGAACTGGCGACGGCGATCGGGTTCGGCCACGTCGGCGCGGCGCAGATCGCCGGCAAACTGGCGGCGCCTGAAGCAGGCACAACGGTGCCGGCGCAGGAAACGCCGGCCCTGACGAAAACACCCGGCACCAGGAGCGACGACAAGGGCGTGCAGGTGCAGGGCGCGCGGGACCTGCTCATGCAGCTCTCGCGCTGCTGCAATCCGGTGCCGGGCGACAAAATTCTCGGGTACATTACGCGCGGTCGCGGGCTGACGATCCACGCGGTGGATTGTCCCAATCTGGAGGCGCTGGATTACGACCGGGCGCGCCTGGTGGAAGTGGGATGGGACACGACGACGCCCGGCCAGCATGCGGTGAAGGTGTCGATTATCGCCGTGGATCGCACGGGCGTGCTGGCCAACGTGTCGGCGGCAATTTCGGAATGCCACGCCAACATCAGCCGTGCCGAAATCACCACGCGGGAAGACCGCAAGGCGATGCTCGATTTTGTGATCGAGATTGCCGACACGGCGCACCTCGGCCGCGTGCTGAAGGCCATTGAACGGGTCGATGGCGTGATTACGGGGAGGAGAGTCCGCGCCTGGCAGGAGAAGTAGCGCGTGATGAGTGATGCGTGACGCGTGATGAGCGGGGCGCGTTACGGATTTGGCAGAGCGAACTGCAGTTTCGATCCCTTCTCGATTTTATACCCATCCACCGTGCCGCCTGCGATCTCGAGGACGTATAGCGAATCGTCGTTGGGCCGGTACTGCGGGCAGGAGTCGTCGGTTCTAGTGCAGATCGGCACGTTGCGCTCGATGTGCACGACGCGTTTCTTGCCGTCCAGCCAGATCAGGTCGAGCGAGATCCGCGTGTTCTTCATCCAGAACGTCCAGGCCTGGGCGTCGCCGAAGACGAACAGCATGCCGTGATCTTTTTTGAGGGCTTCGCGATACATCAGGCCGGTGGCGCGTTTCTGCGGCGTATCGGCGATTTCAGCCTGGATGGTCGTGCCGGAAGGCGTTTGAATGGCCACGAGCCGGGAATCGGCGACGAGTTGGGGACGCGCCCACGCTCCGAACGGGCAGGCTGCCATCACGCACAGGGTCCAACCGAGCAGCGCCCGACGAAGCATGCGGCATGGTACTGGCGGGGGCAACGGGAGTCAAGGCGCGCAGCGGCTCCCGGGGGCGGGTCCGGCTAATCTTGCAATCCCGGCGCAGGCTGTGCGATGCTCGCTCAGCACCAGCGAGGAGGCTGTATGAAAGAAGTGCGCAAGGTTCACTACGTGAAAGGCGTGTTCGTCTGCCCGAAGTGCCGCCAGTCCTATATCCAGGAAAAGTGGATCGAGTCGTGGCGGGTGCGCTGCCACAAGTGCGACTATCGCGGCGCCCTCACGGACGTCTCTGTCGAAGAGCGCATGGAAGAGGAAGTGTTTCGTCGCTAGTTCATGACCGCCGGGTCCGTTCCGCCGCCGCCGTGCCCCGGATGCTCGCATGCGTAGGGTTCTCCGCTTCGCGCTGATTCTCCTGCTCGCAGGGAGCAGTCTCCCGCCGTTCGCCCGCTCCGACGACGCACCGGTTCCCTCGATTAAAGTACTCGTGACGTACCATTCGCTGTCCGGCAATACCGAACGCATGGCCGAAGCGGTTGCCGAAGGAGCGCACAGTCTTCCTGGAACGGCTGTCGTGATGAAGCGGGTGGGGCAGGTGACGGCGGACGATTTATTTTCATCCGACGCGATCGTCGTCGGCTCGCCGGTCTACTGGTCCAACATGTCGGGTGAAGTGAAAACCTTCTTCGACAACTGGCAGTTCAAGTTCGGCGTGTTTCCGGAATTCAAAATGAGGAATAAAGTCGGTGCGGCCTTCGCCACCGGCGGGCAACTCTCCGGCGGCAAGGAAGTGACGATGCTGACGATTCTTGCCGCGATGCTGGGGAATCAAATGATCGTGGTGAGCGGCGGCGGGGCGT
>OMJK01000100.1 GCA_900299325.1 Nitrospiraceae bacterium | reverse complement strand
TATACGGACGGCCCTGGACAATCTCGGCCGCAATCGTCTGCGTAATGGCAGGATCCAATGCTTGAATCACGAGCGGGTCGGCGGTATTGATATTGAGCACCGACCCGCCGTCATCCGGATAGACCGTGATGTACCGGGACAGCCGGTCGATCACGTCTTGAGAAAAGCCTTTCACCAACCGCAAGTCGCCTAGAGACCGCAGCTTATCGTTGGCAATCCGGTAGGGCGGCTGCTGGGCACGATAGAACGCGCTCTCCGCTCCGGCCGGCTCCTGGTTGTCATCCGTATCAACCCAGTCGACCAGCGCATCGACGAGATCGGGAGTGACTTGCGCTAATTCGAAGAGCCGCTTCATCCGCGCAATCTTGACTTTCCGCTGAAGCGCATCGCCCGGGGTCCCGGCCAGATCATTCACGTTCATCTTGCCGCGTTCGTCGTCGATCTGCGCGTTCAACAGTCCGTCTCCAATCGCGTAATTTTTGATCGGCATCGCCCACAGATCGGTCGGCGCATCGAAGTTTTCACCGGCCTGTTTGTCGCGCAGCAGATCCTGTTGCAGCACGGCGCGCGCGGCCTGCACCGCTGCACGCGTCAGCGTCCGGGCTTTGAAGCTGTCGCGAAAGGCTACCGCGTCACGATATTCACGTCGGGCTTCCGCATCGAATTCGAGGATCAGCGCAACCAGGAGAGTCAGCACCAGCAGCGTCAGCAGGAGGGCCATGCCCCGCTCATCAGCTCTTGGCATGGCTCAACACACGAATCGTTGCGTCGAGATTGACCGGGTTATCGAATTTCGGACGGATTTGCAGATGCCGCACATGCAATGCGTGGGGCGCCTGTTCGATCGCCACCAATAGCCCCAGCAACTCCGGCAACTGCACGCCTTCCAGCCGCACATCCACAGCAGTCTCCTGATACCCCTGCGCCAGTGTCTGCACCTGCGGCTGCATGCCGGTAATCCGCTCACGGACCAGTGACGTCGTGGCGGCCCCCTCAAGAAACGCCAGCAGGGAGAAATGTTGCTCCGCCGTCGGCATCCGGCTTTCCAGCTGATCCAGCCGCGCGCGCTTCGCCCGATATTCCTGCCCAAGCATCACAAGTTCCCGCAGCTCTTTCTCTTTCCGATGTGTCTGCCGGTCCAGCCGGTCGAGCATGGCCATGAGAGGATCCACGACGAGAACAAAGACCAGACTCGCGCCGGCCACAACCACGCCGGCCGCCAGCATCATCCGCTCGCGGTCGGAACAATTTCGCCACCGCTCCAGCATCACGGCCATCATGGCTGCTGTACCCGTCCTGTCATCCGGAAGACCACTTGATTCGATGCGGCGCCGACACGGGTTTCCGTGACGGCCACATCGCGAAACCGCGGACTGGCCGCGAACGTCCGTTTAATCTTCTCAACCGCATCGAAGGAAAACGTCTCACCTTCAAAGAGAATCGTTTCACCATCGATTGTCAGATCGCGCACTTTCACCGACACACCAGCCGGCAGTTGCTTCACGAATGCGGACATCGTAGCCAGAACCGTCCCTTGCGAGTTATCGACGGTTGCCAGCGCCTTATCCAGCAATCCCAATCGATACCTGGCCTGATCCAGTTCGTCGCCCGGGGTTGCCGGCGACGCAAAGGTCTGTTCGTACTGCTGTTGCACGGCCGCCTTCAGATGAGTCACGCGGCGGTCTTGCAACGCAATCCGCGCCGACGCATCTACCAGGGCCAGCATCCCCACCAACACAGCGCCCCAGACCGCCAGCTTCCGATCGCGGGTGGCCGTCTCCGGTTTCGGCGCAGCCGCCTCGGTGATCGCCTTAAGATCCAGCGCCAACCCGGTAGGAGACGGCGTGAACCGCCACCGCGGACGGACCAGCTTCGGATGAATGGCCAGACCGAACGCGACCGAAAACGCCCGGGGCGCGTTTGCCCCGAACCCCTGTCGAGGACCGACCGGATAGAGCCCCATCTGCTGCGCCACATACCCGCCGATGTCCCTCAGCTTGGCCCCGCCGCCGGACACCCAGCAGTGGGTCAGCTTCCCGCGGTCGCCCCCTTCATACGCGTGCATGGTGACCCGCAGTTCTTTGAGCAACGGTTCCAGCCAGGCTTCGACTTGCGGCACAGCCATAGCCCGCTTGCGGCGTTCGGCCTCGGCAAAGCTGCAGGCCGAACGGACCGCCAGTGCCTTGGTCAACTGATTACCGCCCCAGACAATCGTCCGGAGCACAACCGGCCGTCCTTCATGCACGAGGCATAACGTTGTTTTCGAGGCTCCGATATCAACAATGGCCAGATCACGCGGCACCTGAGCGCCGCTCTTACGAAGATATTCGCTCACCGAGTAGAGCGCCATGGCATCGACATTGATTGCCGATGGCTCCACATCCGCTTGGGCCAGGAATTTGAGATGCTCCGCAACTTTGTCCTTGGGCGCCGCCGTCACCAACACTTCAGAATTTTTCTTCGGGCCGGAATCGCCGGCCGCTTCGTGGCCGGGTGGCAACACAATGCTGCCGATCGCCAGATCCTCGAGCGGCATCGGGACGAGGTTCTCGACTTCAAATGGAACGACCTGGGCCAGTTTGGCGGAGTCGCGGAACGGAAAGGTCAAGGTCCTGACAAACAGATCCTGACACGGAATGGCGGTCACAAGCCGGTCGGTCGCATACAGTCCGTGCTGCCAGAGAAATCCGCGCAGCGTGTGCACACGCCGGGCCGGCTCCAGATCCTCCGGCCGACCGAACGGCATCGGATGGTGAAAATACTCGACGGATTCCCGTCCGCTTAATCGGCGCCGGAACCGGACGGCTTTGAGTCCGGTTTGCCCGATATCGAGGCCGACACATTCTGTCGCAATACTCACATCACACTCCGATTCCGTGTCCTGCTCAGGCGCATTCTACAAGGCCAGCCGGGCCTGCGCGACAGTCCCCACCACCTTCACCGTCAACGGCATGCCGACGGGGAGGGGAGGAATCCCCAGCGCGGCTCCCTTCGCCGCAAATCCGGCTCCCGGCACAATCGTCACCGTCAGGGCAACCTGGCTGTTCTGTACCGGCTGCTGTATCGTGACTTTGCCTTCTCCGCTGAACGAACCGTCCGGCCCGTCGCCTTTCAACTCGGTCACATCGCACACCGCATCACGACAGGATAACCCAGCGGCCACTCTAGTGAAACCCACTGATAGGGTCAATCCATTGTTCAGCGGGATCTGATCGACCGCCAGATCCTTCACCTCCACCTTCCACACTCCGTCACCTTTCATGACCGCCATCCCATCCGGCATCGATTCGACATGCTGCAGAAAGTCGCCCGTGAGGGTGCCCCGGCTGACAGCCCGGCGCACCAGCGTCGGGAGATCGACCTGCTGGAACTGCCCTTTGACCGTCAAGAGACCGTCCAACGTCAGCGACGCGCCGGTGACCGTTCCTTTCACTACGCCGGCCGCGGGAGACGCCTCGTCCATCTGGACCAGCACATCCATTCCGAATTCACCCGTCAGCGCTTTCAGGACGCCTAGTTTCGTTTGCAGCAGCGCCAACTGAACGGCACCCCATTCCGGTTTCGAAAACGTCACCTGCCGCCATTCCAGCGTGGCGGGGAACCGGACCGTCGATTGAGTGGACCGGACATCGAACCCGCTTCGCTGTTCCAGTTCATCCAGCAGGCGTGCCTGAACCGCTTCGTACGGGAACGTCAGCAGAAGCGCCAGCCCGAACACCGCCACGCCTCCGACCAGCCATGCGAGAGGCTCCTTCCACCCGTTGCTCCACTTCATCGGCAGATTCATTATGACGTTCCCACCGGCACCCATTCCCGCACAGTCAGCGGCTCGGCATCCGGCTGTTGAAACGTGACTTCCAGCAACAACGCCCGCGGAAGGTTGCCGGTCGTTGCGGTCCACTCATCCACCCAGATCAGACTTTTTCCGTCGAAGTAGCGGATGTTGAACGCCACGACCCGGTTGGCCAGATCCACCTGATCCAGCGATTCGTCGGTCAGTCCATAGAGATTCCGTCGAACGAATCGCACGAGCCGGCCGCCATCCCGCGTGTACACCACACGCATCAATTCGCTGTCCCGCCCGGCCGTGATCCCGAGGCCGTCGCTCAGTGTCAGGAACGCAATCGTGTCGGCCGGCTGACCGTCCTGCACACCGTTCATGCCGACCCAGGGAAACGATGCCGTACTCGGCGCCACCATCGACAGTTCTTCCGCCATCAGGCGCAGCACACGCCGGACCGCCTGCTCCCTATCGGCCAGTTCACGGCCGGCATCGATTGCGCGCGTCGTCATGAGCAGCGATCCGAACACCATCGTCGCAACCACGGCGAGCAGGGCCACCGCCAGCAGGACTTCCACCAGCGTAAACCCGGCCTGTGGCCGCGCGTTACGATGTGAGACCGGAAAAGACATACGTGCTCACTTCTACCGACTCTTCGGCATTCCCGCGCGGCCACATCACTTGTATCCGCACTTCACGAATCAGGTCGAGGGGAGTCGGAAGGACCACCCGTTTCCAGCGATAGCCCGGCGCGCGATCGCTTGCCGATGTGGTCCTCGGCAGCCCCAATGCGACACCCTGAAAGTCACCGCTCGACTCGCCCAGAGGATAGACACCCGACAGTTCCGCCTCGAGCAGTTTCTCTTGCGCCAAAAAGGTAGCCGTGGTGAGGTCTGCCGCGCGCGATTGCAAATCGAGATCAAAATTGCGCAATCCCAGGAGAATCGGAAGGGCGATCGCCAGCAACGCAACCGCCAATAACACTTCGAGAAGAGTGAACCCCGACTCGCGACACAGTTGGCCGATTCGGTCATGAGGCCGACAGGGTCTGCCACGTGCATGAGATGTCCTCACCCGCACCATCGTCCCCCTCAGATCGCCGCCGGCTGCAAAAGCCCCTTCACCCGGTCTGGAATCGACGGTTTTTTCGCCACCTCGATTCGCTCATCGCTGGTTCTGATCGCACCGGTCACCGGCTCAATGACAATGGCCAGCACCGAATTGCTCCCGTCCATCAGATGAAACGTCCCTGCCTCGATCCGGCCGGTCGGGTACAGCGCCAGGTCGATCCGGCCGGATCGCCGCGTCACTTGCCCGATTGAAATGTCTGTGAAGCGAATGGTCTCCGGCAGGGTGCGTGGCGTCACCCAGGTGGCATCCGGAAGAGGTTTCTCTTCCCTGCCGTCCAGCACGACGGCCCAATAGAGACCTTGGTCGAGATCGATGTACAGCTTCAGCGGCTTCTGGCTCGCCATCGCAATCCCCTGGAGTGTCCGGACTGCGCCGATGAATTTCCGTCCTGCCGCGCCAAGATCCTCGCCAATCGCGAATCGCGGCACAATCAGTGTCAGCACTCCAACGATGAGAAACAGGGCAATGATGATTTCCAGCAGCGTAAATCCGTCTGCCCATCCCGGAAAGGCTGCCGATGCCGCCCGCCTTGCTCGACACGCCACGGCTCAGTCCTTGTCGAGATTCCAATTCGTGATATCGGCGTTGGGTCCTTCGCCACCGACTTCTCCGTCCGTACCCAGGGAGGTAATTTCGTACTCGCCCTTCGGACTCGGACTCAGATATTTGTACGAATTACCCCAGGGATCCTCCGGCAATTTCGGCAAATAGCCGCCGACTTTCCATTTCTTCGGGATCACGCCGATCGCCGGTTTTTCGATCAGCGCCCGCAAGCCCTGCTCTGTCGACGGATACACGCCGTTGTCCAGCTTATAGAGTTGGAGCGCACCTTCGATGTTGCGGATCTGCACTTTGGCCGCCGTCCGCTTCGCATCGTCCGTGCGGCCCATAATCCGCGGTACCACCAGCGCCGCCAGAATGGCCAGAATCGCCACGACCACCATAATTTCGATGAAGGTAAACCCCCGCACATCCGTGCTGACGCGATGCGATCCTCTCATCCGAACCCGGTGTCTCACTGGCCCCTCCTTGCTGAATGCTTAGCGCACCATCTGTCCCATCTCGAAGATCGGAAGCAGAATCGACACGACGATAAAAAAGACGATCACGCCCATCGACAGAATCATGACCGGCTCCAGCAGCGCGGTCAGCCGCGTGATGACCCGTTCTACTTCGCCGTCGTAGATCTGGCTGATCCGGCGCAGCATTTCTTCCATTTCACCGCTCCGCTCGCCGACGGCGATCATGTGCGTGACCAGCGACGGGAACTCGCCGCTGCGCCGTAACGGGTCGGCGATGGTCTCTCCCTCTCGAATATTCTGCCGGGCATTTTCGACCGCTTCCTCTAACACACGGTTGTTCATCACGCGCCGGGAGACATCCAGCGCATCCAGCAACTGAACGCCGCTGGCCAGCATCGTCGACAACGTGCTCGACAATCTGGAAATCGACACCATGCGCGCCACATCGCCGAACAACGGCAACCGCAGGATCGCACGATCGGCCAGCACCCGGCCCGTCTCCGTCCGCAGAAACCGCCGGACCAGCCAGCCGCCTCCCGCCGCCGCGCCGAGAAACAGCGGCCAATAGTCGGCGCAGACCCGGCTGATGGACATCAGCACCAGGGTCGGCCAGGGCAGCGCCTGCTTCATGCTCGCGAACACGGCCGTAATCTTCGGCACCACAAACGTCATCAGGAAAAACAGCACCGCGATGCCGACCACGAGCATGAGCGCCGGATACAGCAGCGCGTTGGTGACTTTATTGCGCAGCGCCTGCTGCTTTTCCAGAAACTCGGCAAGCCGGAACAGAATCTGGTCGAGCGCGCCACTCGCTTCGCCGGCCCGAACCATGTGCACATAAATCGGAGAAAACTCCTTGTCGTAGGTTTCCAGCACGGCGCTCAGCGATTTCCCGCCGCGGACCTGTTCCCGGATATCCGCCAGCAACGCCTTGGTCGGTTTCCGGTCGGCCTGATCCATCAGCACACCCAGGGCATCCACCAGCGGCAGGCCGGCCACCAACAGCGTCGCGAACTGACGGGTCAGCAGCGCCACCTCTGTCGCACTGAGCACCGCCGAACGACCACCCGACACGCGCACGGCTGTCAGTCCCTGACCGGACTGTCGCCGAACGGGAGCCTGTCCCTGCTGCTCCACGACATCCGTCGGGAACACACCCTCTTTGCGCAGCTTCAGCCGCGCCACTTTGGCGTTCTCGGCATCGACGATGCCGGCCGTCGTTCCACCATCGGTCCGGTATCCGCGATACTGATACACCGGCATGGTTAGATCTCGATCTCCTGCTGCGTAATCCGCATCACCTCTTCCATGGTCGTGATCCCCTGCGCCACACGAGCCGCTCCTTCCTGCTTCAACGTCACCATGCCTTTGGCGATGGCGGCCTGCTTGATCGCCGTGGAATCCGCCTTCGTGCCGATCAGCCGTCGGACTTCGTCATCCAGCACCAGCAACTCATAAATGCCTGTCCGTCCGCGATAGCCGGTCTGCGAGCAGGACGGACACCCGACACCGCGATACAAGGTAACGGACGGATTGTACTCGAGCCCCAGTCGAGCCAATTCCTCTTCGCTGGGCCGGTAGGGCTGCCGGCAATCCGGACAGATTTTCCGCAGCAACCGCTGCGCCAACACCGCCACAACCGACGAGGCGACGAGAAACGGCTCGATGCCCATGTCGATCAACCGGGTCGCCGCGCTGGCGGCATCGTTCGTATGCAGCGTGGAAAAGACCAGGTGGCCCGTCAGCGAGGCATGAATGGCAATTTCGGCGGTCTCGCGGTCTCGGATTTCTCCGATCATGATGACGTCGGGATCTTGCCGGAGAATCGAGCGCAACCCCGCCGCAAACGACAGGTTGATCTTGGGATTCACCTGCATCTGCCCGATCCCGAGCAGCTGGTACTCAATCGGATCTTCAACCGTAATGATATTTTTGTCCGGAGAGTTGATCTGACTCAGCGCCGCGTACAGCGTGGTGGTTTTTCCGCTCCCGGTAGGACCCGTCACAAGAATGATGCCGTGCGCCAGTTGGATCAATTGCTGAATGGCGGCCAGCCGCTCGGGCATGAATCCCATTTCGGAGAGATTCAGAAGCCGGTTCTCTTTTTCCAACAGCCGGAGCACAATGCGTTCCCCGTGCGCAGTCGGCAGCACCGAGACACGCAGATCCACATCCTTGCCGGCCGTCCGGATGGCAAAGCGCCCGTCCTGCGGAAGCCGTTTTTCCGCAATATTCAGTCCGGCCATAATTTTGAGCCGCGCGATGATGCTGGCCTGGAGACGCTTCGGCGGCGTGAGCACCGGATAGAGCACACCGTCGATGCGATACCGCACGACCAGGCCGCGCTCGAACGATTCGAAATGGATGTCGCTTGCGCGCTGGCGCACGGCCTGGAAGAGCACGGAGTTCACCAGCCGGATGATCGGAGCCTCATCCGTCGCATCCAGCAAGTCCTGCGGTTCATCGAGTTCATGCGCCAGTTGATCGAGATTTTCGCTGGCGTTGATGTCCTCCATAACCTGCTCGGCCCCGGCGGGACTGGCCACCTCGTCATAAATACGATTCAGGGCGGCCATCAGCGCCACATTGGTGGTCAGCACCGTTTTGACCGGCGCGCCGAGCAACAGGCGCAGATCATCGAGTGCCACCGTCTCGAGCGGGTCCGTTGTCGCCACGACCACGACGCCGTCTTCATACCGCAGCGGAAGAATCCGGTACCGTCTGGCAAATGCGATGGGCACATTCTTAATAAGGGTATGATCGACCGGAAGCGTATCGAGGTGAGGCACCCACGGCACGTCGAATTGAGTGGCCAGCCCCTCCAGCACCTCATCCTCTCGCAGTGCGCGGAGCCGGACGAGCGCATCACCCAGCCGTCCGCCTTTTTCCTGCTGGTAGGCCAGCCCCTCTTCCACCTTGCTTTCCGGAAGACGGAATTTTGCGCTCAAGATCTTCCCGATGCGGGTACGGCCAAATTTTCCCGTATTCGAGGTCTCGTCCACGGCGGGATCTCCCTGCGCGCTCACCACCACAAACCGGCTGCTGCTTGCCGGCTACAGAAGCGGGCAAAAAGCCAAGGGAAAACCAGAGAAAGTTCTCTAACCATACTCTTCCTGCCAGGCACCCGCAAGCGCAGCGCCTGTGAAACGACTCCCGGTCGAATTTGTAGTTATACGTGAACGACCAGTAGCGAGAACACCATACAAAAGGGGAATAGCATCTGGGATCACGCCCGTGGCGGCAGAGAACAGACCGGAGGGAGTCCTGCGGGTATAACGGATGAGAAATCGTGCAGATGTGGCAGGCGGCTGATTAGCGGAGTTCGTAGGTCATGGTCGTGCGCTGGTTGTTGCGCACCAGATCCAGCTTGACCGTCCGTTCGTTTTTCAGCTGCTGAAACAGCGTCAGCATCGTGGAGGGATCACGGACATCGACGCCGTTGACCTGTTGCAGAACATCGCCGTACTGAATCCCGATTTTTTCATAGAAGCTTGCCGGGGCGACGTAGTCGATGCGGAATCCGCTAATGGCCCCGTTCGTCATATACGGCACCGCCCTGGCTTGAGACAGCAGCTTGGGCAGATCGTTCATCGCCTGCTCAACTTCGCGGCGATCAATGACCTTCCGGAGCGGCATTCCCTGAACCGTCGAAGACGACGACGCGATCGGCACGGCGGCAATGGGTTTGTCGTTTGCAACCAGCTCTAACAGCTCCTCTATATCACCCCTTCGAACCACGATGGCATCGCGCCGAATTTCACTGAGCTCTCCGATATCCTGAATGACGTCGAACAGCTTGTAGAGTCCCTGCTTCTTGGTTCCGACGTCTTCGATAATGGCATAGACGCCGCGCTGATCGTTGAAAACAACTCCGATCAACCGGATCTTCGACGCCAGCCCCAACACACCGCGCACCGGCATGCTGGCGCCGGCGCTTGCCGGCGCAGGGCCGGCCGGAGCAGCCGGAAGAAGAAAGAGCCCGCTTCCACGCACTTCCTCAGCCGCTTGCATCGGCGAATAGGTTACCGGAAGTGCAACGTCGTGACGGACCGGGTTGGCCGAATGGGCCGGCGACAGATACAGCGCAT
>OMJK01000099.1 GCA_900299325.1 Nitrospiraceae bacterium | reverse complement strand
TACGATTTGCGGGGCATGATGCTGACCTCCTGGGTTGTTGCGGTCCAGACTAACATTCCATCTGGACCAATTCAGCCCGGCTAGGTCAGCAGGGCCTCGTTCCGGACTGGCGATCAGGCTCTGCTTCACCATGAGGTGACTCCCATTACCTATGCGCCCGGTGTGACGGCGCTTGGAGACCTGATCGGTTGCATCACTTTTCAGAAGACAATCCGACTCTCCACAAACTCACCAGCCTGGCGATCATCACGGCAAGATAGATCTGTCCGGCCAGCACCTCGATGACGGTCAGGCTGCGCGCGATTTGTGACACGGGCCTGATATCGCCGAACCCCGTCGTCGTCATCGTGATCAGACTATAGTAGACATAATCCGGCGTCCGGCCGACGAACCGGGACGGAACCGCACTGGCAGGATCGTCCGGCATTGCAAAAGACCCCGGCGCAACCACTTCAAGCGCCGCATACAGCAGCGCGAACGTCAGCCCCAGCAACAGATACACACAGAGCGCGGCGCTCAACACATTCATGTCCACGTGCACAGCCCGCACCACATAGAGAAACAACACACCGGTCACGAGCCAGAGCGAGAGCGCGGTCAGCAGATCGCCGATGATACGCACCCCCGCATGATCGACCACATGACCTGTCAGCCGGACACCGACACTCACGGAAATCACGCCCCAGGCGATCAGCCGCTCCCGGCGTTTTAACCCGGTGGCATGTACGCTGCTCAACAGCAGCAACATAAGGGTAATGTTGAAGAGTACACGGCCGGCGCTAAAGTCGCCCAGCAGCGGCGCGATGAGCAGCGCAGTCGGCAGCAGAATCAACAGAAGAGTAAACCGGCCGGGAAGCCGGCTTTGTATAGCAGCCATCGTCACGACGGCACCCTCACAGCACCCGCGGGGCGACTCACGGTGTCGAAGGCGTAAACGAGCGGATGACCTCGGCGATCTCGCGGCTGATCTCCGCCAGGGCGCGGCTGTGCGCGGCGGCGAGCGCCTCGTACCCCTGTCCCGCCACCGGCTGTTGCAGGCTCGACCGGCCGGTTTTCGACGGCCCCCCGTCCTGAGACGGCCGTTGAACTGTCCAGAGCGCCTCGATGACGGCGCGCTGACCGGGTGTCGACTCGAACCGCTGGATGTCGACCAGCACCCGGTAATCGACGGCCCCGGCTGCGTGTTGGGGATACGCCCAGACATGATCCGTCGTCAGCAACCGGCTCAGATTCTCGGCCAGTACCCGCGGCACGTCGCTCGCGAGGGACTCGGCCCAACGATGCTCGTCGACCATCGTCACCCGGTTCTGGCCCGACCGGATGACGAACTGCGGGCGATCTACCATCTCGGGAAGCGACACCGGACCGACGTCGATGCGCAGGTCCTTCCCGGCGGTGGCAACACTGCTCGCCGGCGCCTCCGCACTGAGCGTGTAGAACTGCACCGGCGGCGAACTCGCGCAGCCCGCCAGCAGGCCCATCGCGACCGCGACCACAACCGACCGTGTTCCACGAATGCTCACTGCCCACCTTCCTTCTTGCCGCGAATCAACGATTCCGGATGCCGCTCCAGATACTCCGATAGCAGACGCAGGGACTGCGCAGTCCGGTTCAACTCTCTGAGCGTTTGCTGCAACTCGTGTTGTAACGGGGAATCCGACGACATGGTGCGTTCGGCGGCCTTCAACGTCTTGCGCGCATCGTCCAGCGCCGCCTTGGCCGACGGCGCCACCTCGGCATCCAGCCGTTTGACCAGTTTGTCCGCGCTCTCAAGCGTCCGGTTCAGCGTCGCAAGGCTTTTTCGCACATCGCCGCTGATTTCGCTCAAGGGCAACCGGTCGATTTTTTTAGCGATGCTCGCGATCGTGGTCTGCAACTCCTCGAGTCTGCCCGACACCGTCGGCACGACCGGCGGCTTGCTGGTCCAATCCATGCGCGCCGGCGGCGCATCGGGGAAAAAGTCCATCTCGACATACAGTTGCCCGGTGAGAAGATTGCCGGTCTTGAGCTGCCCGCGCAACCCGCGCGCCACCATCGCATCCCAGCGGGCCTTCCGGCTGGCCTCATCCATAGGCATCTCGCCGGGCCCCATTCTCATCATCGACATCAGCCGCCCCGGATACACTTCGACGGACACCGGAAAGCGAAACCCGTTGAACGCCTCGTTCGGCTCGATGTTCATACCCTTCACTTCACCGACTGTGATACCCCGGAACTCCACCGGCGCCCCGACCGACAGACCTCTGATCGACCGGGAAAAATACATGACGAAGGGCAGCGCCACCGTGTCCTGACGCTTCATGGCGTCGACCCGGGTATTGGCAAGAAAAAATTCCCGGTTTTCCTCCGCCGGAGGCCCGGCCGCCGAACCGGCCAGCGTTTCGAACGCAATGCCGCCGATGAGAATCGACGCCATCGATTGAGTATCGACCTTCACGCCGGTCGAATCGAGCGTCACGTCGATGCCGCTGGCGTTCCAGAACCGCGTGTTCGCGTTGACGTACTGGTCGTACGGGGCATCGACAAAGATCCGGAAGGTCACGCCCTGCCCGTCCTTGTTCAACTCGTGCGCGATGACGCTGCCGACCATTTCCTGACGGAAATACACCGGCGAGCCGACCTGCAGCGACCCGAGCGTGTCGGCATGCAGGATGAAGTACCGCCCCGGGACATCGCCGGTCACGACCGGTTGCGTGTCCAGCCCGATGAACTCCGTCCGTTCGATTTCGGATTTGCCGATGTCCATCCCGATGTACGATCCCGAAAACAGCGTGCCGAGTCCGGACACCTGCCCGCCGGCCACGCGCGGACGCACCACCCAGAACTGCGTGTCGTCCACCAGGTACGACTCGGCCTCTTTGACCAGTTCGACAGTCACCACGACGCCGTGCCGGTCCTTGGCCAGCGCAATCCGCTTCACTTCCCCGACTTCGACACTCTTGTATTTGACCTTGGTTTTCTTGGCCTCGAGCCCTTCCGCCGTCTTGAAGGCAATCGTGATGACGGGGCCTTTCTCCAGAATGCCCTTCACGACCAGCCAGCCGCCGATCAAAGCGGCCACGATCGGCACGATCCAGACGAACTGCGCCGACCAACCGCGTTTGTGCTCGGTTCGGGCCTCGGGCAGATCGTTGAGATCCATGCCGGACGGCGCACTAGCCACGGCGGCCTCCCTGGGGATCCCAGATCAGCCGCGGATCGAACTCCATCGCGGCGAACATCGTCAGCACCACCACGGCTCCGAACGCCACGGCGCCCAATCCGGCCTCAATTGTCGCGAGGGATTGCAACTGGACCAATGCCACGAGAATCGCCACGACAAAGATGTCGAGCATCGACCAGCGGCCGACGAGTTCCACGATCCGGTACATCTTGGTGCGCTGCAGCGGGTCCCAGACGGACCGCCGCTGCACCGAGAGCAGCAGAAACGTCATGGCCAGGAGTTTGGCCGACGGCACCAGGATACTGGCGATGAATACGATGAGCGCCAGATGCCACGATCCGGACGTCCAGAGATAGACCACGCCGCTCATGATCGTGTCGGACTGGGCGCCGAAGAGCGAACTTGTGTGCATGATCGGCAGGACATTGGCGGGAACATACAGAATGTAACCGGCAATCAAAAACGCCCAGGACCGGGTCACGCTGTCGGGCTTCCGCAGATGCAGGTGATGGCCGCACCGGACGCACACCGCGTCGTGACGGCCCGGTTGAACGGGGGCGACCAGATTGCAGGCATGGCAGCCGTAATAGCCGAGTTGCGCGGCGGTCAGAGCGCTCCGGCTCATCGCAGCACGCTCACTTTCGCCCAGATCTCGTCCGAATTGAACGCGTTGGCCGCGGCGATCAGCACGGGAATCAATCCGCCGAAGGCCCAGAGCGCAATCCCCGCCTCCACGTGCGCCAGGTGTTCCAGCTTGACGAGCGACACCAGAATCCCGAGCACAAAGACCTCCATCATGCTCCAGGGATGTACGGTGTCGAGGAAGCGGAGGATCGGCACGGCACCCGCCGCCAGCCGGTTCAGCTGAAGCGGAAAAAGCAGATAGAGCAGGAGACCGATCTCGATGGCCGGCGCGACCATCGTCGTTACCGCAATGAGCAGCGCGACATCTTTGCGATCTTGGATCCACAGCGTATGCACGGTATCGTAGAGGCTGGCCTCCTGCCGGTTGCCCTGCACTTCGAGCCCGACGATGGGATAGGCGTTGGCGATCAGAAACAGCAGCAGCGCCGCGAGCGTGCAGGCCAGAGACCGTTCGATGCCGTGCGGAGAATCCCGGTAGAGTTCAGCCGCACAGCGCCGGCAGCGCGCGACGGCGCCGCCGTGCAACCGCACGCGGCGTTGCAAGAGGTCGCACTCGTGGCAGGCAATCAGCGCGGAATAATCCATCCAAATACCCGATTGAAGCGCTAAGGGTACCGCACCGCTTCCCGCAAACACAAGCTGCGCAGGCGCTCGGACCGCCCGCCAGAGACACCCGGACCGGCTACCGGTGTAGCTTCTCCGACCGGGTACGGACCTCTTCGAACAGGTCCTTATAATAGGGAGCGGCCAGCAGATGTGCCGCCTTGCGCTTGAGCCGGCTACCGAACCCCGCCACCTGGTCCGTCGACACCCGGCCGATATAGACGACCAGCGTCCCCGTATCCAACGGCAGGGCGCTGAACACCTGCTGCATCACATTATAGTCGTGGCTGGCATAATACTGCCGGTCGGCCAGCACCAGCCCGTCGCCTTCCTGAAACAGCATCCGGTGACTTAACGCGAACGTAGGCCGGCCGAACAGCTCGATGTTCATCCAATAATAGGACTCCTCCTGCTCGCGCAGATCCCCGCCGGAGGGATAGGCCAGCAGCCGTTCCACCGCACCGGGGAGATAGCGTTGAATCCCGGTCAGTTGTTTCGTCGCCGAACGGAGATCGCCAGCCGGATCGAAGGACTTTCTCCTGCCTCGCGCATAGGGCGCGACCCCATCCAGCCCCCGTGTCCGGAACGCCTGGTATCGGGCCGAGAGCGTCTGCCGGATCAGCGCCTCGACATCTTCGACGGTGATGGATTCGCCTTTGCTCTTCCGTAGCGCTCGAAAAGCCGCCCTCTCTTCATTGGCCAGATTCAGCTCTCCACCCGGTTCTTCCCGGAAGTACCGGGCCGCTTCCTTCTCGGCATCCGGCTTCAGACGCAACCGGGCCAATTCTTCCATGCCGTCCGCACTGGTCAATTTGCCATACCCCCACACACCGGGAATGACCCGAAACAGGATGGCCCGGTGATACAGCTCCACCAGCTCGGCTGTCGTGGCCTTGACCCGCAAAACCATCCCAAAGGCCAATTCCCGATCCGACCCTTCCGATGCCGACCAACTGACGATCTCACCATTGAGAATCCGTTCACGATCGATATCCGACACCGGCATTTCGGCAAGCACTTCTTGAGCCGTCGGCAGCGCGCCGGCCGACGCCGGGACGACGAGCGCCAGCAGAACCGCGACCGCGCCACCGCTCAACCACGTGATCAGTCGACGCATATCTCCCTCCGCGCCCATCGCACTCGCCGCGCTCACACGCGCCACCGCACCATCATTTGGTTCCGGAAGCCGCGCGTACATCATCGTTCTTCACCCCCCGTTCGACGACCATCGCGGTTGAACAACACCGCATGCCAGACCATCACCAGCGGCCAGAGCAGCAGCGCGGCATTGGTGCTGACGAACGACACCAGGATGCTGAGCACCGCGATCGCCGGACCGGCGGCAAAGGCCCAGCGGTGAATGGCCACCCAGGTTCCGTCCGCCGTGTCGGCCCGCCACTCCTCCTTCGCCAGCAGATAGCGCGCGAGCGCGCTCAGCGACAGCGACGCCAGGCCAAGGTTGGCGGAAAAGACCATGGTGGCGATGCGGTCCTGCTCATAATGGCCGATCAGCGAAGCGACGTACGGCGTCAGCGAGATAAAGAGGAGGTGCCCCAGATTCAACCACAGCGCCCGCTCGTCGCACCGGACGATGGACACGAACAACCGGTGATGATTGATCCAGAAAAACGCCACGACCAGAAAGGCGATCGCATAGGCGATGAAATTCGGGGTCTGACTCAAGAGATCGTCGCGCAACTGCGGATTGGCGACGCCGGGCATGTCCGGAACTTTGAGATCCAGCACGAGGAGCGTGAGGGCGATGGCGTACACCCCGTCGGCCAGCATGCAGAGCCGGTCGGTCGTATGCGCACGCTGAAGAAACGAATAGGTTCGGCTCATAGACCGTCATGACGCGCCCGGATCGCGTCGGTCAGGCCGAGTCGGCGGCCGCATCCGGCATATCCAGCCAGGCATGGAATACTTTGTAACCCAGCGCCAGCAGCATCGCGCCGACGAACAGGCCGATGATGCCGGCCGCCATCAGGCCGCCGATGGCGCCGACGAAGATCACGGACATCGGCACGTCGAGACCGCGCCCCAGCAGCAGCGGCTTGAGCACATTGTCGGTAAACGTGACGATGATCGCCCAGATCAGAAAGACCGTCGCCGGCAGGGAGTCTTGCGTGGAGAAGACATAGATCGCGGCGGGAATCATGACCAGCCCGACCCCGACCTGCAGCACGCCGAGCAGCAGCGCCACCACGGTCCATACGCCGGCGAAGGGCACGCCGACGAGTACCAGGCCGGCACCGGCCATAAACG
>OMJK01000098.1 GCA_900299325.1 Nitrospiraceae bacterium | reverse complement strand
TCGGACGCCAGACGCTTAGTCGCCTTGAGGCCTTCGGCGATCAACGGCACTTTCACGACGATGTTCTTGTGAATCTTGGCGAGCTCTTTCCCTTCCTTCACCATCGCGTCGGCTTCGAGGCTGACGACCTCGGCGCTGATCGGTCCGTCGACGATGTTGCAAATCTCGACGAGGACTTCCCGGAACACGCGGCCTTCTTTGGCCACCAGAGACGGATTGGTGGTTACGCCGTCCAAGAGGCCGAGACTTGCGGCTTCCTGAATTTCTTTCACGCTGGCGGTATCGAGATAGAACTTCATGGGTCGTTCCTTTCGTCGTGGGCGGAGACGCCCGGTCTCACGGTTCTGTATCGGTCATTCTAGGCAGAACTCAACCGCTCCGCAATGGAGCGCCGGTTTGACAGTGTGCAGAGCGGCGTTTAGAATCCAGCGAGTCCGTATTGTCTCGATCAAGGAGCGTTGCCATGCTACGATTCGCCTCGCTGCTCGCGCTCTGTGCCGTGCTCACGGCCTGCGGCGGCAGCAATCCGTACCTCGAAGCCTCGCTCAAACCGGCCGAACTCCAGGGCAAGGACAAGGCCTGGTTCGAGAAGAACTGGGGTCCGCCGGACGGCAAAGCGCCCCGCTTCTTCGGCGGCGAAACCTGGACCTACTTTCGGATCGCCGGCGGCAAGTCGGGGCCGACGATGTTCAACTTCACGCCGAATGAATGTCAGATCACGCTGAAGTTCGACAAAGAAGACAAACTCTCCGACTATAGCTACTCCGGCTGCTAGCTCCGGGTGCCGGCGCGAAACGCCGCCGCGCAGTCGGGGCTGCAGAAGTAGTGCGTCGTGCCCTCGATCGTTTCTTCCACCGCCGACCCGCGCGGCACGAAGACCCCGCACGCCGGGTCTTGCACCATCCGGCCCTGATCGGCCGGTGTCCCTCTCCCCTCCGCCCGCCCCTGAAATCCCCGATACGCGCTCCTGAGCAGGAAATACAGCACGATGAGGAGGCCGAGTATCAGGAAAATTCTATACATTGTGGGTTCGTGCGAGCGGACCACAATCCTATGGGACCCCGTCGCGCCTGTCAAGAAGATCACTGGCGCAATTACGGGGGACCGGCAGCCCGAACGGCTCATCGGCCGCCGGCCCTATGGGCACTCTTGGCCTGCTGGACCCAGTACTTCAGGAGGATATGCTGCCATTCTTTAGAATGTTAGAGTGCCGGTTATGAAGATATGCGATAAGTGTCGCGGAACGATGTTGCCGGAGCGGGCGGTGGATTTGGACGCAGGACTTGCGATCACAGTGTTCGCGTGCTTGAACTGTGGTCGCCGGAAAGCAGCGGACCAGGAACCTCGGCCTCTCACGGCCAGACATTGAACCACGCACACGATGACTGAACCGAAGCCGCTCACCTACGACGAACGCAAGGCCGCCGAGGCGGCCTTCACGGGCGCCCCGCTCAACCCGGAGTGGACGGTCGCCGCGCAGCAGTTGTACGTGCGGTTGTCGGCCACCGTGCAGATGCGGGCCGGCATGGCCGGAAGCCGGCCATGAAACCAACCGTGAATAAGCTGTCGTGCGTCCCCCGCACGGCCGTGCTCTGCTGCCCGTCCTGTTACCGCATGATCAGCTATAACCGGGAGCAGGCCGTGGTCGAGTGCGAAGCCTGTCGGGTGACGGTCGCGAATCCGGGGGGATCGTCGCGCTAGCGGACGGTCTCTCGCCTACTTCAAGCCCAGCACATCCATCATATCGTAGAAGCCGGGCGGCTGGCGGACGACCCAGCGCGCGGCCCGCAACGCGCCGCGGGCGAAGGTGTCGCGGCTGCTGGCCCGGTGGGTGACTTCGATCCGTTCGCCCATTCCGCCGAACAAAACGGTGTGGTCGCCGACGATGTCGCCGGCGCGAATCGTCTGAATGCCGATCTCGCCCTTCTTCCGTTCGCCGATCAGCCCTTTGCGCGCATACACGCCCACCTGATTGAGGTCGCGGTTCACGGCGCGGGCCAGCACCTCGGCGATCTTCAGCGCCGTGCCGCTGGGCGCGTCCTTCTTGAGCCGGTGATGGGCTTCGACGACCTCGATGTCGTAGTCGTCGCCGAGCGTCTTGGCCATTTCTCCGATCACCTTATAGATCAGGTTTACGCCGACGCTCATGTTGGGCGAGCAGACGCAGGGAATCTGGCGGGCCAGCGATCTCAGTTCGTCGTACTCCGCGGGGGAAAACCCGGTCGTGCCGATGACCATGGCGCGGCGGTGCTGGGCCGCGATCCGGCAATGCTGCAGGGTAGCTTCCGGGGATGAAAAATCGACGACGACCTCGCCGCGTTCCAGCAAGGCGGCCAGATCGTCGGTAATGGTCACGCCCGCGCGGCCGGCCCCCGCCCTTTCACCCGCATCCTCGCCCAGCGCGGGGTGCCCCGTGCCTTCGAGCGCACCGGCCAGCGTCAACGCGGTCGTGTCCCGGACCAGCGCCACCAGCCGGCATCCCATGCGCCCCGCCGCTCCTGCCACCACGACTTTAATCATGTTCGTCCGGTATCCCGTCCGGTTTCAGATCAGCCCGGCGTCTTTCAGCACGCGCACCAGCTTCTCGCGATTCTCCTGTCCCATGGGGCACAACGGCAAGCGCAGTTCGGGGTCGATTTTGCCCATCATCCCCAGCGCTTCCTTAACCGGGATCGGATTCGTTTCATAGAACAGCGCCGCGAACAGCGGCGAGAGCTTGAAGTGAATCGCCCGCGCCTCGGCCACGCGCCCGGCGGCGAACGCCTTCACCAGATCCGCCATCTCGGTGGGCACGACGTTGGCCGTAACCGTGATCACGCCTTTCCCGCCCACGGCCATCATGGGGAGCGTCATGGAGTCGTCGCCGGCCAGCACGGTCAACCGGTCGCCGCACATCTGCACGATGTCCGACGCCTGCTGCACGGACCCGCTGCCCTCCTTCACGCCGACGATGCTCTTGATCGCTGCCAGCCGCGCGATCGTCGCCGGCAGCATGTTGACGCCGGTGCGTCCGGGAATGTTGTAGAGCACCAGCGGCAGATCGACCGCTTCCGCGACCGCCTTGTAATGCCGGTAGAGCCCTTCCTGCGAGGGCTTGTTGTAGTACGGCGTAATAAGCAGCGCGCCGTCCGCGCCGGCCTGCTTGGCGTGTTTGGTCAGCGCGATCGCTTCGTCCGTGCTGTTCGAGCCGGTGCCGGCGATCACCGGCACGCGCCGCCGGACAACCTCGACCGTCAATTCGATGACGCGGTTGTGTTCGTCGTGCGAGAGGGTCGCGGACTCGCCGGTGGTGCCGCAGGGCACGATGCCGGTGGTGCCTTTGGCGATCTGCCACTCGATCAATTCGGCGAACGCGCGCTCGTCGACTTTGCCTTTCCGGAACGGCGTGACGATGGCGACCAATGAACCGGTGAACATGGAGTGCCTCTTACTTGAGAAACGCCGGAATGGTTTCGCCCTTCACCAGGTCGTTGTACGTTTCGCGTTCGCGGATGACATGAATCTCCCCGTCCTTGATCAGGGCTTCGGGGACACGCGGCCGCGAATTGTAATTGGAGGACATCACGAACCCGTACGCGCCCGCGCTCATCACCGCCAGCAGTTCGCCGGGCTTCACGTCGGCCAGGGCCCGGTCCTTGGCGAGGAAGTCGCCTGATTCGCAGACGGGGCCGACCACATCGACCTGATGCTTCGTCCGGTGCGTCGCCGCTTCGGTCAGCGGACGGATCTCATGATAGGCGCCGTACAGACTGGGGCGGATCAAGTCGTTCATGGCCGCATCGACGATGACGAAGCGCTTGGTTTCGCCTTCTTTGAGATACAGCGCCTGTGTGACGAGGATGCCGGCGTTCCCGACGATGACCCGGCCCGGCTCCATCACCAGCGTCAGGCCCAAATCCTTGACCAGCGGGAACACGGCGTCGGCCAGCTCCTGCGGCAGCGGCGGCTTCTCGTCGGAATAGGTAATGCCAAGCCCGCCGCCGATGTTCAGGTAGCGGACGTTGATGCCCTGCTTCTTGAGCGTCTCGATCAGCGCGATCACTTTCTTCAGCGATTCGACGAAGGGCGTGACCTCCGTCAGCTGCGAGCCGATGTGCGCGTGCACGCCGACGACCTCGATGTGCCCCAGCGACGAAGCCAGTTTGAATTCGTCCAGCGCCCGGTCCGCCGCGATGCCGAACTTGCTCTTTTTCAGACCTGTCGAAATATAGGGATGCGTTTTGGGGTCGATGTCCGGATTGATGCGCAGGGCCACCCGCGCCTTCCGCCCCAGGGCGGCGGCCACGTCGTTGATGGCGTGCAGCTCGGCGGACGACTCCACGTTGAACATGAGAATGTCGGCCTTGAGCGCGTCGCGGATTTCCTCCGGATTCTTGCCGACGCCCGCGAACACGATCTTGGCGGGCGGCACGCCGGCCTTCAACGCCCGGAACAGCTCGCCGCCGGACACGATGTCCACACCGCTGCCCTCTTTCGCCATCAGGCGCAGGATCGCCAGGTTGGAATTCGCCTTCATGGCGAAAGCGATCACGTGCGGAATGTTCTTGAACGCGCTGTCGTAGACGCGGAAGTGCCGGACCAGCGTCGAGTAGCTGTAGATGTAGCAGGGCGTGCCGAGTTCCTTGGCGATCCGGCTCACCGGCACCTGTTCGCAGTACAGCTCGCCGTTGCGATAGTCGAAATCATGCATCTTGAAAATCCTCGCTCAGCAACTCGATGCCGGACAACGACAGCCCCTGCAGCGACGCCTCGAAGGCGTCCCGGAACTTGCGGTACCGGACCTTCACGTGCGGCACGGCGGCGCGGATCGCGTCCGCATCGATCAGCGTCCGCAGGGCGTCGGGCGTCGCCTGTTTCAGGTGCTCGAAGTTCACGATGATGTCCATCTTGGCCTTGTCCGCCGCCTCCGTGATGCGCTGAATCAGCTCCTGGGCGGTGATCCGGTCCAGCGCCCCCTCCAGGTCGACGAACAGCGCCGCGAACTTGTCGTGCCGCTTGGCTTTGATGTTCAGCACGAGGCCCTGCAGCTTCGGCGCGTGGTCGAAACGCTGCTTGATGGCATGCAGTGCGCTCGGAATCAGATGGTCCGTGTCGAACGTCGGCAGCTTCGCCTGCAGATTCTTGAGCACGGTCGCCAGCGGCGACAGCCGTCCCTTCGGGCAGGCGCGCTTCATCAGTTTGCGGAACTCGTGGTTCATCTGCCAGCGCGCGACCAGCCGCTGCTGGGTGCCGGCCAGGCGGTACCAGATGTTCGGCAGCGAATAGAACTGGTGATTGGCCCAGTGGAAGCCGTCCTGCAGCTGCTCCGGCGTCATCCGGCTGGGCTGGAACACCACGTGCTTGCCGTCGTACTTGGCCCAGTCCCGGTCGAAGATCCGGCGGGCCTTCTCGTAGCGGTCGTACAGCGCAGTGCCGGGCAAAGGCGTCAGGACGTTGAAATAGGCTAGCTCGACGCGGTTCGTCGTCAGAAAGTCCACGGCCCGCTCGAAGACCGACTCGTCGTCGTTGTCGAAGCCGAAGACGATGCCGGGATTCACCATGATGCCGTGGTCGTGAAACATTTTGATCTCTTGCGAGAACTTCTGCACGCGGTTGAACGGCTTGTTCGTTTCTTCCAGGCAGTCTTCGTCGAGCGATTCCATACCGACGAACACCGACACGCAGCCGCTCTCGGCCGCCAGCTTGACCATCTCCTGATCGTCGCCCAGGAAGAGCGTCGACTGGCAGCCCCACTTGAGCTTGAGGGGTTTCAGCGCCTGCCATAGTTCGCGGCAGTAGGCGCGGTTGCTGTTGTGCAGGTCGTCGACGAAGGCCACGATGCCGCCGTCGTCGATGCCGACGCGGATCCGGAACGCGGTCTTCAGCGCCTCCCAGAACGGCTCGTTCGACAACCGCTCGACCAGTTCGCTGCGCACCCAGCGCTGCACCTGCACCAGTTCGCGCACCACTTCCTGCACGGGCCGTCGCCGCGTGGTCTTGCCGTTGAACGGCGACACGCTGCAGAACTCGCAGTCGAAGTGGCAGCCGCGGGTCGTGAAACTGCACTGGCGCGTCATGTATGCGTCCGGACTGAGCAGTTCCACGCGCGGGCTCTTGTAGTGCTCAAGCACGGGGAACGCGGTCATCTTGTAGTGGCGCTTCATCCGGCCCGCTTCGTAATCCGCGATCAGCTCGGGCCACAGGTCCTCGGCTTCGCCGCACACGATGGCGTCGCAATGCCGGAGCGCCTCGTCCGGGCAGTAGGTCGGATGCACGCCGCCCATCACGACGGTTTTACCGCGCTTGCGGAACTCCGCCGCGATCTCGTACGCGCGCGGCGCGTAGCAGGTCATGATGGAGAGTCCGACCATCTCGCAGGGATCGTTGAAGTCGATGTCCTCCACCGCCTCGTCGACGAGGTCCACCTCCCACGACTCCGGCGTATAGGCGGCGATCGTCGGCAGGCTGAGCTTCGGAAACCACACCGCGCGCCGTTCCGAGGCCGTCAGATGATACGGATTGTTTCGCGGATAGGGATCCACCAGCAGCAACCGCCGTTTGGCCGCCTGGCGGCCCTGCTCCAAATCTCCCCGTACCGGTGTAATCAGTTCCATAACCTTGGTCCTTCTGTTCTCCGGCCCTAACGGGTTCCCACCGGCCGCAACGGCGGCAGGTCTTCGTCCTGTCCGCGCGGTTCGTTTAGCGGCGGCTCCGGCTCTTTCGCCGGCTCAACCGCCGGCGGCTTCGCGCCGGTCTGTTGCGCCTGCTGTTTCTTCTGCCGCTCGATGACGGGCGTGAGGCCCACATCCTCCGGCGGGATCGGCGGACCGATGATCCCGCATCCGGCGAGCGCCCACAGCAGCAGTCCGCTCAGCAGCCCTTTCACACCGCCGCTCACTTGAGAATCTTCGTCCATTCGCGAATGCGCCGCTCGACCAGCTTCTGCGCGGTCCCGCCGGTCTGCGCCTTGCGATTGATCGCCCCCTGCACCGTCAAGCGCTGCAAGACGGTCGGTTCGAACTTCGGCGAAAACCGCCGCAACTCCTCGAGCGACAGCGTCGGCAACTCCCGCCCTTCGTCGAGCGCCCACCGGACGATCCGGCCCGTGACCGCATGGGCTTCCCGGAACGGCACGCCGCGCGTGACGAGATAGTCCGCGAGCTCCGTCGCCAGCATCCCGCCGCCCTGCAGCGCCTTGGCCAGGGCCTCCCGGTCCACGGCCAGCCGGCGCATCAGCTCCGTCATCACCTCGACGCAGTCGGCGACCGTATCGAGGGCGTCGAACAGCGCCGGCTTATCTTCCTGCAAGTCCCGGTTATAACTCAAGGGCAATCCCTTGAGCGTTGTCAGCAAGGCGACCAGGTGGCCGTAGACCCGGCCGGTCTTGCCCCGCACCAGTTCGGGTACGTCCGGATTTTTCTTCTGCGGCATCATGCTGCTGCCGGTGCAGAAGGCGTCCGGCAGGTCCACGAACCGGAACTCCTGGGACGACCACAGGATCAATTCCTCGCTCAGCCGCGAGAGATGCATCATGATGACGGCCAGCGCCGAGGCGGCTTCGATCATGAAGTCGCGGTCGGAGACGGCGTCCAGGCTGTTCTGCGTCACGGCGGCAAACCCCAGCAGCGACGCCGTGTGCTGGCGGTCGACCGGATAATTGGTGCCGGCCAGCGCGCCCGATCCCAGCGGCATCACGTTCACCCGCGCCTGCGCGTCGCGCACGCGCCCCTTGTCCCGCTCGAACATCTCCACGTACGCCAGCAGATGATGGGCGAAGAGCACCGGCTGCGCCCGCTGCAGGTGCGTGTAGCCCGGCATGGGCACGTCGCACGTGTGCTTCGCCTGCGCCACCAGCACCCGCTGAAACTCCAGCAGCCGGCTGACGAGCGCCGTGAGCCGGTTGCGCAGGTAGAGCCGCACGTCCAGCGCGACCTGGTCGTTCCGGCTCCGACCCGTGTGGAGCTTGCCGCCCAGCGGGCCGATCAACTCCGTGAGCCGCCGCTCGATGGCCATGTGGATGTCCTCGTCCTGCGGCAAAAACTTGAACCGCTCCCGATCCAGTTCATGCTGCACCAGTTGCAGACCCCGGACGAGCATCGCCGTCTCCCGCCGGCTCAAGACCCCGGCTTTGGCCAGCGTCTGACAATGGGCGATGCTGCCCTGAATGTCCTGAGCGTACAGGCGGCGGTCGACCGCCACGGAGCGCGTGAACGCCTCGACCAGCCGGTCGGTCTGTTCCCGGAACCGCCCGCCCCAGGCCTTCTTGCCGCCGGCCGCGCGGGCCTTGGCACGTGATTTCGCTTTCGCCATCAGGACGACGCCTTCTTCCGTTGAGCCCGAATCTTCAGCCGCAGGGCGTTCAACCGGATGAACCCCTCGGCATCTTTCTGGTTGTAGACTTCGTCCTCTTCGAATGTGGCGATGTCGAGCCGGTAGAGCGAGTTCTTCGACTTGCGTCCGGCCAGCGTGCAGTTGCCCTTATAAAGTTTCACGCGCGCCGTGCCGGTGACGTCCTTCTGCGCCTCGTCGATCGCGGTCTGCAGCATCTCCCGCTCGGGGCTGAACCAGTAGCCGTTGTAAATCAAATCGGCAAACCGCGGAATCAAGCTGTCCCGCAGGTGCAGCACTTCGCGGTCCATCGTGAGCGATTCCAGGCCGCGATGTGCCACGTGCAGAATCGTGCCGCCCGGCGTTTCGTACACGCCGCGCGACTTCATGCCGACGTACCGGTTCTCCACCAGGTCCACGCGCCCGATGCCGTGCGCGCCGCCCAGCTTGTTCAGATGTGCGAGCAGCGTAGCCGGGCTCATTTTTTTGCCGTCGACCGCGACGGGGTTGCCCTGCTCGTAGTCGATCTCCACTTCCAGCGGCTTGTCCGGCGCCTTTTCCGGCGACACGGTCATCTGGAAAATTTCATCCGGCGGCGATTCCCACGGATCTTCGAGGATCCCGCCCTCATAGCTCACGTGGAACAAGTTCAAGTCCATGCTGTATGGCTTGGCCTTCGTCGCCGTTACGGGAATGCCGTGCTGCTCCGCGTACTCGATGCATTCCCGCCGCGAGCGCAAGTTCCACTCGCGCCAGGGCGCAATGATCTTGAGCGTCGGCGCGAGCGCCGTGTAGGTCACTTCGAACCGCACCTGGTCGTTGCCCTTGCCGGTGGCGCCGTGCGACACGGCCTCGGCCCCTTCTTTGAGCGCGATCTCGGCTTGCCGACGGGCGATGAGCGGCCGGGCGATCGAGGTGCCGAGCAGGTAGCAGCCCTCGTACAGCGCGTTGCCGCGCAGCATCGGGAACACATAATCCTTCACAAAGGTTTCGCGCAGGTCCTCGACGTAGACCTTCTTCACGCCGAGCTTCTGGGCCTTCGCCTTGATGGCCTGCAGGTCTTCACCCTGGCCCAGGTCGGCGCAAAAGGCGATCACTTCCGCCTGATAGGTCTCTTGCAGCCACTTCAGGATGACCGACGTGTCGAGTCCGCCCGAATAGGCCAGCACGATTTTCTTGATCGGTTTCGCTTTCATGGTCTCCGTGTTAGGCCGCGCCTTTCCTGCGCGTGAGCAGTTGCACCAAAATAGCTTTCTGCATGTGCAGGCGGTTCTCCGCCTGGTCGATCACCGTGGACTGCGGGCCATCCAGGACCTCGGCCGTGATTTCCTCGCCCCGGTGCGCCGGCAGGCAGTGCATGACGATTGCGTCGGGCTTGGCGCGCTGCAGCAGCCGGCCGTTCAGCTGGTACGGCGCCAGCGCTTTCAACCGGCACGCCTGTTCCCGCTCGCGGCCCATGCTGATCCAGACGTCGGTGTAGACGATGTCGGCTTCCTTGACCGCGATCTTCGGATCGTCGACGATCTCGATGTTCGCGCCGGTCGATTCGGCCTCCAGGCGCGCACGATCCACGACGTGCTGATCCGGCTGGTAACCGGCCGGGCAGCCGAGCGTGATGGCCATGCCGGTCTTCGCAGCGATCTCGATCAGCGAGTTGGCAACGTTATTGCCGTCGCCCACGTACGCCAGCTTCAGGCCCGTAAACTGCCCCTTCTTTTCCCGGATCGTCAGGAGATCCGACAGTCCCTGGCAGGGGTGGCACAAGTCGGTCAGTCCGTTGATCACCGGCATGCTCGCTTCCGCGGCCCATTCCTGCACCGTGGCGTGGTCGTACGTCCGGATGACGATGCCGTCGAGATAGCGCGACAGGACACGCGCCGTGTCCGCGACGCTCTCCCCGCGCGACAGTTGAATGTCCGCCATGGGCAGCGCCAGCGTGTGGCCGCCCAACTGGTTCATGCCGGCCTCGAACGACACCCGCGTCCGGGTCGAGGGCTTTTGAAACAGCAGCCCCAGCGTTTTGCCCGGCAGGAGCGTGTGCGCGACCCCGCGCTGCTGCTTCGTCTTCAGGTCCGCTGCCAGCCGCAACAAGGCGTCGATCTGCTGGCGCGGCATCGTGCCGACGTCCAGCAAGTCTTTGCCATAGGCCGCCTGCGGTTTTTGTGTCGTCCGGCGCCGCATCAGTGGTGCGCGTCCTTCTCGCTCACGGCGCGTTGCGTGAAGATGGACGACAGGGTATCGAGCAGCTTGTCGATCTCCTGCTGCGTGATGATCAACGGCGGCACAAACCGGAGCACCCGTTCGCCGGTCGCATTCACGAGCACGCCACGCGCCAGACAATCAGCCACAACTGCTTTCGCGTCGAGATCCAGCTCGATCCCCTGTAAAAGGCCCAACCCCCGCACCTCCCGCACGACCCGGTGACGTTCTTTACAGTCGGTGAGTCCCTTGGCGAGATACGCGCCCATCTGCCGGGCGTGATCGAGCACCCGTCCTTCAAGCAGCACGCGGCAGACGGCCAATCCCGCCGCGCAGGCCAGCGGATTGCCGCCAAATGTCGAGGCGTGCGTGCCGGCGGTGAAGACAGCTGCGACCGATTCTCTAGCCAGGCAGGCGCCGATCGGCACGCCGCCGCCCAAGCCCTTCGCCAGCGTCATCACGTCCGGCTCCACGCCCAACTGCTCGTAGGCGAAGAGGGTGCCGGTCCGGCCCATGCCGGTCTGAACTTCGTCGAACATCAGCAAGATGTCCCGGCTGGCGCAGAGGTCGCGCAGGTTCTTCAGATACGTCTGGTCCGCGACGTGAACGCCGCCTTCTCCCTGAACCGGTTCGAGCAAAATCGCCGCCGTCTTGTCGCTGACCAGACGCTCCAGCGCCGCGAAGTCGTTGAACGGCGCGTAGACGAACCCGGGCACCAGCGGATCGAAGCCTTTTTGCACTTTCTCCTGCCCCGTGGCCGTGATGGTGGCCAGCGTCCGGCCGTGGAAGGAGTTTTTCATCGTGATGATCTCGAACCGGCCGGCGCCGTGCTTTTCGTGGGCATACCGCCGGGCGAGCTTGATGGCCGCTTCGTTGGCTTCCGCCCCGCTGTTGCAGAAGAACACGCGGTCGGCAAACGAATGGTCCACCAGCGTCTGCGCCAGTCTGACTTGCGGGTCGGTGTAATAGAGGTTCGAGACGTGGATCAGCTGCGCGGCCTGCCGCTGGATCGCCTGAACCAGGTCCGGATGGCCGTGGCCGAGCAGATTGACGGCAATGCCGCCGACGAAGTCGACGTACTCCCGCCCTTCCAGGTCGTAGACTTTCGAACCCCGCCCCCGAATGATGGAGATCGGTTGGCGTGCGTACGTCTGCATAAGGTACTGCGCCGCAGCGTGTTTGAGTTCTTCCGTCGGCATGGCAGACGTATCCCCTCAGAAAGTAAGGGAAGTTAGCACAGGGATTGGCTGAAAGCAATAAGCGGCGGTGGCGGAAGAAGCAGCAACTGCGCGATGGGCGCGGGGTTTCGCCGTCTGTGGCTTGACGCGACGCGCAACGCAGTGTCATAAGCTCAGGCGCGATGCGCGCCTGTCGTCAGTGTCATCAGCAGAACGCCGAGGATGCGAACTTCTGTCACCAGTGCGGCGCCGCCCTGGCGGTGACGGAAGGAGCCACGGCGACGGTCGTCGAGGCCACGGCCCCCACGTCGATTCAGACCGATGAGGAGCTCTGGCGCCAGTTCATCGGGCCCAACGCCGACCGGTATCTGGAGCAGTTCAAGAAGTTTTCCACCGCCAGCGGCCAGCCGCGGTTCGCGCTCTCGTGGAACTGGCCGGCGTTCCTGTTCATTTCGTTTCTCTGGTTCCTCTACCGGAAGATGTACCTGCACGCGCTGGTCTATGCGATCGGTCCGATGCTCTCGACCTATCTCACGGGCGACATCACGGTGGGCATCGTCTGGAGCATCATGGCGGGCGCGACGGGAAACTACCTGTACTACTGGTATTGCCGCGAGCAGATCGCCGAGATCAAGAAACGCAGCCTGAGCCATCCGGATATGCGGGAGTTCGCGCTGAACGAGGCGGGCGGCGTGCAACCGTACGTGATCTGGGTCGGCGTGGCGTTTTACATTCTCTTCGTCATGACGCTGATCAAGATGATTCAGGACGGTCCGCCGGATTTCGACAAGCTGCCGATCCGTCCTGCCAAACCGGCGGCGGTGACAAGCACCTAACCGTGTTTCTTCCGGTCTCCAAGCCCCAGCTTCGCTTTCCACACATCCACGTACTGCCGGTCGATTGCGAGCTCCTCTTTTCTCGCCTCGATTTTTTCCAAGTCGGCTAAATCCTGAAGACGGCCGGCGAGTGTCTTCAGCAACACCAGATCCTCCAGCGTGAGGATGGGCACCCGAAGCGTTCCGAAAGAGATCGTCCGGCGCCGCGCCAGGGCTGTGCGCAGGTATTCCGAATCCGCCAACAGCAGGTCGACGATGACTTCTTGTTCATGACGGATGCCGACTGCGCGCCAGATGGTAATGCCTTGAAAGCGCATGGGCGTAGGATGCACGACAGTTGAACCGAAGACGGACGAGAGGAGTTCCTGAATGGTCTTGGGAGAGGGTTGGTCGATCAGAATCAGGAGATCGATATCGGTTGTCGCCCGAGGCTCTACAAGGGCGCTGTACGCCCAGCCGCCGGCCAGCGCATATTCGGCACCACGACGGTTCAATTCGGCAATGAGGCCGGAAAGGGCTTCGATCAGGAGGGATTCCGCAGCCATGCCTGTTCTTTGGCCTGTCGAATCTCGTGCATGACCTGCTTCATTGCGTCACAGGCCGGGCGTTGCTGCCGGATTACCGCCCGGCGCAGGGCGAGCCCCAGCTCCGTGAGCTCAACCGCGCGGCGAAAATTCTCAGCGATCTGAGTCTGATTCGGATGCTCCGCCAAGTTCGGCATCGTCGAAACCTTTGCCGGCAAGAATCTAGTGAGAGTGTACTTGATACATCTGGATGGGGCAACCGACCGGAGCCTTCTGTACCGGCTCAGCCTCTCTGCCAGGCCAGCCAAGCCTGGAACCACCCGAAGTCCTGTTCATACGCCGCGCCGCCCTGGTCGCCGGCGTCCTGCTTTTGTTCCAGTTGCGTGTAGGTGCGCGGCCAGTTTTTCTGCCACCAGGATTTGAGTTCGTCGGGACTGTAGGCCTGCCCGTTCTGATTCAGAATGCCTGCCGCCGTGCAGAGCGGCGCCACCAGCGGCCAGTAACGGTCTTTCCCCAGTCCCAGGCTGCGGAAATGCTCGCGCAGGAGAAACACCACCCACAGTTCGGCGCTGTTTTTCTTGTTGTGTTTGAACGGCTGCGTTTGGCGGAGCGGAACCGGATCGAACGCCTTCACGATGGAGGTGTAATCCGGCCCCCCGTAGCGCCCGGCCGCCTCCGCGATGCCGTCGATCATGTTGGCGAGTTCGACTTCGACCACCGACGACGACCCGGCGCTCTTCTCCGGACGCCCTTCGGCCGGCGGACCCGGCGCGGTCAGCAGTTCGATCAGCGGCTTCAATTCGCGCAGCCGGCCGGCCGCCGCCTTCAGCAGCTGCTCCGATTCGAGCCAATAGTCCGGATCGTTCTTCGTCAGCCGTTCGCGGCCGGGCGGCGGCAGGACCGTCGGTACCCAGTAGCGCATGAGAACGAACAGAATGTAGTCCGCCTGCCCGCCGTGCTGCGTGATGCGGTCGAGCAGCTGGCCGATGGCGGGGCCGTTGAAAAAGGCCTGCGCCCGGTCGGCGACGTGCAGCCGTTCGCCCAGGCCGGTCCACCATTGCTCGAAAGCCGGCCAGTTCTGTTGCGGCGCTGTGGGGGCGGTCATGCGGGTCGGATCCTCATCGCGAATGCGGCGGATGGTACTGCCGCGATGGGTCGATTGCAACCGCGGACAACGGGCTTGACTTGCCGCGATGATCGCGTATCCTTGCGCGGGCGGTCGTCGCACAGGGAGTCGGCTATGGCGCGTCTGGTACTCTTACGTCACGGCGAATCGCAGTGGAACCTGGAAAACCGGTTCACCGGCTGGGTCGACGTGCCGCTCTCGCCTCGCGGGATTCAGGAAGCGAAGAACGCCGGGGACAAACTCCGCGGGTATAAGTTTGATCGCGCGTTCACCTCCGTGCTGCTCAGGGCCAATGACACGTTACGGCTGGCGCTGGAAACCATCGGGCAGACGAACATTCCGGTCGAAAAGGACAAGGCGCTGAACGAGCGGATGTATGGCGATCTGCAAGGGTTGAACAAAGCCGAGACAGCCAAAAAATACGGCGAGGATCAGGTGAAAGTCTGGCGGCGGAGTTTCGACGTGCGGCCGCCGGGGGGCGAAAGCTTAAAAGACACGGCCGACCGTGTCCTCCCGTACTATGAGAAAACGATCAAGCCGCATCTGCTCAAGGGCGAAACCATCCTCATCGCCGCGCACGGCAACAGCCTGCGCGCACTCGTGATGCAGCTGGAAAATTTATCGAGAGAGCAGGTGCTGGAGCTGAACATCCCCACCGGCGCACCGCTGCTCTACGAACTCGACAACAGCGGCAAAGTGCTGTCGCACCGGTATCTCTAAGCGGAATTCGAAAGGGTCCGACCTCCAACACCGTACGAGATTGCGAGGCCTGATCCCTTTACGTCCTAGCCAGACTCGCTCACCTCAAAGAAAAAGGCCGTGGCAGCGTTGACCGCCACGGCCTTCCGTTACCAGCTACGCGCACGCGGATGGTCCGCGCTATTTCCAGAAGATTGCACCTCCTAACACGGATACGGGCGTCTTCTGATCGATCTTATTCCCGTTCCCGAGTTGTCCATCCGTGTTTGCACCCCAACAGACTGTCGTACCATCGGTCTTGAGCGCGCAGGCGAATAGACTCCCTCCTGAGAGCTGCGCCGCGTTGCTCAGATTCGAAACATTCACCGGGATCGGAGATTTAGTTACGGACGATCCATTGCCCAGTTGGCCGTTTGAGTTGTTCCCCCAGCAGGAAACCGACGTATCGAGCTTGATCGCGCACGTGCTTCCTGCAAACGTCCGCATCGCCAATGCCGTGACGCCAGGCACAGGCACGGGCACATTGCTATCTACAAACGTGCCAGTACCTAATGCGCCCGTACTGTTAACCCCCTAACACATCATCGTATTATCGGACTTGAGCACGCAGCCGTGAGAGCCATCTTCCGGCCTCATATCCACCGCATTCGTGACGCCGGGCAACTGTACGGGTATGAGCGAATCGACCGCGTTCCCGATCCCCAATGTGCCGCTGTCATTGTATCCCCAGCACCAGACCGTGCCGTCCGTCTTGATCGCGCAGGACCGCTGGAAACCCGCCCTGATTTTTGCCACGCCGGACAGCCCCGACACCGGCACCGGAGTCGCACTGTCTGTCGTGCTTCCGTCGCCAAGCTGGCCATGGTTATTTTGCCCCCAGCAGACCACCGAGGTATCAGCCAGCAGAGCACAGTTGTGCCACCATCCCGCACTGACCTCTGTCACAGTGGCTGGAAGCCCTCCGACTGCGGCAGGAACGGCCTGCGCTGAACCTTGTTGCGCATTCCCCATCTGTCCAAAGAAGTTGTCTCCCCAGCAGACGACGGAACCATCGCTCTTCTGAGCGCAGTTGTGCTGCCCGCCTGCCGTGAGGGAGATCACATTCGCCAATCCGGTGACCGCCACGGGAGAGGACTGACTGATAGCTGTACCGTTCCCGAGTTCGAGGGACGTGCCGAGGCCCCAGCAGAGCACGGTCTGGTCCGCCTTCAGCGCGCAGGTGTGCGCGCTGGACGAGATCGCCGTTTTCACCGGCGACCCGCCGGTGCTCACGCAATTGACCGTGATCCCGGTCACGTTGGCCGTGACGGTGCCGCTCCCGTTCTGGACCGTGCAGGTCTGTCCGGTTGGCTGCCGCAACACCCGCACATCGTAAGATGTATTGGCTGCAAGCGGTGTCACAAATGTGAAAGCGGAGTTGTTTGCCGGTACGCCGATGACCTCTCGCAGGCCGTTTTGCAGCACGAGACCGAATCCTGTGAGTCCGGACACCGTGCCCCCCACGGTAAAGCCCTGCACAGCGGCCGGATCGGCGACAATCAACATACCCTCGCCACCGTGGTGATTGTTGCCGCTGATGCATTGGTACGATACCCCCAAATAATTTGGGCCAGCTTGCAGCAATGTCGAATCCACATCGATCGTCACCGATCCGCCCACTGCCTGAGGTGGTGTTCCACCCGACCCCACGGTGGGATACGCGTTGCTTGGTGAAGGCGGAACCGCTGCCAGTGGAGCCGAAACAGGGACGTTAAACGGCGGCGTTTGCGTATTGGTATAGGGCCACCGCTTGAGTGTCACGGTCGCGATGCCGCAGGTGGCCGCATCGGAATAGTTCACGGTGACATGGAGTGTCGTGGCGGAGGATAAGGTATAGACACCTGCCCCCCCACCCGCTGTTACCCCCTTGCACAAGCGCGGTCGGTGAAGTGGCTGTGACAGCTGTCCATCCGGATGCTGGCACATAGGTACAGGATTGACCGGATGAGGCGCAGGGCATCATTCCTCCCCAGGAGAAGGTGAGCCGCTCAAACTCGACAAAGCCTCCGTTGACCACATACGTCGTAGGCATCCACTGATCGTTTTGAATGGCGCTGTTGATGAGGGGCAAGACATCGGTCACACCGGCTGGGATCGGCAACCGAAACAACACCGGTTTCTTAAACGTCTGCCCATGCGGCGTGAACTCGTAAACCGTGGTCGGAGCGACAAGGCCGGCCGGAATGCCGCCGGGGGCTCCGGCTGTGTTCTACGCGATGCCGATAGTGGTGTTGCCGTCCAATGCCCCGGCCGGAATGACCACCTGCACACCGTTCGGTCCTGTCACCGTGCCGCCGGCTGTGCCGATCGTTGCCGTCACCGAGGAAGTCGGTGCCGGTGTTGATGTCGTGCTGCTGCATCCGGCCACGAATGCCAGTAACAACGCCGATGCGGCCAGTAGCTTCACTTCCACAATGCGGCCGATACCGCAGCTCGAACGTCTTGCACTCGTCACGATACGTCTCCTTTATCTAGGACCGTTAATAGATAAAGAACGCGTGTCCGTCTCGATCACCCGACTCTGTTTCATCTTCCGTTCAGGGCCGGGGTCGTCATGTATGCTTGTAATAAAAACCGTCAGATAGGGAGGGTACGATACCCGAAGCGCTAGTAATTGTTCAACCCTACGGAAGGCGGGGATAGCCGGTCTGCACGGTCGCCAGGAACGTGCCCCAGGACAGAACATCGACCGGTGCGAAAGACCGGCGTTGTTACCCCACGTTGTCCAGCAGCGTGCCGTATTGCGCCGCCGGCGCGTAGTCGATCAACAACACCAGCAGCTTCTGCCGATCCTCCGTCGCGACATAACCCTGATCTTCGATCAACGAGGCCGCTTCGGCGCTGACGGCCATGTGGCTCATGCCTTCTTCGTCGACCAGGCGTCCGTAGACGACGCGCCGCTCGGTGACTTCCTGCTGATACTCGCTCCACGCCCCTTCGCCCAGCTGGCCTGGCTGCCACCAGCGGGTCTTGATGGTCTCGAACAATGTCTCGCGGATGGCGGCGCGATATTTGAGCGGGATGTGCGCGTCGACGGCGGCCAGGATCCAATACAGGTTCAGCGAGAGGATCTCGCGCGCGATGTGCCGGGCGTTGGACTCGGACGCGTCGATGCCGTACTCGGCGAGTTGGTCGACCGACACCGGTGCCGGCATGGTCTTGAATAGCGCGGTGGCGGCTTCGACAGGCGTCATGCAGCGGGCCTCGTGCTGATCATCGGCGGGGGAGCATACTGCACTCGCGCGTTCGCGCTCAAGCAACTTGTCCGACCCCTGAGGCTGTGTTAGATTTTCCCCGGCTCTTTCGAGGAGGAGCCATGCGCGTGCGCGCATGCCGTTTGACCGTCATCGTGGTTCCGGTCTGTCTCCTGTGGGCCCTGGCGGCCGTCGAGCCGGTTCAGGCGGAGGACAACCGCTGGGGATTCGGGTCGGACGTCGGCTTTACCAGCGGGACGGTGAACAACACGGTCTTCACGCTCGGGTTCAATCTAGACTATTACGTCGACCGGAATTTTTCGGTCGGTCCGATGATGCAGATAAGCCCGGCCGGCGACCTGTTTCAAATCGCCGTTGCGGGCGTCGGGCGCTACCACTTCCGGTTTAACAACGGCGTGAACATCGTGCCGTTCACCGGACTCGGATTCATCCATGCCGATCTCGATCGTGGCACCGGTCCCGGCCGCATCGATCGCAACGACACCAGCTGGTACGTGCCCATCGGTATCTCTGTGGAGTATCAAGTGCTCCACAACATCGCCATTTCCTCGACGCTGATAGTCAATCCCTACAACCTCAATCTCCAGCCCTCGTTGCCCAACAATGATACGAATAGTGTGACGTTGTTGTTT
>OMJK01000097.1 GCA_900299325.1 Nitrospiraceae bacterium | reverse complement strand
TTGGGCGTCCAGGTGTAATCGAGCCGGGTGCCGAGCGCATAGGCTTTCCGTTTCTGATTCGCCGTCGAGAACGGTTCCGTGGCATCGGGCGTATAGGCCAGCGCGTTGAGCGGGTCCGTCGTGAAATTCGCGTAGGAATTGCGGAAGAATCCGGCCAGCTGAAAAAAGTTGGCGGCGTCGACGTCATGGCGCCAGACCAGATGCGAGTACTGGGAATTTTCGTGCTGATTCTGGTTCACCGCCTGGGAGGGAACAGGCGTAAACGCGGGATTCTGCGCCTGCAGCAAAGGCAGCACATCCGCGTTCGTGCCCAGATTCGGAATCGTGGGAATCTGATACTTCCCCACCGCGTTCAAGAATATCCAGCTGAGGCTGTTCTGGTTATCGTTCTGGTAGTCGCCGCGCAGATACGTCTGGTTCCGTTCGGACTGGCCGTGATACGGCGGCCGGTCGAAGGTCGGCGGCTCGATCCCGCGATTCGTCGTGGTATAGGAATTGAGCGCGTAGAACCGGAACTTCTCGCCGATCGTGCCGCCGTATTCGAACGACGGATTGACGGTCTGATTCGACCCGCCGAATATTTGCGCCGACCCGAACGGAGGCTGTGTGCCGCTCTTGCTGGTAATGTCCATGACCAGCGCGGTCTTGTTGCCGTACTGAGCCTCCATGCCGCCGAGAATGATATCCGCCCGCTCCCACATGCGCGGCGACAGCAGGTCGGTGAACGTGGAACTCACCCCCTCCGGAATCGGCACCCCGTCGATCCGGAACTGTTGGTTCGCATGCCCCTGGCGGATGTGCGTCTGTCCCAAGCCACCGTAGGCCACGCCGGGCACCGTCTGAAGAACATCGGCTAGCGAATTATTGTTGCCGCGTGGAAGCGTTTCGATATCCTTGCGGCTCAGTTGATAGGTTTCGCTCGACGCCTTGTATTGAATGGCCGGCAGCGGCGACACGATTTCCAGTGCGATCTCCTGCGTGATGGCCAGGGTGAGCGACACCGGTACCGGTGGATCCGTGCCGATCGTCACCACCACATATTCGCTCCGATACGTATCCTGAACCGCGCTGATCGAATAGGTGCCACCTCGTGGAACCGCCAGCGAAAACTCACCGGCCTGGTTCGTCACGCCTCTCGCGACAACGGCGCCGTCCTGATCCCGCACCTGCACGATCGCCTGATCGACCCGGCGGTGATCCTGATGCTGCACCGCCCCGGTAATCACCCGCGGCTCCTCAGCCGAGGCCCGGAAAGCCGGAAGCGCGGTGAACGCAGCTGCCACTGTGAGACAGATGAACACGGATCGGCACATGGAATACGTTCCAGAAATGAATCGGCACACGAACCCGTTCCTGCCGGCCATACCGTGCACAGACAAGAACGGCTATCGAACGTTTACGTGGTTAGAACAGCGGAGGAGCGCGGGGCGGAGCAAGTGAGGACACGTCGACAGACAGCAGCACCGAATCGGGCGGATGGTCCAGGGCAATGACGACTGCACAGATGGCAAGAACCGGAGCGCCGGTATCGAACGACCCGGCCGTATGCTGTTGTACCCACTGGCAGAGGTCGTGATCCGAATGTTCATGCCCGTCCGTATCGGCGGCAGCCAGTTCGTGATGCACATCCTGCGCAACGGCGAACGGCGCGAGGGTGAGCAGCAGGCACACAAGCCCGGTAATGATGCCGAGTCGGACAATGAAACCCTGCGGAATGTGGGACAGTTTCATATTCATCGGAGCACTGTTGCTATCATGGAGGGGAAGAACCTGTCAAACGATGAAGGGGACAGATCCTGAAATGCGGATATAAATTCCCATTAAACATCAATATGTTATAAATTCTCTATGGACTTTTCCTCAAGATTTCCATTAAGGTACCCCCTCTTTCGTATAGTACGCCGTGACGAAACGAGCGAGGCCATGAGACGACCGATCGACAATCAACACGTTATCGAAATCAAGCCGCTGCCTTCGCCGCGGACCATTAAGACCATGCTCCCGATCACCGAGCGCGCCGCCGCGGTGGTGGTCGAGACACGGGAAGCCATCCGCAACATTCTGCACGGCCAGGACCGCGAACGGCTGGTGGTGATCGTCGGTCCCTGCTCGATTCACGACCCCGACGCAGCCTACGAATATGCCGACCGGCTGAAGCCGCTGGCCGACAGCCTGAAAGATCGTCTCCTCATCGTCATGCGCACCTATTTCGAAAAGCCGCGCACGACCATCGGCTGGAAGGGCCTGATCAACGACCCACACCTGGACGGCACCTGCGACATCGCCACCGGCATGGAGCTGGCCCGAAAAATCCTGCTGAACATCAACGAGCGCGGCCTGCCCTGCGCAACGGAACTGCTGGACCCGATTTCGCCGCAATACGTCGCCGACCTCATCAGTTGGACCGCCATCGGCGCCCGCACGACCGAAAGCCAGACGCACCGCGAAATGGCCAGCGGTGTGTCGATGCCGGTCGGATTCAAGAACGGAACCGAGGGCAGCTTGCAGGTGGCGATCAACGCGATGGTGGCCGCAAAAACTCCGCACCATTTCGTCGGCATCAACGCCGACGGCGTGACCTCCATCATCAAGACCATGGGCAATCCGGACCGCCATATCGTCCTGCGCGGCGGCGGCGGCAAGACCAACTATGACGAAGAGCACGTGGCAAAAGCCGAGGCGGCCGTCGCCAACGAAGGCATCGCCCGGCCGGTGATGATCGACTGCTCCCACGACAATTCCAGCAAAGACCATCGCCGCCAGGGCCTGGTGGCCCGCGAGGTGCTGCGGCAGTTCCGGGACGGCCGCCAATCCATTATGGGACTCATGCTGGAAAGCAACCTGAACCCCGGCAAGCAGACCTGGAAACAGGGCACGCCCCTGGCCTACGGCGTCTCCATTACGGATGCCTGTCTGGGATGGGATGAAACGGGCACGCTCCTGACGGAACTGGCGGATGCCATTGCCGCCCGTCCTGCTGCGAGATAGGACTCCCTCTCCTCATCATCATACGCGCGACCTGCCGACTGGCACTCCGGTCGAGCAGGTATGACACAACATGTTCATCGACACCCATACGCATCTGGACGACGCCCGCTACAACGACGACCGGGAGACGATGATCGATCGTGCCCGCCAGGCCGGCGTCGACGCGTTCGTCACGATCGGGTGCGATCTGGCAACGAGTCAGGCGGCCGTCGAGTTGGCGGACCGCTATGCCTTCGTCTACGCCTCCATTGGAGTTCATCCGCACGAGGTCAAACACATCGGCGACGGCTGGTACGACGAGTTTCGGCGCCTGGCGCAGCATCCGCGCGTCGTGGCCTATGGTGAAATCGGGCTGGACTACCATTACAACCACTCGTCGCCGAAAGATCAGCGCGACCGGTTTCGCGAGCAGGTCCAGCTTGCACGCGAGCTGAAGCTGCCCGTGATTATCCACACACGGGAAGCGCAGGAGGATACGATTACGATCTTGCGGGAAGAACGCGCGTCAGAGGTCGGCGGGGTGTTTCACTGCTTTTCCGGGGATGCCTGGCTGGCGAAGGATGCGCTGGATCTGGGGTTCTACCTGTCGTTCTCGGGCATTCTGACGTTCCAGAACGCGACCATGTTGCGGGAGATCGCCAAAACGACGCCGCTGGACCGTGTGCTCATTGAAACCGACTGCCCGTATCTCACGCCCGTGCCGCATCGCGGGAAACGGAACGAACCGGCCTATGTTACGCAGGTTGCCAAACAGTTGGCCGCCATCCATCCAGAGTTGTCGCTCGAACAGATCGGCCAGAGAACCACGCAAAACGCCAAGCGGCTGTTTAAAATCGTTTGAGCTGTTTGCTGCGCTGCCGCTGCGCTTTCGGCAGCTTTCTGGGATTCCCCTTCTTCTCCGGCCCCCGCTTCGGCGGCCACTCTTCGCCCGGATCTAATTCCTTGTGAGGAATCCGGCCCGATGAGCGCGACGCAGCGCCGAGCTTTGCGGCAAACTCCTGCGCCTCCATCACGAACGCCCCATGGGATCGTGCGACATTAACGATCTCATGGTCGGAACTGACCACAGCGCAATCGGACCCGTAGACGCGCGCTAATCGCTGGATAACCTGGTCGGCCCGCTCGCCCCGCTTGGAGTACACGACCTGAACCCCCGCGCGATGTTCCCGTCCTTCTGACGGCTGCCCTTGCTGCCATCCATCAAACACCACCGTGATGGCATGACCCATCCGGTGACGATAGGCCACCAGCGACTGCAGCAACGTTTCCCGCGCCATATCCATTGGGCCGCCGAGGCGGCCCATGCGTCCAAGCAGGTTGTAGCCGTCGATGATGAGATGGCTCGCCATGCACGCACGCTACCGGCCGGCGACAGCCGCTGTCAATGCGCGCCAGGCCCGTTCAAGCGGCAATCTCCTTGACAAGAACCGCCGCATCTGAGAAAAGTTTTTATTCCCTCACGCATCTAGGATGCCATGCCGATACGCGGTGCCGCCCCTCCACGAACGTTGTTGCTCCCGATTACGCTGACTTGCACGCTCGCGATCAGTGTCGGCGGGTTACTCTGGCCGGCCACAACGGCCGCCGCGACGGATCAGGCTCATCAGTCCCGGCACAAGCACAAGCCCGTGCATAAAACGTCCTTGCATCCATCGGCTCTGACGACTGTCCAGGACGTGCGCGTGTATGCGACGCCGGAACGGACCAGACTGGTGCTCGATTTGGACCGGCAGGTGCAGGCGGTCGAGCGACGCTCCACGCGGTCCCGCGAGGTCCTCATTGCCCTCCCCAACGCCACGTTGAGTACAGCCACAAAAAACCGTCTTCGACAGGGCGCCGTGCCGGCCCCGCTGCGGCTCACGCAATCGAGCACGCGCTCCGTGGCTCTGGCGCTGCCGGCCGGTTCGTTCGCCAAATACCAGCACTACTCCCTGACGAATCCGCCGCGACTGGTCGTCGACGTTGTGCCGGCCACTGCATCCTTTGCGGCTGAACATGGCAACGTGACATCGTCGTTCGATTCGCTGCCACAGCCGACTCCGCCCCAGTCCAAAGCCTATACTACTATCGTCATCGACCCGGGCCACGGCGGCAAGGATCCCGGCGCCCGCGGGCGGCGGGGCACGGAAGAAAAAGACATCACATTAAAAGTGGCGTTGCAGCTGCGGGACCTGTTGAGCAAACACCCGGGCGTCCGCGTGCTGATGACGCGCGAGCGCGACGTATTCGTGGAGCTGGAAGACCGGGCCAAGTTCGCGAACGCCGGCGACGCTGATCTCTTCGTGTCGATTCACGTGAACTCGCACCCTTCGCGATCGATCAACGGCATCGAAGTCTATCACTTCGGCGAAGCCAAAGATCAGCGGGCGCTGGAAGTCGCGGCGCGGGAAAACGGCACGCCGCTCAACAACACCGGCGTCGGATGGGAGTATCTCGTCGCCGACCTCCTGACTACCAAAAAAGTCGAAGAATCGCTCGAACTGGCCTGGACGACCAAGCAAGCGATGGTCGCCCAGATGAACGGCCATTATCCCGTCCACGACCATGGGGTGAAAACGGCGCCGTTCTATGTCTTGCGATTTACCAGCATGCCGAGCATCCTGGCGGAAATCGCCTACATCTCCAACCCCGACGAAGAAACCTTGCTCCGGAAACCTGCGTTCGTGCATGACATCGCGCACTCCCTGTTCCAGGGCGTGAAATCGTACCTGGCCCACTCGAAGTCCGCGGCCAAACAATAGGTCGCCTGTGCCGACCATCAAACTGACGCTGGAGTACGACGGCACCTCGTTTGCCGGATGGCAGCGGCAACTCAACCAGCCGACCATTCAGGAAGCGGTGGAAACCGCCATCGAAGGGGTGACGCAGATCAAAGTCCCGGTCGCCGGAGCGGGACGAACCGACGCCGGCGTGCATGCGCTCGGTCAGGTCGCCAGCTTCCGCATCGACCGCGACATGACCCCCTATGAGTGGACTAGAGCCCTCAATGCTCATTTGCCGGACACCATTACCGTGCGCGCAGTCGACATCGTCCCGGATCCGTTTCATGCCCGCCATGCCGCCAAAGGAAAGTTGTACGAATATCGCATCCTCAACCGGCCCGAACGGCCCGCGCTCAACCGGCAGTACTGCTGGCACGTCTACACCCCGTTGGATGATGCCGCCATGAATCGCGCCGCGCTGTATCTGGTCGGCTCCCACGATTTTTCCTCGTTTGAAACCCAGCCGACCGAAAACGAAGATCCGATCTGCCATCTCCAGCGCCTGGCCGTTTTTCGCGAAGGCGACCGGTTGCGTATCGAGGCCTACGCCGACCGGTTTCTGAAGCAAATGGTCCGCTCGCTCGTCGGCACGCTGGTCGAGGTCGGTTCCGGCCGGCGACCGGCCGCGAGCCTGGGCGAGATTCTCGCCGCCAGGGACCGCTCGAAAGCCGGTCGAACCGCCCCACCGCAAGGCCTTTTCCTGCTGAAGGTTGACTATTAGATCCGGCTAGGTAAGCCACCTAGAGACAACGCCTCAGACCTTCTGTTATAGTCCGACCGCGAGCCTCTTACTCACAACCAAGGAGTGTCACATGAAGATAACCAGTGTCGTGGTTCTCTCGCTTTTTCTGGCCGTCCTGTGCCTTGCCCCGATGGCAGCCCAGGCAGGCGATCAGCAAAACAAGATGAAAGCCTGCAACGAACAAGCGAACGCGAAGGGATTGGGCGAAGGCAAGGGCGAAGAACGGAAGGCCTTCATGAAAGAGTGCCTGTCGGCGAAAGCCGCCCCGGCCAAGGGCAAGACGACTCAGCAGGAAAAAATGAAGGCGTGCAACAAGGAAGCGGGCGAGAAGAAGCTGGCGGGCGACGAGCGGAAGAAGTTTATGAGCAGCTGCCTGTCCGGCTAGATATAGATCCGATCCTCTCCGGCGCGGCTCCCGCCGCGCCGGACAATCCCCTCACAAGCCAATCAACTCCGCAGGCCGACACGCGGTCCCATTGGCCAATACAAATAGATTTTGAAGTTCGGAGAGAGCTAGAACGGGAGCTGGGGATCGCGGTTTTCGACTTTCTTGCGGAGCTCGATGAGTTCCTGCTCCAGCGCCGAAAACCGGTCGTTGATGGGGTCCGGCAGGTTGATGTGGTCCATCGTCGCATCGGGCAGCCGTTCGCCCTGGGTCTTGATCATGCGGGCCGGCACGCCGATGACGGTGGAATTGGGCGGGACGTTCTTGAGCACGACAGAATTGGCGCCGATCTTCACGTTGTCGCCGATCTTGATGCCGCCGAGGATCTTGGCGCCAGCGCCGACGACGACATGGTTGCCGAGCGTCGGATGGCGCTTGCCGCGCTCCTTGCCCGTCCCGCCAAGCGTGACACCCTGGAACAGCGTGACATAGTCGCCGATCTCGGCGGTTTCGCCGATCACGACACCCATGCCGTGGTCGATGAAAAATCCGGTGCCGATCCTGGCAGCCGGGTGGATCTCGATGCCGGTCAGCCAACGGGCCAGTTGCGAAATCAGCCGCGGGACGAACGGGATCTTTCGCTCTTTGAGCCAATGCGAGACGCGGTAGGCCAGCAGCGCGTGAAACCCCGCATAGGTGAGAATGACCTCCAGCCGGCTGGTGGCGGCCGGATCCCGGTCGAAGACGGCCTGCAGATCTTGTTTAATCGCCTGAAACATAGCCGGCATTGTACGACGGTCAGGTCGGCTCAATCAAACAGACGGCATGCGCGATCATGCTCTGCTCTTTACCCACCGCATCCAGTCCCTCCCCGCTCTTCACCTTGACGTTCACCACATCGGCCTCCACGCCCATAGTCTTCGCCATGCTGTGCCCCATGGCGGCCAGGTGCGGGCCCAACCGAGGCGCCTGAGCCACAATCACGCAATCGATGTTGCCGATTCGATACCCTTTCTTTTTCAATTTGGCCATGACGTCTTTCAAGAGCTCCAGACTGGAAATGCCTTTGTACTTCTGGTCGGAACTCGGATAGTGCCGGCCGAGATCGCCTTCACCCATCGCCCCGAGCAGCGCATCGCACACCGCATGCACCAGCACATCGGAATCGGAATGGCCGAGAAGTCCCTGGCTGTGGGGAATATCGACGCCGCCGAGAATCAGTTTGTGCCCAGGCCCCAGCGGATGCACATCGTAGCCATATCCAATCCGCACTCCTTTTCCCATGAACGCTCCTTTACGGTTTCGTTTGCCTCGACGCCAAAATCGCCTCGGCAATCACGAGATCTTCCGGCCGCGTGACCTTGATGTTTTCGCCGCTGCCCTCGACGACCGACACAGCGTGCCCGAACCATTCGATCAAGTAGGCGTCGTCCGTGGCATGAATGCCTTCGGCCTGGGCCTTCCGGTGGGCATCCAGGAGCCAATCCCGGCGGAACGCCTGCGGCGTCTGTGCCAGCCAGAGCGGGCGGCGATCGATGGTCCGTTCGATCACGCGATCCTCCCCCACCTGCTTGACGGTGTCCCGCATGGGCAGCGCGACGATTGCCGCGCCGGTCTTGTGAGCCGATCCGACCACAGCGTCGACCATCTGCGCGGTGACGAAAGGACGCACCGCATCATGCACGAGGACGATGCTCACACCGGGATCGGTTGCTTCCAGCGCATGCCGCACCGAATCCTGCCGCTCTTTCCCGCCCGACACCACGTTCGCGACCTTGGTGAAGCGATGCGCCGCCACAATCTGGGTTCTGCAATAGTCGATTTCCGTTTCGGGCACCGCCAGAATGATTTCGTCGACGACCGCGGACGCCTGCAACACACGAAGCGTATGGACAATGAGCGGCTGCCC
>OMJK01000096.1 GCA_900299325.1 Nitrospiraceae bacterium | reverse complement strand
CATGGGCCACAACAAGACGTTGACCCATCTCGCATCCTCCCCTCCCTCTGCCAGACGGCATTCGACCGCAACCCGGGCGAACGTGGTGCGGGTCCGCTCCCATTCTTCTTCGACCTTCTCACGATCATCCGGGTGGAACCACTGGAGCCATGACCCCGGATAGCCGCTGCCTGAGGCTTCGGTCAGATTGAACAGGCTCCGCCACATCCTGTTCCCATACACACAGGCGCCTCGATGATTGATTTCGAAGACACCGATCGGTAGGTGATCTGACAAGAGCCGGAAAAACGCTTCGCTCATGCGAAGCCGATCCGTCATCTCTCGCCGATTCGTAATATCTTCGAGCGTACCGAGATAGCGAACGCCCCGATCATCCGCCATAGGCCATAACTGAATTTGCACCCAGCGGTCCGGTCCGTCGTTTGGCGCCAGACGGCACTCAGCCTGCAACCGGCTGAAACCAGTCTGTGCAGCAACCCAGCTTTGAGTCAACGCGGGATGATCGTCGGGGTGAACCCAATCGATCCACGTGCCGGAGGGCAGCGCGGCCGAGGCGAATCCGAAGACTTCATCGTTGGATTGCCCCATGATCGTGTCCCACATCTTATTTTTATACAGGCACTTTCCATCTTCACCAATCTCGAACACCCCGACCGGCAGCTGCTCTGAAAGCAGCTTGAAAAATGTTCCGCTCTCACGAAGTCGTTCGACCATCTGTTTGCGAGCGGTAATGTCGCGGATGATCCCTGAGAAACACCGGCCAGATTCAAGTCGCATTTCGCTGACCGTCAGGTCCAAGGGAAACACCGATCCGTCCCGACGCCGACCAACCACTTCCCGTCCTATCCCGATGATTTTGGCCTGCCCTGTGCGCAGATAGGCGGCCACATACCCGTCATGCTCTGACGCGTACGGCTCCGGCATTAAAAGATTGACCTTGCGCCCAATCACTTCACTGGCCGTATAGCCAAAGAGCTTTTCGGCGGCGGGATTGATCTGCAGGACGCAGCGCCCGTGATCGGTCACCAGCACCCCTTCCGGCTCGACCTCGAGGATCGTCCGCAACCGGCGCTCGTTTGCGCGCGCGTGCATCCGCTCATCCTGCGTCTCTTTCCACTCCCGCTGAACCCGGCGGGTCGCGCTGACCAAGAGCCCGATAAGCGGTCCGACGATCAAGACGCCGGCGGCTCCTACGGTCCAGAGAAAGCGATGCACCGGCTCCACGACTTCCGCCCGGTCCACGCGCAACAGAACCGTCCATTTCGGACTCGCGACGCCCTCTGCTCCCAGGGTACGGGCATACCCCGTCAAGACCGGCACATGACGCACGAAATGCCGTTCTTCGACAAACCCCGGCTCTCCCGAGGCCGCGCGCTGAACCGACGGCAGGTTTCCCTGCGTGAGATTCAAGCGCCCCTTGCGCACGGGATCCGAATCAATGAACACCCCGCCGTCTTCACGAAGCACCTTATATTCCACCGTATGAAAGAACGACGTCTGCTGCTGGAACAGCCGGATCGCTTCGGTCACCAGTTGTTCCATCTGCCTGGCGCTCACCCGCGTCGTAACCGCTCCGCGGAACGGGCGGCGGCCGGCATCCAGCCGATGATCCACAATCGGCGCCGTGACCGGCCTCATCGGCTGCGATATCACCGACGTGAAAACCGGCGCGCTCCCGCCGCGCAGCCTGAAACCAGCCGGTGGCCCGGACATCAAGCCCCCTGGCCTGCGGGATCGTGGCTTCAGTAATCCGGCCGGCCGGATCGACGATGCCGATCCACAAATACAGGGGGTAGGCCTGATAAAAGGTCGACAGGATATGGGTTCGGACCGCCGGCGTCGTCCCGTGCATGGCCAGCGACTCCGCAAGAAACTGCACGTCGCCGACCCGCTCATTCAGCAGCAGATCGAGCTTCGCGGAGACTTCCGCGGCCATGATGGTCACCATTTCTCTGGACGTCGCCACCGTCCGCCGCTCCAACCAGGTCCCCCCGGCGACGACCGCGATCAGCGTGGCAAGCGTAATGAGCCCGATCAGCGTAAACTGGTGCCGATGCGTAAACGCTCGGGGCCCGCCGCCGGATACTGTATTGTGATCGCTCACTTCCACGCTTCTCCGACCGGTTCAACACCGGCACGCATACTACCGGTGCGGCCTGTTCTGGACAGCCCACCGACTCTTCGTTCGCGTCTGTATCGGGTCGTTCTTTCACGAAATTAAGGAATCCTTGGAAAAATCAACCGGCCGCATGGGGCTGCTTCCCATCGGCCCGCCCGACAGGTATGATGTCGGCCATGCGGCCCAAGATTGTGACCAAAGAACAACTGGTTGAGCAGCTCCGGCCCCTGCGAGCCGGAGGCTCCCGTATCGTCTTCACCAACGGATGTTTCGATCTGATGCATGTCGGCCATACCCGTTATCTGCAGGCCGCCAAGGCCCTGGGCGATCTCCTGGTGGTAGGGGTCAATACCGACGAATCCGTCCGCAGCCTGGAAAAAGCCCCGGACCGTCCGATCGTGCAGGAGGCACAACGGGCTGAAGTGGTTGCGGCGTTAGGCTGTGTCGATTTTGTCGTGCTATTCTCTGAACCTGATCCCAAGACGCTCATCACGGCCGTTCAGCCGGACATTCTCGTGAAAGGCGGTGATTGGGCTTTGGATCGCATCATCGGGCGGGACGTTGTGGAGGCGCGCGGAGGCCGGGTGCAAACGATTCCTCTGGTTCCGGGATTTTCCACAACGGCATTGATTCACCGTATTCGCTCAGCCTCAGCCTGATCCGTGTCACCTACACCCTCTCCCGCAGATGAATGGCTCGCCCCGCTCGCGTCCGCGCTCAAGCAGACGTCGGCGCGTCTCTGTGTCACGGGCTTGCACGGCTCGACTGCGGCGTTTGTGCTCACGAGCCTAACCAGCGCACCTGCGCTGGCCTCCTACCGAAACCGTCCCTGGATCATCGTCACAGCCAACAATGAAGCCGCCGAACGCCTCTTTGACGACCTCCAGTTCTGCCATCAACTCATCGGCGCCCCAAGCGACCGCCTGACCCTCTTTCCTCAATGGGAAACGCTGCCCTACGAAGCCACCGCACCGCATATCGGCCTGATCGCGCATCGCATGCAGACGCTCCACCGTCTGCAATCCAGCCCGGATACGACCCTGGTCACGTCGGTCGCGGCCCTGATGCATCGCCTCCTGCCGAAAGAGACCTGGTCCCATGCCACGCTCCGGCTGATGCGCAACGGTACCGTGGAGCGCGACACGCTGCTGGCCAAGCTGCTGCGGCTCGGCTACCGGCGCGTCTCGGTCGTTGAGATCCCCGGAGAATTCAGCATTCGGGGCGGCCTGGTGGATATTTTTTCGACGGCTTATGCCGATCCGCTCCGGATAGAGTTTCTTGGGGATTCGATCGAAGCGCTCCGGCTGTTCGATGCCACGACACAAACCTCGATCCGTCAAGTCGACGAAGCCGTCATCTTGCCGGCACGGGAATATCTCCGTCCGGAGAACAGCCCGGAGGCCTATGCCCCGATCGCTCCGGATGCGGAATGGCGCGCACCGGATCTCTATCCACAGATGGGCACCCTCTTCGACTATCTGCCGAAAGAGCCGATTCTCATCTTCGACCAACCTGCCGCGCTCCAGGCTACCTGTGCGACACTCTGGTCCAAAATCGAGGACGGCTACCTACGCCACGGAGAACGGGACGCGGCCAATCCTTATCCCGGCCCTGAGCGGCTGTTCCAGACGTGGGACGAAATCGAAATCGGCGCAGCCGGCTGGTCGACGATTGCCTTGGAACCGCTGACTCCGTCCGACGACACCTGGACGCCGACCGCATCCTTCCCGGCACAGATTCCGGCCAGCGCCGGCCTGGGCGTGCGCGGAACTCCGTTCAGCCAGACCCTGTCCATTCTCGATCAACTGCGGAACGGACATCGCGTGGTGCTGATCGCGCGCAGCCGCGGGCAGGTCGACCGACTGCTGGCGCTGCTCCGTGAGCACGATCTGCCGGCCGCAGAATGGCATCCCTCGGCCTGGACCAAACGGGACAGCGGCAAACCGCCGATCGCCGTCATGCACGGCAACCTGTCGGCCGGATGGCTGTCCGACATCTTTCGCCTTGCGCTGCTGACGGAAGAAGAGCTCTTTGCCAAGGGCACCCGCCATAAGACCCAGCCGAAGAGCAAAACCGCAACGTTCCTCTCCTCACTGGAAGATCTGAATGTGGGCGACTATGTCGTCCACGTGCAACATGGCATCGGCCGCTACCTCGGGCTGAAACGGTTGACGGTGCAGGAATTCGAGAGCGACTTTCTGATCCTGGAATTCGCGGGGGCCGACACGCTCTATGTCCCGCTCGACCGCTTGAGCCAGGTTCAGCGCTACAGCGGCGCCGACGGACATGTGCCCCGGCTTGATCGCCTGGGCGGCACGAGCTGGGCCAAAACCACGGCACGGGTCAAAAAAGACATCGAGGAAATGGCCCAAGATCTCATCGATCTCTATGCGAATCGCGAGCTCGTGAAACGGGACGGATACGGCCGCCCGAGCACCCTCTACCACGAATTCGAGGCGGCATTCGAATACGAGGAGACCCCGGATCAACTCAAGGCGATCGAAGACATCGCCAGGGATCTGGAGTCAGGCAAACCGATGGACCGGCTGGTCTGCGGCGACGTCGGTTACGGCAAGACGGAAGTGGCAATGCGGGCGGCGTTCAAGGCGATCGAGAGCGGACGCCAGGTGGCCGTGCTCGTGCCGACGACCCT
>OMJK01000095.1 GCA_900299325.1 Nitrospiraceae bacterium | reverse complement strand
CTGAAATTCATGTAGAGCGATTTGATGCCGTCGCAGTTTCGAGGGCCCATCCGGCCAGCCGGATGGGCCCTTCCTCTATCATCTCCCCGCGAGGCTGACACGCCCCCTGTCTGGAGGCTGTGGCTCCGGGTCATCGGCCTGAGCGGCCTCTTGCTGGCGCAAGGCATCGCACCAATCGTCGGACAGGCCCAGCACGAGGCTGCCGAGCACCATGCCGCGCCGGAATCCACCACGCATGATCATCATACATCGACGCCCATGGGTAACCAGTGGGAAGGGTCGGCTGAAGGCATCGCCTATTCGGAGTTCAACCATCACCTGGCCGGGGTCCTGATCATTCTGATCGGGTGGTTCGAACTGAGTCACGCCCGGCGGTCGCATTCGTTCGCTTGGGCCCGTCTGCTGCTGCCGGCGAGTTTGGGAGCGACCGGGCTGTTTCTATTGATTTGGAGCGACCACGAAGCCTGGCCGGTCGGGTCGATGGGATTCATGGAGTCGTTTTTCGGCTCGGATCATGAAATCATTCAACATAAGACATACGGCCTCATGGCGTTAGCCATCGGTGGGATCGAAGGTCTGCGCCGGTTCGGACGGTTGTCGCATCGGCTGTGGACGGCTCCCTTGCCCCTGTTTGCGATCGTCGGAGGCTTGATGCTCTTCGGCCATTCGCACGGCGCCCATCCTGCCGCCCACAAGATTTTCATTCACCATACGATCATGGGCAGCCTCGCCCTATCGGCCGGCTCGTCGAAATTGGCGGCCGGCTGGCAGGATGATCGCACCGAGAATCGGGGCTCGCGGTGGGAATTTCTGTGGGCCGGCCTCATTCTGTTGATCGGCATTCAACTCCTGATCTACTCCGAGTCCTGACGCGCGCAACCGGCGCCCGCACGCAATTGACACCCTTCCAAGGCCTGTGTTACCTGTACGTTCTCGATCATTTTCACGCGCTCGACGTGAGCGGCGATTCACTCGCCGCTGAAGGGAACCATGGGCGGCCATAGTCACTGGGCGACGATCAAGCGCCACAAGGGGGCGCAGGACGCCAAGCGCGGCAAGATTTTCACGCGCATCATCCGCGAAGTGACGATCGCCGCCCGTTCCGGCGGCGACCCGGCCGGAAACCCGCGCCTGCGGCTGGCCATCGCCAAAGCCAAAGACGCGAACATGCCCGGCGACACCTTGAAGAAAGCCATTCAGCGCGGCACCGGCGAATTGCCCGGCGTCTCGTACGAAGAGTTCACGCTCGAAGGATATGGACCGGGTGGCACGGCGTTGCTGCTTGAAATCACCAGCGACAACCGGAATCGCACCGTGGCGGAGATCCGCAGTCTGCTGACCAAGAATCATGGCAACATGGCCGAGGCGGGCGCCGTCTCCTGGCAGTTCCATAAGAAGGGCCTGCTCACCATCGAGAAGGGGAAAGTGGACGAGGATACGCTCCTGTCCCTGTCACTCGATGCGGGCGCCGAAGACGTGGAGGTCGGCGAGAAGACCTTCGAGGTCATCACGAACCCGCAGGATTTCGACACGGTCAAGAAAGCGCTGGCCGACGCCAAGATCGAGACCGCGCTGGCCGAGCTCACTTTTATTCCCCAGAACACGATCCGGTTGGACGAGAAACCTGCCGAGCAGATGCTCAAGCTGATGGAAGTGCTGGACGAGCACGACGACGTGCAGAAGGCCCACGCGAATTTCGACATTTCCGACGAGGTCATGGAAAAGGTGGCGGCCGCAGCCGCCGGCTGACGGGCGCATCACACGATCTCATGATTGCCTTCCTGACGGGACGGCTGGCTTTCAAGGCGCCGACGCACCTGACCCTGGACGTGCAGGGGGTCGGCTACGAAGTCTTTATTCCCCTCAGCACCTACTACGCGCTGCCCAATCTCGACGACGTCACCGCGCTGAACATTCATACTCATCTGCGCGAAGATGCGATTCAGCTCTTCGGATTTCTCTCGCAGAGCGAGAAAGACGCCTTCCTGCTGTTGACGACTGTTTCCGGCATCGGCCCCAAGCTGGGGCTCAGTGTGCTGTCCAGCCTCTCGGTCTCCGATCTGATTTCGGCCATCCATAGCGGCGATGTCGACAAGCTGTCGACTGTGCCGGGCATCGGCAAAAAATCCGCCGGACGGATCGCGCTGGAATTGAAAGACAAGGTGGGGAAGATCCAGCCGGGCCTCGCTCCGGTCTCGCCATCGGAAAAATCGGGTTTGGACGGCCCGCTGGATGACGCCTGCTCGGCCCTGGTGAACCTCGGCTACCGCCCCCAGGACGCGAAGGCGGCCTTGAAGCGAGTCGCCGAATCGACGGCCAAACCGCTCGCGCTGAAAGAATTGATCCGCGAGGGGCTCAAGGAACTGGCGCGCGGATAGCGCCTTCAACCGGAAGGAACCGGACCATGAGACAGCCGGCACGCATGAGTTTCCTGGCGCTGACAATCGCGTCGTTCGTCCTGGTTCCGTACGGATTCGCCGAAGACGCGCCGAAGAGCACCCGGATGGTGTGCGGGACCTGTCCCGACGGGTACGCAACAACCGGCATTACACAATCGAAGGACATTTGCAAAGACGGCGACCCGACCCTCGTCCAATGTGTGCCGCTCGGCGCCAATATGCTGTCGGTCTGCGGTTCCTGTCCCTCTGGATACCGCGAAGTCGGAGGTTCGTCGGTACCGGCGCGCTGCGGCACGCAAGACGGAGGGCGCCTCTCGCAATGTCAGCTGGAAAAAATGGAACTGAACATGCCCGACCCGACGAAGGGCGGCAGAACGTGTCCGCCCGACTGCGGCAGTACATCCGCCCCCGGCCAAGGCGCCTTGCCGCCGCCGCCGAAGTATCAGACAATGCCCGATACGAAGTGACCCTGAGAGAGCAATCCGATGACTGAACGACTGATGACCAATCGGATAACGGACGACGAGCGGAGCATCGAAAACGTGCTCCGGCCGCAGACGCTGGACGAGTACGTCGGCCAGGAAAAAATGAAAGCGTCGCTGCGCATCTGCATCGACGCAGCGAAGCAGCGGGGTGACGCGCTCGACCACGCGATTTTCTACGGCCCGCCCGGACTGGGCAAAACCACCATCGCCCACATCATCGCCAGAGAAATGGGCGCTGCCCTGCGATCGACCTCCGGGCTGGTGCTGGCCCACGCCGGCGATGTCGCCGCGATCCTGACGAATCTCCAGGAGCACGACGTTCTGTTCATCGACGAAATCCATCGGCTGCCGGCCTCGGTCGAGGAAGCCCTGTATCCCGCGATGGAGGATTATCAGCTGGATCTCGTGATCGGGCAGGGGCCGTCGACCAGGACCGTCAAGCTCGACCTGCCGCGCTTTACCTTGATCGGCGCCACCACGAGAGCCGGCGCGTTGACGTCTCCGTTGCGTGATCGCTTCGGCCTGGTCTACCGGCTGGAGTTCTACTCGCCGACGGAATTGGAAGCGATCGTCACCCGCTCGGCCGGGGTCTTGGGTGTTGCAATTGACCGGGACGGAGCGGCGGAAATCGCCTCGCGGGCCCGCGGCACGCCCAGAATCGTGAACCGGCTGATCAAGCGGATCAGAGACTACGCGCAAATCAAAGCCAACGGGCGCATCACTAAGCAGGTCGCGCAGGACGGCCTGCTCTGGCTGGGTATTGACAGCGCCGGCTTCGACGAGATGGACCGGAAAATTCTCCTGACCATCATCGAGAAATTTAACGGCGGACCGGTTGGCATCGAGTCCCTGGCCGCCGCCGTGCAGGAGGACAAGGGCACGCTTGAAGACGTGTACGAGCCGTATCTGATTCAAGCCGGCTTCCTGGAACGCACCGGCCGGGGCCGCCAGGCCACCCGACTGGCGTTCGACCATTTTAAGAAACCGTCGACCCTCCTCGTGTAGATTCTCGACACACCGTGGCGGTCACCCGGCGACCGGCCGGAAGCTCCTGAAACAACAGGGTCTTCCTTGCTTTCCACGGGATCCTTCCTGTATCATTTCCGACTCGGAACCGACACCTGTCCTGCCTCTGGACGTTCGTCCAAATCATGGGGCCCGGGTGGAGGGGGCGTTTCATGCCCGGAGACCTTTCCGACTACCGGAAAGAGATCGATCGGATCGATGACGAGATTCTTCGTCTGCTCAACGAGCGGTCGAAGAGCGTCATCGAGATCGGCAAGCTGAAAAAACAGCAGGATGCCGGGGCGAATCTCCATACGCCCGCCCGGGAAGCCGAAATCATTGAGCGGCTCGTCAAACAAAACAGCGGGCCGTTCCCGTCGGACGCCATCCGGCCCGTCTATCGAGAAATCATGTCCGCCTCGCTGTCGTTGGAAGGCCCGCAGAAGGTGGCCTACCTGGGACCCCGTGCCACGTTCACCCACATGGCCTGTATGCAGAAGTTCGGATCCTCGGCCCAATATGTGCCGGTGAACAGCATCAAGGAAGTGTTCAGCGAAGTCGAGCGGGGGCGGGCCAACTTCGGGGTCGTCCCGATCGAGAACACGACCGAAGGCGTGGTCAACCACACCCTGGACATGTTCATCGATTCGAATCTGTTGATCTACGGCGAAGTGCTCCAAGAGGTCTCGCACCACCTGATGTCCAAGTCGGGTGTCGCCGAAGACGTGAAGAAAATCCATTCCCATCCCCATGCGATCGCCCAATGCCGGAATTGGCTGGAGACCAACATGCCGCATGTACCGGTCTCGGAAGTGGCGAGCACGGCACGGGCGGCCGAACTCTGTCTGGATGATCCGTCTGTGGCCGCCATCGCCTCCGAACTGGCGGCGCAACTGTACGGGTTGAAAGTGATCAAGTCGCGGATCGAAGACAATTTGAACAACTTCACCAGATTCCTGGTGCTCTCGCAAAAACCTCCGCAACGGACCGGGAAGGATAAAACGTCGCTCATGCTGTCGATCAAGGACAAGGTCGGCGCGCTCTACGACCTGCTCCGTCCCTTTGCCTCTCATGGAATCAGCATGACGAAGATCGAGTCACGGCCGTCCCGACGGAAAGCGTGGGAGTACATTTTCTTCGTCGACGTCGAAGGCCACATCGAAGAAGACCGCGTCAGCAAAGCGGTGGAAGAAATCAAAGGCCGCTGCCTCTTTATGAAAGTGCTCGGATCCTACCCGGCACACAGCTAAATCATGGCGCTGCACGTCCACCCCGATATTCAATCGTTAAGCCCCTACGTGCCCGGCAAGCCGATCGAAGAGCTGCAACGGGAACTCGGGCTCGCGCGCGTGATCAAGCTGGCCTCCAACGAAAATCCGCTCGGTCCGTCGCCCAAAGCCCTGGCGGCCCTGGCGGGAGGCGCCCAGACCTTGCACCGGTATCCGGACGGCGGCGCCTATCAGTTGCGCCAGGCTCTGGCCGACCGCTGGAAGGTCACCAGCGATCACATCATCCTGGGCAACGGGTCGGACGAAATCATCGGCCTCCTCGCGCGGACCTTTCTGTCGCCGGGCGACGAAGCCGTGATGGCCGATCAGACGTTCGTCATTTATAAAATGGAAGTGGTCGCCGCGCACGGCACGCCGGTCGTCGTGCCGCTGACCGCATGGACGCACGATCTCGAGGCGATGGCGCGCGCGGTCACGCCGAAGACCAAGCTGCTGTTCCTCTGCAACCCCAACAATCCGACCGGCACGATGGTGCCGGCCGAGGCGGTCGACCGGCTGATGGCGCGGATTCCGTCCGACGTGATCGTGGTGTTCGACGAAGCATACGTCGAATACGTCCGCGATCCGCACTTTCCCGACTCGCTGGCCTACGTCAAGCAGGGACGCCATGCCATCGTCCTGCGGACCTTCTCGAAGATTTACGGTTTGGCCGGCCTGCGGATCGGCTACGGCGTGACCACTCCGGCGATCAATAACTTCCTGAACCGTGTCCGGCCGCCGTTCAACGCCAACAGCCTGGCGCAGCGGGCGGCGCTCGCGGCGCTGGGAGACGACGAGCATGTCGCCAGAAGCCGGGCGGTGAACGCCGCGGGCATGGAGCAGGTGGGGGCCGGTCTGCGCGCGCTCGGCCTGTCGCCGATTCCCAGCGAAGCGAACTTCATCTATGTCGACGTCAAACGGGACGGCCGGAAGGTCTTCGACGCGCTGTTGCGCGAAGGGATCATCGTCCGCCACATCGAAGGCACCATGGTGCGGGTCACCATCGGACAGCCGGACGAGAATGCCGCGTTCCTGAACGCGCTCAAGAAGACTTTATCGTCAGCAGGTCAACCATGAGGGAATCATGATCATCGTCTTGAAGCCCGACGCCTCGGAACGGGAAGTGGACCATATCATCGACCGGCTGCGCGAGCTCGGTTTGAAATCGCAGATCTCGACCGGGCAGGAGCGCACCATCATCGGCGTAATCGGCGACGACCGGATCCTTCAGAACCAGCCGCTGATCGCGCTGCCTGGCGTGGAGAGCGTGCTGCCGATCCTGGCGCCCTGGAAGCTTGTGAGCCGGGAGTTCAAACGCGAAGGCACGGTCATCGACGTCGGGGACGTCAAGATCGGCGGCAAGAAGCTCGCGATCATGGCCGGTCCCTGCGCGGTCGAGCGGCTCGAACTGACGGTCGGCATCGCGCACGAGGTGAAAGCCGGCGGCGCGACGATCCTCCGCGGCGGCGCGTACAAACCCAGAACGTCGCCGTATTCGTTCCAGGGTCTGGGCCGCGAAGGCCTCGATTATCTGCTGGAAGCGAAAAAACAAACCGGCCTGCCGGTCGTCAGCGAAATTCTGGACACGCGGGACATCGAATTGTTCCTCGAGAAAGCCGACATCATTCAGATCGGCGCCCGGAACATGCAGAACTTCGAACTGTTGAAGGAAGTGGGCGCCTACGACAAGCCTGTGCTCCTGAAACGCGGCCTGTCCGCCACCATCAAAGAATTTCTCCTCTCGGCGGAATACATCATGTCGCGCGGCAACCGCAACGTGATGCTCTGCGAGCGGGGCATCCGGACGTTCGAAACGCAGTACCGCAACACGCTGGACCTCGCGGCCATTCCCACGTTGAAGGAGCTCTCGCACCTGCCGGTCATCGTCGACCCCAGCCATGCAACAGGCAAATGGAATCTGGTGGCACCGATGTCGAAGGCGGCGGTCGCGGCCGGCGCGGACGGATTGCTGATCGAAGTGCATTCCAATCCCGAGTGCGCCCTGTGCGACGGAGAAGAATCCATCAAGCCGTCGAAGTTCAAAGAGCTCATGACCGACCTTCGGAATATCGGACGGGCGGTGGGGCGAGAGGTCTGAACCGCATTATGGTGCATTTCAAACAGGTCGCGATCATCGGGGCCGGACTCATCGGCGGATCGTTGGGCATGATCCTCCGCAGGAAACGTCTGGCCGATCAGGTGGTCGGCATCGGCCGGCGCGTCGAGAATTTGAAGCTCGCCGTGGAACTCGGCGCGATCGACCGGTATGTAGTGGATCCCAAAGAAGGCGTGCGCGGCTCGGACCTGGTGATCCTGGCCACGCCGGTTGACACGTATGAACGGCATCTTATGGACTGGGCGTCCTGTCTGTCGCCGGGCACGATCGTCAGCGACGTCGGCAGTGTGAAGGGGACGCTGGTGGAACGCTCGGAAGCGCTCATGCCGGCGGGCGTCCACTTCGTCGGCGCCCACCCGATCGCGGGCAAAGAAAAAACGGGCGTGGCCGCCGGGTCCGACCAACTGTTTCAGGGCGCGCGTTGCATTCTCACACCGACGGGCAAGACCGACGCCCGCGCCCTGCAGCGCGTGGAAGAGATGTGGACGGAAACCGGGTCCATCGTGTTGACGATGGACCCGCATCTGCACGACCGGATTCTCGGCGCAGTCAGCCACCTGCCGCATGTCGCGGCGTTTGCCTTGATCACCGCGCTCGCCGATCTGCGCGACCAGCGTGTGCCCGAACTCGATCTGGGCGGCCATTCCGGCGGCGGGTTGCGGGACACGACGCGGATCGCCGCCAGTTCGCCGGAGATGTGGCGCGACATCTTTCTCTGGAACCGCGACAACGTCGTGTCGTTCATCGAGCTGTATGAACAGGCGCTGCACGAGTTGAAACGATTGATCCAAGCCGGCGACGCGGCCGGAATCGAGAAGGCGCTCACGCGGGCGAAAGACGAGCGCGAACGCTTGAACCGCCGGCCGCCCGGAACGGCCTCGTGACCTAATGACGTCGTTGACCATCACACCGGGTCGCCCGTTGACAGGCACCATCACCGTGCCCGGGGATAAGTCCGTCACGCACCGGGCCATCATCCTCACCGCGTTGGCCGAAGGCGCCAGCACGGTCTCGCGCTACTGCCGCGGCGAGGATTGCCTCAACACGATGCGGGCGTTCCAGGCGCTGGGCGTGCGGATCGACGACACGCCGGATCAGTTGGCCGTGCAGGGGAAAGGGCTGTGGGGACTGACGGAGCCGAACGGGCCGATCGACTGTGGCAACTCGGGCACCGGCATCCGGCTGCTGACGGGTCTGCTGGCCGGGCAGGACTTCTTCACCGTGTTGACGGGCGACGCTTCGATCCGGCGGCGGCCGATGGGGCGCGTGGTCAAGCCGTTGCGGGACATGGGCGCGGTCGTTGCGGGCCGCAAGGGGGGCGAGTTGGCTCCGCTGGCCATTACGGGCACGCGGCTGCACGGCATCGACTATACCTCGCCGGTCTCCAGCGCCCAGGTGAAGTCGTCGCTGCTCCTGGCCGGATTGTTCGCCGAAGGCACGACGCGATTTCGCGAACCGCGGTTGTCGCGCGACCATACCGAGCGGATGTTCCGGTTCTTCGGCATTCCGCTGGAGCAAACGGGCGGCGTCTTGACGTTGCACGGCCGGCCTTCGGTTGGATGGAGCGGCCGGGCCGTCGTCGTCCCCGGCGATTTTTCGGCGGCGGCATTTTTCCTGGTGGGCGCCACGATTGTGCCCGGTTCGGATGTGATGATCCGCCATGTCGGCATCAACCCGACTCGCACCGGCCTCATCGACGTGTTGACCAGGATGGGCGCCGACATCGAAATCCTCAACCGCCGCGACGAAGCGGGAGAGCCGGTGGCCGACCTCCGCGTGAAGTCGGCGCCGCTGAACGGCGTCACGATCGGACCGGACCTGATCCCGCAGACCATCGACGAGTTTCCCGTGCTCTGCGTGGCCGCCGCCGTTGCCCAGGGCAAGACGACCATTTCAGGCGCCGAAGAACTGCGGGTCAAGGAAAGCGATCGCATCGCCACGATGGGAGCCGAGTTGCGCGCGATGGGCGCACAGATCGACGAACGGCCGGACGGGATGGTGGTCCATGGATCGGGGCGGCCCGGCCAAAACGGACGCTTGCAGGCGGCGACGACCGGCCGGAGCCACGGCGATCATCGCGTTGCCATGTCGCTGGCAATCGGCGCGCTGACAGCCGGCGCTCCCACGACAGTCGCCGACACCGAGTGCGTGGACACGTCGTTCCCGGGATTCAAATCGGTGTTGGGATCGCTGTTGACGGCATAGGCGTGCGGGCTATAGAACTACGGTTCTTTTTTTGACGGATGGAGTGCGTGACGTGATTATTGCGATCGATGGACCGGCGGGCGTGGGGAAAAGCACGGTAGCGAAGCTGCTGGCCGCGCGGCTCGGCTATCTCTATCTCGACACCGGCGCGCTCTATCGGGCCGTGGCCTGGAAAGCGCTGCGGGCGAAGGTGAATCCGGCGGATCAGAATCAGGTGGCGGGCCTGCTGCCGGCCACGTCGCTCGAGATGGATTTTCAGAACGGCGCGATGACCGTGCGGGTCGACGGCCGCGACATCACGAACGAACTGCGGACGCCGGCTGTGTCCGAAGCGGCGTCGATCGTGTCGGCCATTCCGGCGGTGCGCGCCTGGCTGTTGCCGGTGCAGCGCCGGATCGGCGAACGGGGGTCGGTCGTTGCGGAAGGGCGCGACATCGGCACCAAAGTGTTTCCATCGGCGCCGCTCAAGTTTTTTCTGGACGCCGACGCCACCGTGCGGGCCGAGCGGCGCCATCGCGAACTCGTGGCGGCCGGCCATCGCGGGGCGATCGAGCAAACGCATGAAGACCTGTCCGGCCGCGACGCCCGGGACCGCAACCGACCCGTCTCGCCGCTGGTGCCCGCGGAGGATGCCCGGCACATCGACACCTCGGCATTGAAACTTGAGGAAGTCGTCGACCAGATGATGGCCGCGGTCGCCGCCACGTTGTGAGTGGATTCGTTTACGCGATCCTGTGGATTCTGACCCGCGCGATCGCGTGGCTGTGTTTCCGGTATCGGGCCGAGGGGACCGTTCCCCGGACCGGCGGCGTGTTGATCGCCGCGAATCACGCCAGCTATCTGGACATTCCGCTGCTGGGATGCGGCATGCCGAGGCGGGCGTGGTACCTGGGCCGCAGCGATTTGTTTCCGGTGCCCGTGTTGAATGGCATCCTGCGCGCCCTGGGCTGGATTCCGCTCCGGCTGGGACGGCTCGATCGGGACGCGTTCGGCAAAGCGATCGACCTGATTCGGGCCGGCAAGGTCGTGGTGATTTTCCCCGAGGGGGGCCGGAGCCTGGACGGACACTTGAGACCTCCGAAGGCGGGCATCGGCGTCATCGTCGCGCAGACCGGTTGTCCGGTGGTGCCGGCCTATATTAAGGGGACGTTCGAGGTTCTGCCGACAGGAGCGCGATGGCCCCGGTGGGCGCGCGTGGGGGTTCGATTCGGCGCGCCGCTGCAGTTCGAGAGCGGGCCGTTGCAGGACAAAGGAGACGCGAAACGATTTTATCAACGGGTCAGCCGCACGGTGATCACGCAGATCGCCGCCCTCGGCGACGTCCCGCCCCCGGTCGGGGGGCAGGAGGACGACGCGCCGGACAGGCCGACCGCCGGAACTCGCCACGCTGAGTGAGCCCGGCTCTTTCACCATCAGCACCCGACGAGTGTCGGAAGAGTAGGATCCGCACATGAGTACCGTGTCGAAAGGCAATGACGCCCAATTGGACCGCAACGCGCTGGCCGCGTTGTACGAAGAAACCTTCCGGAATCTGGAGGAGGGCACGATCACCGAAGGCCGTGTCGTCGCTCTGACCAAAGACAAAGTGGTCGTGGACATCGGCTACAAGTCCGAGGGCATGATTCCGGGCGACCAGTTCTCGCCCGAGGAACTGCAGACCCTCAAGGTCGGCGACCGCCTCCAGGTCTATATCGAAGAATGCGAGGACGCCGACGGCAATCTCATCCTGTCCAAAGAAAAAGCGGACAAGATGAAGATCTGGGAGGAATTGGAGAAACTCTACAAGGACGAGAAGAGCATCGAAGGGAAGATCGTCTCGCGCATCAAGGGCGGGATGATGGTCGATATCGGCGTCAAAGCCTTCCTGCCCGGCTCGCAGATCGATCTCCATCCGGTCCGCGACCTCGACGGGCTGGTGGGCAAGACGTTCCCGCTGAAGATCATCAAGATCAATCATCGCCGCGGCAACGTCGTGGTCTCCCGCCGCGTGTTGCTGGAAGAAACCCGCGACAAGAAGCGCCAGACGACGCTGGCCAACCTGAAAGAGGGCCAGCTGATCCAGGGCACCGTGAAGAACATCACCGATTACGGCGCCTTCATCGACCTGGGCGGCATCGACGGGCTGCTGCATATCACCGATATGTCGTGGGGCCGCGTCGGCCACCCGTCGGAAATGTTCACGGTGGGCGATCGTGTCGAGGTGACCGTACTCAAGTACGATCGGGAAACGGGACGCATCTCGCTCGGCCTCAAGCAGAAGACCGCCGATCCCTGGACGAACGTCGCCGGCAAATATCCGATTGGGACCCGCGTCCGCGGACGCGTCGTCAGCCTGACGGATTACGGCGCCTTTGTGGAATTGGAGCCTGGTGTCGAAGGGCTCGTGCACGTGTCGGAAATGTCCTGGACCCACGAAGTCCGCCATCCGTCGAGAGTGGTGGCGGTGGGCGATCAGGTGGAAGCCGCCGTGCTCAACGTCGATCCGGGCAACCGGAAGATTTCGCTCGGCATGAAACAAACCGCGCCCAATCCCTGGGATATGATCGAAGGCAAGTATCCGGTTGGGACCAGAATCGAGGGCAAGGTGAAGAGTCTCACCGACTTCGGCGCCTTTATCGGACTCGAGGAAGGCATCGACGGGCTGATTCATATCTCCGACATGTCCTGGACCAAGCACATCAAGCATCCGTCGGAGCTGTTCAAGAAGGCGCAGAAAGTCGAGGCCGTCGTGCTGCGGATCGACAAGGAGAAGGAGCGTCTGTCGCTCGGCTACAAGCAGCTAACGCGCGATCCGTGGGACGACGAGATTCCCGGCCGCTACCATGTGGGCGACACGGTCGCCGGTAAGGTGACGAAGGTGGCGGACTTCGGCATCTTCATCGAACTGGAAGGCGGCGTCGAAGGGCTGATTCACATCAGCGAAGTCGGGCTTGAGCCGCAAGCCAAGCTCGAGGAGAAGTTCAAACTGAACGACGACGTAACGGCCAAGATCATCAAGGTCGACCGGGAAGAGCGGAAGATCGCGCTAAGCCTGCGCGACCATCAGCTCGACACGGATCGCAAGCAGGTCGACGAGTTCCATGCGTCGCAAGGCGCGCTGGACCAGAGCCTCGGGCGGGCGGCCAAGCAGAGCCGGAAGCGCTCGTCGGACGACTAGACCGGTGAACACGCGTGATCATGTCAGGTGAAAACATCGTGCTTGGCGAGCAGTCGCCACAACCGCAGCCGCCGAAACGCCGGTGGTTCCGCGCCCGGACGATTGTCTGGGTGTTGGGCGCCGGGTTCGGGCTGTTGGTGCTGATGAACCTGCTGTTCCCGGACCTCGACCTGTCGACCGACGACCGCATCGCGCTGATTCGCGTCGAAGGGGTCATTCTGGATTCGCATGAGACTGTGGGAGAGCTGAAGCGGTTCGCCGAAAATCCGTCGGTCAAAGCGATCGTGCTGCGGATCGACAGCCCGGGCGGCGGCGTCGTGCCGTCTCAGGAAATCCACGATGCGGTGCAGCGGGTCCGGACCAAAAACAACAAGGCGGTCATCGCGTCGATGGGAAGCGTGGCCGCCTCCGGCGGCTACTACATCGCAGCGGCTACCGACCGGATCATGGCCAACCCCGGCACGCTGACCGGCAGCATCGGTGTCATCATGGAAATGGCCAACGTCGAAGGCCTGCTGCAGAAAATCGGCGTGGAAGGCGTCGTGGTGAAAAGCGGTAAGTACAAAGACGTTGGCTCGCCGCTCCGCAAGATGAGCGACGAAGAGCGGGCCCTGTTGCAATCCGTGATGGACGACGTGCACAAGCAGTTCATTGAAGCCGTGGCCGAGGGGCGGGCGATGGAAGTCGCCAGCGTGCAGGCGTTGGCCGACGGCCGCATCTTCACCGGACGCCAGGCGAAAGACGCCAAACTGGTGGACGAACTGGGCGACCTGGACGACGCCATTCAGCTGGCCGCTGACGTGGTCGGCATCGAAGGCGAGCCCAAGGTTGTCGAGCCGCGGCGGCGGTTCTCGCTTCGCGAGCTGATCGAATCGAAATTGTCCGCGATGTTTCCCAAGCTGGATTTTCATTCGGGCGTGAGCCTGAAGTATTTGATGGCCTATTAAGTAGGCACGATCTGCAACGATCAACTAACGGGAGGGGGCGCGCATGACGAAAGCGCAGATCATCGAGCGGGTCTCGGAGCAGGTGACGACCTTGACCAAGCGGCAGGCTGAAGTCGTGGTCAACACCATTTTCGACTGCATTCGGGATTCGCTCAAAAACGGAGACAAAACCGAGATTCGGGGGTTCGGCAGCTTTCGCCTGCGGGCGCGCCGCATGAAGGAAGGGCGGAATCCCAAAACCGGCGCGACGGTCGCCGTGCCCGCAAAACGGGTCCCGTTCTTCAAGGCGGGCAAAGAACTCAAGGAACTGCTGAACCAATAGTTGGTGGAAGGATCGATCATGGCCGCGTCAGATTCGCCGGACTCCGCCGCCACCGACATCCGCTGGACGGATGGCGCGTTGAAACGGATGGAACGTGCGCCCGCCTTTTTGCGGGGCATGGTCCGCCGGTTGGCCGAGAAGAAAGCCCGCGAGCTGGGGTACGAGGAAATTACCGAGGACATCCTCGACCGGTTCAAGAGCCAGATGATGGGCGGCATGGGCGGCGCGGCCGGCATGGCTGAAGCCGCGGATGCGATGGCCCAGGGGCGGCTGCCCTGGACTGCCGCGGCAAAAGAACGCCTGAAGACCGTGCCCGAGTTCATGCGGGGTATGATTCAGCAGATCGCCGAAGAAGTCGCCCGGGAAGGCGGGCACATGGAAGTGAACGTCGACCTATTCGAACGCGTCGAGGCGATGGGCGACGTGCATGAGGCGGCTGCGCCGCCGCTGCCCTGGACCGACGGCGCCCTGGCCCGTCTGCAGGACAAATTGAAACAGTCTCCGCCGATCGCGGTCGAATTCGTGACGGACATGCTCAAGCGCGACACCGAAGATCTGGCGCGTGAAAAAGGCCTCGCCCAGATCGACGAGCAGGTCTTAGTGCAGTTGTGGGATGCGCCGCAGGAAAAGATCGCCTGGACCGACGAGGCGTGGAAGCGGCTCCAGACCTCGCCGGACTTCGTGCGAAGCGGCATCCGGAAGGCGGCGGAACGGCGGGCCCGAAAACTGGGATTGAAAGAGATCGACTCCGACCACCTGACCGGGTTCCGGAATCAGGCCATGATGAAGGCCGTCAAACGCATCCGCTCGTTCGGCTACAACGAACTGACGTTCGATGCGTTCGACACGGCGCTGCAAAAAACCAAGCGCCTGCAAGGGAACGAGCAGGCCGAGAAGCGGCTGCAGGAAATCCGCGGCCATTTTGCCGATCCGGAGACCAAGAAACCGGAAGGCGGGACGCTCGGCGCAGAACTCATGGATCGCTTCCGCAAGTATCTCAAAGGCGAGGGCACGCTCTAGCGCTCGTCGCCCGTCTCCACCCGACACAGACACGTTTCCGCAGAATACACCACGAGCGGCGATTCTGAACAAGGGAGCCGTGGCCGGAGCCGTTCGTCACGGCTCCGGCATGCGGTCAGTGAGTTGCGACCTGCTTCGGCCAGAACTTGTGGCGGATCTGGGGCAAGGGCTCGTTGTCGAAGTTCGGAACGTCGTACAGGCAGCGGTCGACCGTCGCCACTTCCTCTTCGGTCAACTCCAGCGTCACCTTCTTTTTCCAGAACTGGTCGAGCGTAAAGTAATCGCCCGACTGCGGCTTCTCCGCCAGGAACGCTTTCATCTTCTCGAATCCGGGAGTATCGACGCCGGGGACCCGGCCTTTATTCCGGTCATGACACCAGTGCAGCACCTCGGCGATGCCGTACATGGTGATGTCGACTTTTACGATGTTGCTCATGAGCAGCCTCCTCAAAAGAGCCCACATTCTAGCCCATCCGCCGTCGGAATTTCAAAGCCTGTTTCCTCTCTACCGGCGCGATGTGTGCCGGTCCGACCACTCGGCACGCAATGCGACGGTTTGCCGGTCCTCTCCGGGCTCTGTATACTGAGCCGCACATCATGGATCGACGCACCGGCCGAACCAGTCTGGCGTTCGTGCTCGCAGGGATAGGCGGCCTCCTGTCGTGCGCGGTCGTGATGCTTTTACTTGTCGCCTGCACCAAGAAAGACCCCTACGTCCCGCCGGACCTGTTCTATTATTTCGCCAGCTATAAAGTCGGGAAGAATCCGACCACCATTACAACCGGCGATCTCAATCACGACACCTATACGGACCTGGTGACGACGAACATCGGCAGCAACACCTTATCTGTGCTGCTGGGAAACGGCGACGGCACGTTCCGGGACCAAATTCAATTAAACGTCTGCCGGGAACCCCGTTCGCTGGTCATGGGAGAGTTCAGCGGAGACGGCCATCCCGACGTCGTGCTGGCCTGCTCGGGCGGCGACGAGATCGCCTTGCTGCTGGGCACAGGCACCGGCAAGTTCATCGAGGGCCCGCAGTACCCCGTGCACCGCACACCGGTCGCTATCGTGACGGACGATTTGAACGGCGATCATCATGCGGATCTCGTAGTCGCGTTGCGCAACGATAAGATCAAGGTGTTCCTGGGAACAGGCACCGGAGAGTTCCGGCACGGCGTCCAGTACGAATACGGCGACACCCCGACGTCGGTCGCCCTTGCGGATCTGAACGGAGACGGCAAGACCGATCTGGTCGTGACGAACGGGGGCCCCATGTCCAATGCGGTGTCGATCTGGACCGGAAACGGCGACGGTACGTTTCGCGACCCGAAAGATTACAAAACCGGGAAACGCCCGCTGGGTGTCAGCTTCGCCGATTTCAACAACGACCGGAACAAAGATCTGCTCGTCATCAACGGCGAGCGGGACAGCTTTACCACGTTCCTGGGAAACGGGAACGCGACCTTTCAATCGGGAAAAGAGTCCGGCGCCGATGCCGGGCCGAACTTCGGCCTAGCCCGCGATTTCAACGGCGACCGATTGACGGACGTCGCGATCGTCAATCTGCAATCCAATGATCTGTCCATTCTGTACGGAAAAGGCGACGGGACATTCGAGTACCCGCCGAGAAATTACAAGACCAAAGCCGGGCCGTTCGCGCTCGCGACCTTTCTCGTCACCACGAACGCCACGGAGGAACCGGGGCTGGCGATCGCCGACAACGGAGAAGGAAGCGTCTCTATTTTTTTGCACCGCGGTCTCCGCACCGTTACCAAACACGCGGCGCCCGAATGAGCTCGAAACCGGCCTACGTAAATCCCGTACTGCACCGTTGCTTGACAGCCGAAAATACCTCCGATAGAGTGCCGAAAGGTGCGGAGATACGACGATTTTCCTCTCGCCGAGCACGATGCCGCTACGGTCGTTTACATGGTGGTTCGGAATGGGATCGCTCTTGACCCTCTCTGTCCTGATGGTGCAAGGCGGCATTCGGGATCTGCTCGAAGGCACCCATCCGGCCGGCGGAACGTCGGCTATTGTCTCGTTCGGCACCACGATTCTCGGCGGAGGATTGCTCGCCGGGTGTCTGGCATTGGTCATGAACCGCCTTCGATAACTCCGGTGGAACCGATCGTCCATGCATTGCTTGAAGTGCAAAGGATTCATGATGGTGGAACGGCACTACACGCTCATGAATCGGCGCATCTACGCCCGCTGCCTCAATTGCGGATTCTGGATCGATCTGGCGGACCTGCTCCGCTTTTTTCACAAAGTCATCGATAGCGGCATGAAGGGCACGAAAGTTCAGGAAACGTACACGCTTTAAGACCGGCACCTGTCATGGCTATGACACCGTTGACGTTCGAAACGATGGACCGTGTGAAGTGCGGCGCAGTGGCGGGATTCGTACTCGCCGGCATGATGGCATTCGTACCGGTGATGGGCGCGGCACCGGCGCTGGCGGAACCGCCTCATGACGGCAAGCGATCCGTCCAGACTGTCAGCACCTCATCGCAGCCGCTCCCGTGGCGAACAGCTCCAGCCCACAGCATCCTGCTGAAGGAATTACGGTCCGGCCGCGTCCTCTACGAGCATGAATCGGAGAAACGCCTCTCGCCGGCCAGTCTGACGAAAATCATGTCGGCGCTGGTGATTCTCGAGCGGGGGCGGTTAGCCGATCAGGCGACGGTCAGCAAAAATGCGGCGCGTGCCCACAAGACGCATCTCCGGCTGAAAGCGGGGGAGGTGTTCCGCCTGGAGGATCTGCTGAAGGCCATGCTCATCGTGTCGGCCAACGACGCGTGCCTGGCGGCGGTGGAGCATGTGGGCGGGGATGAGGCGCAGTTCGTCTCGTTGATGAACGACAAAGCCGCTGCGCTGGGACTCGCGAACACGCATTTCAGCAACGCGTGCGGATTCGACGGACCGGACCATTACTCGACCGCCGAAGACCTGGCGACGCTCAGCGAAGTGGCGCTGCAACATCCCGTCTTCCGCGAGTTAGTACGCGAGGAACGGGAAATTATTACGCCGGTCGTCGGCCATCGGCCCTATGTGCTGCACAATACCAATCGCCTGCTCGGCCGCGTGCCCGGCGTCGAAGGCGTCAAGACCGGGTTTACGTCCAAAGCCGGCCGCTGCCTTATCGCCAAGGTATCGCAGAACGGGAACGATCTTTTATTGGTGATCTTGAACTCGAACCGGCGCTGGAATACGGCCAGGAGTTTGATCGATTACGGCCTGCGCGCGTCCGAAACCATCGAATAGCACCGCGTCTCCGGTCTCTCCTCTATCACAACGTTCCGCACACAAGGAACCGCGCCGGAGCTGTGGCCCGGGCGGCAACCGGTGCAGTGTGGTCGACGGAGATCAGTGGGAGAGGGAAAATTCGATGTTGATATCCTTGCCGAGATAGTTCACCTGAAAGCCCTGCTTGTCGTACGCCATCACGGCGCCCATCACGTTTTCGTCCCCGTATTCTTCTTTGCCCAACAGCTTCCGGATGTCGTCGGGGCTTTCACTGTTGAGAACATTCCTGAAAATGCCGCGGGTCTTGTGGGCGAACCGGTTGTTGATGAAGATCAGATCGACTTTCCCGTCCTGCACGCGCACGCCCGCCATGGGGCCGGTCGGCTTCCGCTGATCGAGCAGAAAAATGAACGTGGCTTCCTGCTCGGCCTTGATCCCGGATATTTTTTCGTTCACCAACACGTCCAGCGCCTTGGCTTCCGAATCGCCGAGTTTGACACCGAAGAGCGACACGCTGTCGCTCGTAATTCCTTTGGGGTCCATCACATCGTTTTTGCTCAGTTCATACGGTTCGGCATGGGCAAGCGACAGGACGCCGCTAAGGACAAGCACCACCATCCCTCCGAGCATCCACGACCCAGATTGCTCCCTCATTGATTCCTCCTCGATAACAAACCGGTATGAGTCCGGTAGTACGTGATTGACTGGCGATCAGTTGTGGGACACGTGGTGAAGTTCAATTCTATCCAACGACTGACCAAGTTGCAAGGAACGCGGGCGGACGCTGATCGAGTCTGTCCGATTCATTCGACTCGACCGAACGGCGACGCGCACACCCGGATGCGCCAGCGCCGACCGAGCAGGAAACTGCTTGACTCTTTCATTTCGTATTCCTTACTATGTAGTGCGATAACGATCCGCCTACGCGCCTTCAATTCGCAACACGATGCGAATCGCACAAACGAACGTCATCATTCTCCAGGAGGACCTATGCTGCGCACTGCTCACACGCTCGTCCAACTTGCTCTTGTGATCGTCGCAACGGGGCTGGCCGCTTGCGCCGGAATGGATGCACCGCCGGCCGGCAAATCGCTGTACGACCGGCTTGGCGGAAAGCCCGCCATTTCAGCCGTCGTCGATGAGTTTGTCGCCAATGTCGCAGCCGACACACGAATCAACGCCCGGTTCGCCACGACCGACATCGCCAGACTGAAGGGCCACCTGGTCGATCAAGTCTGCATGGCAACCGGCGGCCCGTGCCAATACAAAGGACGGGATATGAAGACGACCCATGCCGGGATGCGGATCACCAATGACGATTTCGGCGCGCTGGTCGAAGATCTTGTCGCAGCCCTGGACCGCTTGAAGGTGCCGGCGAAGGAAAAGGGCGAGTTGCTGGGATTGTTGGGCCCCATGAAAAAAGACATCGTCGAGTAGCGAGCAGGCGGATCGGTCAAGGCGGGCCGGTCAGCAGCAGAAGCTCTCCCATCCGGCGCAGCCGGAGAAAATAGTCCTGGCAGGGCGCTTCGAGTTCGGCGGTGAGTTCGTCCAGATCGACGAGGCAGTCGCGCACAATCGATCGCCGTTGCGGATCGAGTCCGTCGGTGCTGTCAAGATAGAACACCACGCACCCGCCGATGACCGTATCGAGCGTCATGAGCTGGCCCTGGTTCGGACTGGAGAACCGGGGCCAGCCCTCGCGGCAATGTTGTTCCCAGGCCGAAGCGATCGTGTGCCGGTCCATAGAAGGCGATCCTTAGTCTTGTCCGATCCACCCTACGGCATGAAGCAGCAACACCGCAAGGGCGCACAGGCCGAGTCCCCAAAACCGGTAGTCGATGTCTTCTCGGCTAAGCGACCAGGCCAACCCTCGCTCCCGCCACGTGGCTGGCCCGCAGGCCAGGAGCAATCCCTTGGCAACCATGCCGACCGCACAGAGCATCCATAACGGCTGGTACCGGAGGTCAAGACCGGCAAGACCCAGAACCAGACCGGCCACGGCTGAGAGTAGCTGCCACGGCCAAAGAACCATCTGAGCCTGAACAGCCTCCCGAACCCGCTCCACGACGAACCGCGGCGCCGCCAGAAGCGAAATTCCGTCGGCCAGCCATAGACCGGCGATGGCAGCCAGGATGTATTCCTTCATCAGCTTGCCTTTGGAATGTGAGTGTCGCGTACCTCTTGCAGGATGCTCAAAACGTTCGTGCAGCAAGGCCGCAGCACGTGAAGACCCGAGGCGTACGGCTTTTAGTACGTTGAGGGTCTGAACGATGCGAGAACGACGCTGGCGGACGTTTTCAGCATCCTGCTAGGGATAGAGGCCGCGATGCAGATGGGCTTGGGCCACCTGATCAATACCGTTCATGAGAGCCGCCATGCGCATGGACGTCCTCCGGTCGGTGGCATATTGGAGCGTGCGCTGAAACGCGGACGTGAGGATGTCGCGCAGCCGGTGTTGAATGTCCGTTTCACTCCAGAAGAACCGCTGAACATCCTGGACCCACTCGAAATACGACACGATCACGCCGCCGGCATTCGCCAAAATGTCGGGGATGATGAACACGCCGTTGTCTTCCAAAATCCGGTCGGCCTCGAGGGTGGTGGGCCCGTTCGCTCCTTCGGCCAGGATACGGCATCGCAGCCGGCCTGCGTTCTGTTTCGTAATCTGCTCGGACAGCGCGGCCGGCACCAGCACCGTGCACTCGAGTTGCAGCAACTCGTCGTTCGTCAGCGAATCGCCTAATTTGATGTCATGCAGCGGCTGGCCGGTGGCGCGCGTGCGACGATGCAACTCGCCGATGTCCAGCCCCTTCGCATTGTAGAGCCCGCCCGAAACATCGCTCACGGCCACGACACGGGCACCGTGCTGCTGCATGATCAACGCTGTGTGCGACCCGACATTGCCGAATCCCTGGATCGCAACGGTCGCGTTCTCGATGGTGAGCTTGAGATGACGGAGCGCCTCTAGCGTCACATACACAACGCCCCGGCCGGTGGCATCCTCGCGACCGAGGCTTCCGCCGATGGACAGCGGCTTGCCGGTTACCACGCCGGGCACAGCGTAGCCGACCTGCTGGCTGTAGGTATCCATCACCCAGGCCATTACCTGGGCATCGGTCCCGACGTCGGGTGCCGGCACGTCTTTGTCGGGACCGATGAGCGGGAAAATCTCCGCGGCATAGCGGCGCGTCAACCGTTGCAGTTCGGCGCGGGAGAGCGTCTTGGGCGCGACCCGCACTCCGCCCTTCGCCCCTCCATACGGCAACCCCGCCAGGGCGCACTTCCAAGTCATCCACATGGCAAGAGCCGCGACTTCGCCGAGATTGACGTCAGGATGATAGCGGATGCCGCCCTTGGACGGACCTCGCGAGGAATCGTGCTGGACCCGATAGCCGGTGAACACCTCGACGCGTCCGTCATCCCTACGCACCGGCACGCTGACGACGAGCGAACGTTGAGGCGTTTTCAATCGCGTGCGGAGATTGTCATCGAGCTGCAAGGCGTCGGCCGCCTGATCGAACTGCGCAACAGCCAGCCGAAAGGTCGGCGTGTCGAGTTCCTGCATGGGAACCTCACACCACGAAAGAGCGGAAAGGAACCGATTCCCCGAAGCTCATCACATTTGTCGCCCGCGTCCAGTCGATGGACAACACCCGGGCAATAGCCTGGGCCAGTTCTTCTTTGACGGATTCGATCGAGACCGGCCGGTGCAGAACCTCCGCCATCGATGTGACACGGCAGCCCTTCAGCCCGCACGGGACGATGCGTTCGAACGGCGTCAAATCCATATCCACATTCAGCGCCAGTCCATGCAACGTAACGCCGTGCTCCACACGAAGGCCGATCGACGCAATCTTACGTTCATCGGGAACGGCCACCCAGATTCCTGGTCGCTTCGGCACCCGATGACCGTCGATGCGCCAGCGTCGCAGAACCCGCAGCACGACATCTTCAAGATGATGAACTAGCTGGCGCGGCCCGGCTGCATATGGAGCCAGTTCAAAAATTGGATAGGCGACAACCTGGCCCGGGCCGTGATAGGTGATGGAGCCGCCGCGATTCACGCGATGGACCTCTGCACCCTGCGCCCGTAAGGCCGGTTCATAGCCGCCCCAATGCAACGGCTGCGTAGTCCGCCCCAATGTATAAACCGGCCGATGCTCCAAGATCAGTAGGGTATCGGGGCGTGCCCGATGAACCCGCTCCGCATGAAGACGGGATTGCAGGTCCCAGGCGGCTCCATACGACACCGGCTCCTCCACCACCAGTGCCGTCCCTACGGAACGTGACCGTCCAGGAGGCACCTGGCGCGGAGAGTCGGCGACTGCAGGATCGATGACGGCGGGCGTGGACGTCATGGAGTTCCTTTCTGAGCGAGCGGACGCGGTAAACTGATGGTCGATTGCCCGGACCGGCTCTGAACTGTGAGTTGCATAACAAGCTGTTCGCTATCCCGCATGACGCCGTGCCAGAAATCACCCATATTATAGAGCGGTGTCTGATCCAGCGCGGTGATCACGTCGCCGCTTTGCAGCCCGGCCACGCCGGCCGGTTTGGCTGGATCGACGTTCAGCGCCAACACCCCGCGATCGGCATCCAACCCGAAGCTGGCCGCCAGGCTGGAGGTGACCGTCACCGGAACGAATCCGAAATCCGGACGCGTAACGGCCCCGCGAAGAATCATGGACTGAATGTGGGAATACACCGCTTCGGTCGGGATGGCGTAACTGATCGCCTGAGCCGATGGATCGACCACGACGTTGATGCCGACAACCTGGCCGGATAAGTCCACCAGCGGCCCGCCGCTATTGCCGGGATTGATCGCCGCATCGGTCTGGATCAAATCGTAGAGCGTTTCGCCGTTGGGAGCCAGCACCGCACGGCCCAAGGCACTGACCACACCGGCCGTCACACTCGATCCGCCTTTGGACGCGAGCGGATTCAGCGGATTGCCGATCGCAATCACAGTTTCTCCGATTTCCAGCGACAGCCGCTGGCTGAGCTTGGCTGGAACCAGATCCGGCGCGACGATTTTGATGATCGCCAGATCCAGCAGAAAGTCCCGCGCGACCACGCGCCCGGGTGTGAGACGGCCCGTCGGCAGCCCGACGACCAGACTCTTAACCCCTTCGACCAGATGGTTGTTCGTCAGGATATAGCCGCTCGGATCGATGATGATGCCCGAGCCGGAGCCGGACGACGAGGCATGCTGCGCCGGACCGGCCGGTACGCCCCGTGTCAGAATGGTCACGACCGACGGGCGCACTTTGGCCACGACCGCGGGAATAGACTGGAGCCGGTCTTCCGCCGGCGTCAGCTGTGCACAGCCGAGCGTCAGCGCGATGCAGACCGTCAGTCCGACGAGAATATGCGGCATCGGCGTGCGCATAACGGGCCGGCGCATTGTCTCACAACTGTCGAGAGGGGGAAAGACGGTCGCTGTGGAGGAGAGGAATCTCCTCCACGGCCGACGAACCATTTGCCGAGGCTAGCGAATAGCGGAAAACAGCTCGCGGGCTTCGGGCGTCTTGAGTTTCTTGAGCGCCTTGGCCTCGATCTGCCGGATGCGCTCACGGGTCACCGAGAGACTCTGGCCGACCTGTTCCAGCGTGCACGGCTCATCGTAGCCGATGCCGAAGCGAAGCCGGATCACCGTCTGCTCGCGCGGCGTCAGTGTTCCCAGAATCCGGTCCAACTGCTGGGTCATCTCTGTCCGATGCACATGAGCGTCGGGCGGAACCGTCTGATGATCGGGGAGCAGTTCCCCCAACTCTGTATCGCCGTCACCGACCGGCTTTTCAAGCGCCACCGGCTCCTGGAAAGCCTGCACGGTTTCGCGCAATCGCTCGGGCCGCATGCGCAGAACCTGCGCGATTTCTTCCAGGCGCGCCGGCCGGCCGTACTGTTGTCCAAGGCGGCGCGTCACACGCAGGATCCGGTTGGACGCTTCGGTCTGGTGAACCGGAATGCGAATCGTGCGGGACTGGTCGGCCAGCGCCCGCGTGATGCCCTGCCGGATCCACCACGTGGCATAGGTGCTGAACTTGAAGCCCTTCCGGTACTGGTAGCGTTCTGCCGCCTTCATCAAGCCGATGTTCCCTTCCTGCACCAGATCCAGCAGCGTGAGACCGCGCCCGGGGTAGTGTTTCGCGACGTCCACGACCAGACGCAGGTTGCAACGAACCAGTTCGTCTTTTCCTTCCTCCAGCACCAGCCGGGCCGCTTGCAGTTCGCTCAACAGCTTCTTCAGCCGCTGCGCCGTCGCAGCGGCCGGTTTCATGGCCCGATCGGCCGGCTTCAGCACCGCCATGATGCTCTGCTCGGCGTGATCCAGCGCCGTCGCGGAGAACCCGCTCAACCGCTTCACACCGTGCAACGTTCTGACCGACTCCAGCAACACCGGTGTGCGCTTCGAGCGGACCAGCGTCTTAAGGGCCTGCCGCAATGCGACACGAATACGCCGGCTGCCTTCGTCCACACGCTTCGCAAGCGCCAGTTCTTCTTCGCGGGTCAGCAGCGCCCGCTCGCCGAAGGAGCGGAAATAGAGCGATTCCAAGAGAAACGGACTCGCCCCGCGGCTGGCCCGCATGGCAGGCGCCGGTTTCTCGGACACCGAGCAGGACCGTGCCGAGTCGCGACCGATCTCTTCCAGCAGGCCGCTGGCCTGCGGATCGTCGGCATCGACGTCGGCCGAGACCGTGCCTGGTTCGACCTCGTCGGGTGTCCGCACCGCTTCGTCATTCATCGCATCACCTCGCGTCTCCTGATTGCTCATCGGTTCACCTCGTAAGAGCCAGATCGGATCGGAAAGATTCGAGCAGGCCGTGCACGCTCTAGTTCCATTACGAAGCAAAAGCGATGCTGGATTGAAGATGAGAAACGAGCGCGGAAATCGTCATGAAATTACTGCACTATTAGGGAGACTTAATGAGGAATGCCGGCAGGGACTGTCGCACCAATGCGGCAACTATGTAGGATCGGCACTAGGTCGAATGGCCTAATTGCCTCACTCTTTTGTGCCTAGGCCCTTGATGAAGGGTGCAAGCGTGTCGATGGGAATCGGGAAAATCGTGGTCGAGTTTTTTTCGGCTGCGATTTCCACGAGCGTCTGCAGGTAGCGCAGTTGGAGGGCGGCCGGATTCTGGCTGATGACGTTGGCGGCATCGGCCAGGCGTTGGGCGGCCTGGTATTCGCCCTCGGCATGGATGATCTTCGCGCGGCGTTCCCGCTCGGCTTCGGCCTGGCGCGCGATGGCCCGCTGCATCTCTTGTGGAAGATCGACGTTCTTCACTTCGACGGCCGTCACCTTCACGCCCCAGGGTTCGGTCTGCTGATCAATGATGCGCTGCAATTCGGCGTTGATCTCTTCCCGCTTCGAGAGCAGATCGTCCAGCTGGCTTTGGCCCAGCACGCTGCGCAATGACGTCTGCGCCATCATCGAGGTGGCATAGAGATAGTCTTCGACTTGAATGATGGCCCGCTCGGCGTCCACGACGCGGAAGTAGATCACCGCGTTCACTTTGACCGTGACGTTGTCTTTCGTGATGACGTCCTGCGGCGGCACGTCCATCGCGACGGTCCGCAGGCTGACGCGCACCATCTTGTCGATCAACGGCAGAATGACGACCACGCCCGGTCCGTTCCCGCCAACGAGGCCGCGCGACAGCCGGCCCCATCGAAAGATCACGGCGCGTTCGTATTCCGGCAGGACTTTGAACCCGAGAAACACGATCAGGAGAACGAGGACCAGCAATCCGATCGGGCTGAACAGCATCATAAGGCCTCTTTCTTTTGCAGCACCGGTGTGACGTGCAGCCGCAGACCTTCCACCCGCAGGACTTTGGCGGGCGTCCCCGCTTCAACCGGCGCATCGCTCACCGCATCCCAGAGTTCGCCGTGAATCGTCAGTTTCCCCTCGGGGCTCAGGGGCGTTTTCGCCACCCCGATCGACCCGACCATCCCTTCCCGTCCGGTTTGGGGAGGGCGGCGCATCGCGCGCAGGCCCATGCTGACCAGAAACAGCGATGCCGCGGCGGCAGTCAGAATCACGGGCACGATGACGGTCCATGAAATCTGGAAAAATTCCGCATCGGACTTGATGAGCATGACCGACCCGATGGCCATCGCCACCACGCCTCCGATGGCGAGAAGGCCGTAACTGGTCACTACCGCTTCGAGCGCAAAAAAGACGATGCCCAACAGCAGCAGCAGAACGCCCGCGTAATTGACCGGCAGCGACTGCAAGGAATAGAACGCCAGGATCAAGCTGATGGCGCCCGCAATGCCGGGCAGAATCGCTCCGGGATTGTAGAGCTCGGCCATGATGCCGATCGTACCGATGGTCATTAACAGATAGGCGATATTGGGGTCGCTGAGAGCGCGCAGTAATTCCAGCCGCATACCCATCGGAAATTCCCGAACGGCTGCGCCGTCGGTCAGGAGCGAAACGGGACCGTTCGGCATAGCCAGTTTTCGCCCATGCACCTGTTTCAGCAGCGCGGGAACGTCGTCCGCTACAATGTCGATGATTTTCAGCTTGAGCGCTTCCTGCTCCGTGACCGAGACGCTCTTGCGCACGGCATCTTCAGCCCACGCGACGTTGCGCCCGCGTTGCTCCGCAATGCTCTTGATATACGCCGCCGCATCGTTCTCCACCTTGTCCTTCATGGTCTTGTCCATCTCGCCGCCGCCCATCGCAACGGGATGAGCCGCCCCGATATTCGTGCCAGGAGCCATCGCCGCCACATGCGCCGCCATGGTGATGAACACGCCGGCGGAAGCGGCGCGGCCGCCGGAAGGCGACACAAAGACGAGCACGGGAATCGAGGCGCCGGTGATGTCTTTGATGATCAGCCGCATGGAGGTATCGAGCCCGCCCGGCGTATCCAGTCGCAAGACGAGGGCCTGGGCACCCGAAGACTGGGCCGATGCCAGCGCATCGTGCAGATACTCGGCGGCGACCGGATTGATGACCCCTTCATAGGTCGCGACTACGATATCGCCGGCCTGGGCCGTTGACGCGCCGGCGACGCACACGGTCATCCAGACGAGAACGCCGGTGGCGGCGTGAAGACGAGTGCGAACCCGGCGAAGGAAGGAACCACGCATCGTGCACTCCATGCGCGGAAGACGCGGCGATGAGGTGAAACGGTGCATGGATCTTACGACCCACTTCCCACCCTGTCAAGGAAGGGCCATTGGTTGCAAACGCCGGAATGAACCCCCTAGAATGACGCGCGATGACACGCTTGGCGAACGGCGAACGCATTCATCTGGTCGACAAAAAAGGGCGTCAGTACGCCCTCACGCTGAAGGCGGGCGATACCTATCAGTTCAGCGGCCAGAAGATCGCGCACGACGAATTGATCGGTCGCCCAGATGGCACCGTAGTCACGCTGTCGGGCGGGAAGAAGATGTTGGCCCTGCGCCCGACGCTGGGCGACTACGTGCTCAAGATGCCCCGCGGCGCGCAGGTGCTCTATCCGAAAGACCTGGCCTTGATTCCTATGTGGGCGGACGTGTATCCCGGCGCGCGCGTCTTTGAAGCGGGAACCGGATCCGGTGCGTTGACGATGGCGCTGTTGCGGGCCGTGGGGCCGCGCGGCCTGGTCGTGACGTACGAGATGCGGGAGGAATTCGCCCGGACGGCGATGACGAACATCGATCGGTACATGGGCCCTGTTCCCAACTTGGTCACCGGTCGCAAGAATGCTTATGAAGGAATTGCGCTGCTTCATGACGGCCTGCCGTTCGACCGTGTCGTGCTGGATCTTCCGGAACCGTGGCAGGTCGTGCCGCACGCCGCGCAGGCACTTCGATCCGGCGGCATCTATCTCAGTTTCGTTCCAACGGTGCCGCAAGTGGTGCACACCGTCGAGGCGCTCGAACAGGCCACGGTCTTCGGCATGATACAGACGTTTGAAACTTTGCTCAGAACCTGGTCGATCCAGGGCCGAAGCGTCCGCCCCGATCACCGGATGGTGGCCCATTCCGGGTTCATCACCGTCGCGCGAAAAGTCGAACCTGGCCTCTTAAGCCCTCGCAGCGCATCGGAGCCTAACGGCGACCTGCCGTCCGGCGACGATTCCGAAACGAGAGAGGAATCGGCGTCGTGAACCGGTTGACTGGGAAAGTCGCGTTGATCACCGGAGGCACTGCCGGCATCGGCGAAGCCATCGCCAAGCTGTTCGCCGCGGAAGGCGCGGCGGTTGTACTCACAGGCCGGCGCAAGGGCGAGTTGGAGCGCGTCGTGCGGGATATTGAACGGAGCAACGGTCGGGCGATCGCGGTCGCCGGATCGGTCACGGATGAAACCCATGTCCGGGCTGCCGTGCGCCAGGCCGTGCAGACGTATGGACAACTCGATATCCTCGTGAACAATGCGGGGGTTGGCGAGTTCGGCAAGCGGATCCACGAAACCGACGATACGACCTGGGCTCAGGTGCTGGACGTCAATCTGACCGGCGTGTTCCGTATGACCCGCGCAGCTGTCCCGCACATGATGCAACGCGGCGGCTCGATCATCAACATTTCCTCGATCGCCAGCCTTGTGGGAATTCCGGCGCTCCCGGCATACGCCGCTTCGAAGGGCGCCCTCGACGCCCTGACCCGGTCGATCGCCGTCGATTATGCGAAGGACAACATCCGCTGCAACGTCGTCAATCCCGGGCTGATCGATACGCCGATGGCCGCACCGTTGATGGCCAATCCGGACATGCTGCAGCCGATTCTGTCCCACTATGCGATTCGCCGCGCCGGTACACCCGAAGAAGTCGCCCATCTCGTAGTGTACCTGGCCTCCGACGAAGCCGCCTGGGTAACCGGGTCCACCTTTCCCATCGACGGCGGCATGACTATATATAAAGGGTGAGGGAGCCGGTGGTGTCTACGAAGCTCGCGCACATTGTGTTCTGGACGATGGCATGGTCCATCGCCGTCATTGGGCTCGTTCTGCCTCAGACTCGGGCCGGTGAGAGTGTTGAGTTTCCCGGCATCGTGCTGACCGTCGATCAGGCAACCGGAAAGTTCGCGGTGAAAAAGGACGGAGGGGGAACCCGCTTTACGTTCACGGCGAATGCACACACGAAATTTTCAGGACCCGGTCTGTCCTCGCTTAAGGACCTGAAGAAGGACGATCACGTTCTGGTGCTCTATACGGTACAAGGGCCGCAGTACCTGGCTGTCAGCGTCGCAAAGAAATAGCTCGCATGGCTCCGATGGATATCAACACCCAGACACAGTTTTGCGGAGTGATCGGCAATCCGATCGAACACTCGCTTTCGCCCGCAATCCACAATGCGGCATTCCAGAAATTGGGGCTCAACTTTGTGTATCTGGCCTGGAAAGTGGAGTCGATCGGAGCTGCGATCAACGGATTGCGCGCGCTCGGAAATTTCCGTGGCGCCAGCGTCACAATCCCTCATAAGGTCTCGGCCCTTCCTTTGCTCGATCGTGTCGACACGACCGCGCGCCACATCGGAGCCATCAACACCATCGTGGCGGATCAAGGGACGCTGTCCGGTTACAACACCGACGCCACCGGCGCGTTGCGCGCGCTGCGGGACGGCGGCGTCGCGTTGAAAGGGCAGCGTGTGGCGCTGGTCGGTTCGGGCGGGGCGGCCCGCGCGATTGCCTTTGCGCTGGCAGCCGAATCCGGTGCGCAGCGTCTGACGATTCTCGGGATCGACGAGAAGGAGCGCGCCGCCCTGGGCGCCGACCTTCGATCGAAAACCTCCCTGGCCGTCGACGACATCCCGCTCACCGAATCCACGCTGAACGCCACACTGCCCCAGACTCAGGTGTTGATCCACAGCACCCCCATCGGCATGTCGCCCAAGGTCGAAGACTCCTGCGTGCCGGCGCAATTCCTTCATGCCGGTCTCGCCGTCATGGACATTGTGTACAATCCCCGCGAGACACAGCTGCTCAAAGACGCCAGGCGAGTCGGGTGCAAGGTGGTGCCGGGGCTCGAGATGTTTCTTCATCAAGCCGCCGCGCAATTCGAGTTGTGGACCAATCATCCGGCGCCGACCGACGTGATGCGCACGGTGCTGGAATCCCGATTCCAATGAACCTTGTTCTCATCGGGTATCGAGGCACCGGCAAAAGCACCGTCGCCCAGGCGCTCGCCGCACGCCTGGCACGAACCGTCGTATCGACGGACGCCGAAGTGGTAAAGCGGGCGGGGCAGCCGATTCCAGACATCGTCGCCCGACATGGCTGGGACCACTTTCGCGATATCGAAACCTCGGTGTGCCTGGAACTCGCCGCCCGAGACGGCTTGATCATCGACACAGGCGGCGGCGCGATTCTCCGTCCGCAGAACGTCACGGCGCTGAAACAGACCGGTACCCTGTTCTGGCTGACGGCCTCCGTCGAAACCATCACGCATCGAATCGGCGGAGACACCCAACGACCGTCGCTGACCGGAACCAAATCGTTCCTGGAAGAAATCCGGGAGGTCCTGCACGAACGCACGCCGAAATACCGGGCTGCGGCGGACCATATTATAGAAACCGACGGGCGCTCCGTGGAGCACATCGTCAACGACGTGCTGGTCCGCTGGTCACCGCACTGATCGCCGCTCGAATCCTGCTCGCCATTCTTGACAATGTTTCCGCCAAGGTGCATGAAAGAAACGCTGTGCGCCCGTAGCTCAGTTGGATAGAGCGTCGGGCTTCGAACCCGCAGGTCGCAGGTTCAATTCCTGCCGGGCGCACCATT
>OMJK01000094.1 GCA_900299325.1 Nitrospiraceae bacterium | reverse complement strand
TTACGATGTGAGAGATATTAAGCTGGCCGACCAGGGCAAGTTGAAGATCGAATGGGCCGAAGCCACCATGCCGGTGCTGCGGCTGATTCGCAAACGATTCGCACGGCAGCAACCGCTGAAGGGCGTGCGCGTCACCGCTTGCCTGCACGTCACCACGGAAACGGCCAATCTGGCAATCACGTTGAAGGCCGGTGGGGCCGACGTCCGGCTCTGTGCATCCAATCCGCTCAGCACCCAGGACGACGTGGCCGCAGCGCTGGTACAGCACGAAGGCATTCCGACCTTCGCCATTAAGGGCGAGGATAACGCCACCTATTACCGCCACATCGAATCGGCCATCGCCCATCGGCCGCATCTGTCGATGGACGACGGGGCCGACGTCGTGTCCCACCTCCACTCGAAGCGGAAAGACCTGCTGCGCAATGTGATCGGCGGCACCGAAGAAACCACCACCGGCGTCATTCGGTTGCGCAGCATGGCCGAGAAAAAAGTGCTGAAGTTCCCGGTCATCTCCGTCAACGACGCCGACACCAAGCATATGTTCGACAACCGCTACGGCACCGGCCAGTCCACGATGGACGGCATCGTGCGCGCCACCAATCGCCTAGTCTGCGGCTCGGTCGTTGTTGTGGTCGGCTACGGCTGGTGCGGACGCGGGATCGCCATGCGGGCAAAGGGTATGGGTGCGGACGTGGTGATTACCGAGGTCGATCCGTTAAAGGGATTGGAAGCCGTCATGGACGGATTCCGGGTTATGCCGATGGAGCAGGCCGCGCCGATCGGCGACTTCTTCGTCACCGTCACCGGTAACATTCACGTCATCCGGGGCGAACACTTCGCCGTGATGAAAGACGGCGCCATCGTCTGCAACAGCGGCCATTTCAACGTGGAGCTGGATATCCCGGCGCTAGAGAAACTGGCAAAGAAGCGGCGCATCGTCCGCACGGGTGTCGAAGAATTCACGATCAAGAAGAACGGCCACCGCGTGAGCCTGCTCGGCGAGGGCCGACTGGTCAACCTGGCCACCGCCGAAGGGCATCCGTCGAGCGTGATGGACATGAGCTTCGCCAACCAGGCGCTCGGCGCGGAGTACATTGTAAAAAACTACAAGCACCTCGAAAAGAAGGTTTATCCGGTGCCGGCTGCGATCGACAAGGAAATCGCGCGGCTCAAACTCGCCGGTATGGGCGTGGCCATCGATCAATTGACGGCCGAGCAGAAGAAATATCTGGCATCCTGGGAAATGGGCACGTAACCGCACGCCACAATACCTGCGATGAAAAGGCCGCCTCGGAGGCGGCCTTTTTATTTCCTCCTTCCCTTGCAAAAACACTGTAATTCTTTCTGGTTCGGAGCACCCGTGCTATGGTGAACGGAGCACTCGAAATGGAGGGTTCCCATGCTGGATATTATTGTCGTTGCCGCTGCCCTATATGTCTGCCCGGGTGACGTGTACACCGATACGCCTCATGCCGGTTGCCACCCGGTTCAAGAATCAGACAAGACGGATTTCAGTACGATCCCCGAAGCGCCGGAGTTCACGTCAAAATCAGCCGCGCCCGTCGTGAGCGATGCCGGCAAGCCCACCAAGGAAGCATCGTCTCGTATACCGGCCGCATCGGCGGAAGAATGCGCGATGTATGCGGAATGGGTGAAACTCTCCACGAAATCGGGCAGCCTGGGCGCCCGCGAACTGTCGCCTGGAGAGTTTGAACGGTGGACTAACTTGAAGCAGGTCTTCGGCAATGCTCAGCCGCCCAACTGCCGGTAGTACGACCGGCAGACGAGGACACGGCTGTAGGCGTATGACAGAATAATCCGAGGCGCCGAACTGGTTGAGACCGGAGGCTCCTATGAGTTCGCCTTCTTTTTCGCTCTCCAATTTCGATATTTCGCCCGACCTGGGATTTCTGCCCCACGAGTCCGGGGAGCCGCTGCCCCATGCTCCCCTTCTCAATCAACTCGGCCAGGATCTGCCGAAGCTGCTCAGTGCCCGGATGGTCCGCCGATTCGTCGACGAACACCAGGCGATGCTTTCCGTTGTCCCGTCGACCTGGCGCGAGGACGAATGCCGCACCGCCATGCGCATTCTGTCGTTCGCCGGACACGCCTACGTGTGGGAAGTTCCGGAACAACCGGCCGCCGCACTGCCAAAGCAGCTGGCTGTTCCCTGGCATGAGGTCGCGAACCGGTTGGGTCGCCCGCCGGTCCTTTCCTACGCATCCTACGCACTGGACAATTGGAAGCGCCTCGACCCGGCCAAACCGGTCGAACTGGACAATATCGTGTTGCGGCAGAACTTCCTCGGCGGCCTGGATGAAGAGTGGTTCGTCGTCGTGCACGTGCAGATCGAGCGGCAAGCCGGACCGGGCCTGGCCGGGCTGGTGCAAGCCATGCAGGGCGCGGTGAACAACCGGGAAGAGGACGTCCTTCTTGGACTCCGGGCTTTGGCGCAGGCACAAACCGCCATGCGGGACACATTGCTCCGCATGAAAGAGCGCTGCGATCCGTACGTCTACTACACACGCGTGCGACCCTACATTCACGGCTGGAAGAATAGTCCCGCTCTGCCGCAGGGCCTTGTATACGACGGCGTCGCTGCCTATGCCGGCCGCCCGCAACAGTTCCGCGGTGAAACCGGCGCACAAAGCTCCATCGTCCCCTGCCTGGATGCCGGACTCGGCATCGTGCATGCGCCGGACCCTCTCACGGTCTATCTGGAAGAAATGCGGCACTATATGCCGCCCCGTCATCGGGCCTTCTTGGAAGCATTGGAGCAGGCGATCGATCCTCACGGCCAGCCGGTGCTCTCCAGCTACGTCCGGACGCGCAAACGGCGCCGGCCGGGACTTTGGAAGTCGTACGCCGCGTGCGTCGACCTGCTCGCTCAGTTCCGCGAGATCCACATCGGCTACGCCGACAGTTATATCCATCGCCAGCATCAATCTCAGGCCAGCAATCCAACCGCCGTGGGAACGGGCGGCACTCCCTTCATGGCCTACCTGCAGAAACACTTGGACGAAACCAGGCAGGCCATCGCCGGCTCCGGCTACCACACCACCAACGCCGCCGCCTAGTCAGAGCCCGTCCGTAGTATCGACGCGCGACGAGTCGAGACCTGTCAAAAATTAACGAAGAAATTTGTTGCCGACGACGGCAGGCAACAGGGGTTTCGCCCAGGCACGAGGAGGTGGAGCGGAAGAAACAGGCATCTGCGCCCGTCGAACGAGTTCGGCGCCGGCCACGACGGCGAATCCGCCGATAATAGTTTGCAGCCCCAGCGATTCGTCCAGACAGAGGCAGGCCAGCAGAATCGTCGCAATCGGAATCAAGTTGTGATAGATCCCGACCGTTGCCGGAGAAAGCGTTTGCAGCGCCCGATAGCGCAGCAGAAAGACCGCCGCCGTCCCGAGTCCCACATACGCCACTGCCGCGATTATCACCGACGATAGCTCCGCGCGCGGCGATCCTGTCCACTGCAGCGAGGCCAGAAACAGCACCGCGGCACTGCCGCCGAACATGATGGTGTTGGACACCATGACGCCGAACCGTCTGACAATGCCGGCGCTGAGCGCAATGTGCGCCGACATCATGATCGTAAACACCAAGACCAGCGCGTCGCCGATTCCGATGCTCGCTTCCACCGAGGCGGCATGGTCGGAGATCGCGGCCAGGCATCCGACCAGTGACAGGCTCATCCCGGCCAGCTTCGCGGGAGTCAGATGATCCTTCCCCGCCAGCACGCTCAACAGCGCCGTGCAGGCCGGCAACAGGCTATAGATCAGGGCGTAATGCGTCACGCTGGTATGCATCAAGCCGTACGCCGCGACGGCGTAGGAGAGGACGCCCAACAATCCCACGCCGATCAGCACCAAGAGATCCGACCGCCCCAGCGACAGTAACCCCCGCCGG
>OMJK01000093.1 GCA_900299325.1 Nitrospiraceae bacterium | reverse complement strand
TTCCACTGCTTCAAGCCCTTCATGACCCAGTCGAGATAGTGGTCCTTGGGCTTGAACTTGCCGATCGGGTTGGCGGCGTGCGTCGTCACCAGTTCCTTCTCGCCGGCCTCCGTGACCACGGTCACTTGCACGTGCCGGAAGGCGCCTTGCGGGACATCCTGCTCGAATTCGTCGAACAGCTTCATGTCCTCGTCGGTCAACTCGAAGACGCCGCCCCAGACTTTTTCGCCGGGCGACGGAGCCACGCTGGCGAGGCCGCAGCGCCACTGGGACGACCAGCGGCAGAACTTGACGGTATGATCCGCCAGGGTCGCCAGGTACAAGAATTTGTGTTCCGGGGCCCGCCGCTTGAGTTGGGTAGGGTTGAGGTTATCGGCGTAGAGGAAAAATTTCATTCCGTGCGCTCATCGTTTCGTGACGGCCGTGCAAGGCGATACTTGTAGCATACCCGGTTTTCGCCGCACAAGCGCCACGTTGACAAGCGCGGAGAGCCCTTCCTAAGATGCCGCGCGATATGGCTCACGATTCTTCTCCCGCGCGATCGTCCCCGGCCGCCCGGGCCGTCCAGTATTCCGTGATGGCCGTGCTCGTGCTCGGCGCGTTGTACTATCTCTGGTCCATGCCGCCCTCGCTCAATCCCGTCGGCGACAAGCGCGCAGAAGAGGCGCTGGCGCTGGTCAAGCATGCGCCCGCCATCGGCGCCCCGACGATTCTCCAGGCGATGACCGATCACGTGCGATCGATGAAGGAGCGGGGCAAGGGTTCGCGGCTCGGCGAGTGGCGCGTGAAACAGGTCGAGGGTGATCTCTATGAGATTCGCATCCAGCTGCGCGACGAAGGGCTGAACGGCCAGTGGTTCGAGCGAGAGTTCATCTGGCACGCGCACATGGCGCGCGGGACGGTGAACGCTGCGTCCTTGCCGGCCGACGGAGTGACGCCCAAAGCGCCGGATGCCGGTCCGCCGCCCGACCTCCCGCAGCTTCCGCCACCGCCTATCGCAAAGTAGGCGGCAGCGCGATCAGCACCTGCCCGTGCTCGACGCGCACCCGGCAGCAGGGGACGTCGAAGTTCGGATTGTGCTCGCGCTGGCCCGTGCGCACGTCGAACCGCCAGCCGTGCCAGGGACACTCCACGATGCCGCCGTTCAATTTCCCTTCGCCCAGCGGGCCGCCGGCGTGCGGGCAGGTGTTGTCGACGGCGTAGAAGGTGCCGTCGACGTTGAACAGGGCGATGCGAATTCCCCGGACCTCCACCGTCCGGGCCGTGCCGGGCGGAACGTCGGCGGCCGGAATGACGGCGACGAAGTCACTCATCGCCGCCGGCTCCTTGCCCACAACATGACGTGCGGTTATGCGTGGTGCGCAGACCTGGCCCTGTGCTTGATTTCGCCCCAAGCTTATGGCATAGAACATAAAAGTGCGCCCCTGACCGGCGGAACATCCACCTTCGCAGAGGAGCCGCGGTTGGGCATGAGGGTTTCGCATGGAAATGACGCTGCTGCTCAATTCCACGTACGAACCGCTGCGTGTCGTTCACTGGCAAAAGGCGATCTCCCTCCTCTGGCAGGGTAAAGTCGAAGTCCTCGAAGTCTACGACCGCGAAATCCACGGCATCTCCATTTCGATCAAGCTGCCGGCGGTGATGCGGCTGCTCAAGCTGGTGAAGCTGAAAGACAGCCACCGCGCGGTGAAGTTTTCCCGCATCAACATCTTCACGCGCGACGGATACACCTGCCAGTACTGCAGTCATAAGTTCCGCACCGAAGAATTGACGTTCGATCACGTCGTGCCGATCGCCAAAGGCGGCCGGAAGACGTGGGAGAACATCGTGACCGCCTGCTGGCGCTGCAACAACCGCAAGAGCGGCCGCACGCCGGAAGAAGCCGGCATGAAGCTCAAGAAGAAGCCCGTCAAACCCCGCTGGAGTCCCGTCATTACCATTACGATCGGCATCCGGAATACGCCGGAAAGCTGGCGCGACTATCTGTATTGGAATATGGAGCTGGACGCCGATCCATCAGAACCCTAGAAGGGATGCTGAAAAAGCTTCCCCGCTGCGTGCTCACATCGTTCGGACGCTCAACGTATCCAACTCATACGCTTCGCGCCCTCACTCGTTGCGGCCGTGCTGAAGAACGCGTGTAAACAGTCGGGAGGACCGCTCTCCTGTCCCGCCTTCGGTCATCTCCAGCCGGCGCATTATAGCCAGGGGCCCAAGAAATTGGGAGGGCATGGTTTACGGTGCGAAAAGCCCTGTTGTATGATACGGCCCTCATTGTTGGAGGAACACGATCATGGCTCCGAACCCCGGTTTTCCCCTGGTGCTCGATGTGAAGAGCTGGCCGGTGCTGGTCATCGGCGGCGACGAGGAAGCCGCCGAGAAAACGCAGCGCCTGCTCGAATCGGGCGCGCGCGTCACAGTGATCAGCCCGACATTGAACGAACCGCTGCGCCAGCTGGCCGCCTCCGCCAAAATCATTCACCGCGGGCGGCATTTCCGTGAAACGGATCTCGAACAGACGATCCTGGTCTTGAATACGCTGCGCGGCGACCGGGACTTCGCGAAGATGCTCATCGCGAAGGCGCGGGAGAAAAAGTTTCTGCTCTGGTCGGTCGATTATCCGGAGGCGTCCAGCGTGACGATGCCGGCGGTGGTGGCATCGGGGCATGTGCGGGTGGCCGTCAGCACGAGCGGAATGGCGCCGGCCCTGTCCGGCTTTATGAAAGAAGATTTGGAGCGGATCCTCGATCCGGAGTTTGCCTCCTTCGTCGAGTGGCTGGGGCAGTTGCGCGAACAGGCGAAAGCCAGCGAACCCGATGCGGAGAAGCGGCGGACGTTGCTGCGCGAGGCGCTGGACGGGTTTCGTCTGCTGGGCAAGGTGCAATATCCGAAAGTCTGGCTGGATGAGAACGCAAAACGTACCGGCGAAACGACGGCGGCGTCAGGCGTGAAGCGTGAAGCGTAAAGCGCAGGAGCAGGAAATAGCTGACCGCTATCAGTTGATCGCAGGGAGCAACTAATCATGGTCTTACTCGAGTTCAGCATGTCGCCGCTGGGCAAAGGCGAAAGTGTCGGCAAATATGTCGCGCGGTCGTTGGACATCATCGACAAGAGCGGAGTCGCGTACCGGCTCAATCCGATGGGCACCGTGCTGGAAGGGGAGTGGGACGAGGTGTTCGACGTCGTCCGGCGGTGCTATGCGCGCATGCGGCAGGATTGCAACCGCATTTCCTGCACTATCAAGGTCGATTTCCGGAAAGGGCATTCGGGCCGGTTGTCGAGCAAGGTCGACAGCGTCGAGCGGCGGCTGAAACGGAAGATCAAGCATTAGGGCGTCGCCGCGTCCCGGTTTTCATCCCCCATTCCCGCTCTCAACCCTCTTTTCTTTCTCCTCTCATCCATAGGATGGTTGTCTCAAATCGGCTCTGGTGGCCGATTGCCACCTCACGAGGGATATCTTTCCTCTGGACTTTGATAGGAACCCTTACATATACTGACGCCCCTATTCGAGATCACCGGACTGCAAGGAGCGTCGATGCAGAATCCCGCAGCGGACGAACCTGTCGTGAAATCGGAGGGAGGGCCGAACCTCCTTCCGAAGCAGCGCACGATTCTGGAGCGGCCTCTGATGCAGTTCCGCCCGTTCGGGCTGGACGAGCGCGGGCGCACGATCCGGGATCTGAGCGGGATGAGCATCCGGGCGACGATTCTCGATCTCGAGCGGGTGCTGTCGCAGCAGCGGGGCATGGGCGCCGGCCGCGAAGCGGTGGCCGAACTCTGCGCCCTGCTGAACCGGCGCATCAAGGATGCGGTCTACCATGTGACGCCGGAGTTTCTCAAAAACCCCTGGAACAGCTATTCCTACGAGTTCGCCGCCTATCTCTACGAGTTTTGCGAGCAGCTGACCGGCGATCCCCGGTTCGTATTCAACGGCGGGATGGAGAAGGTCTCGCCGATCATCCAGGTGCTGGCGCGCCCGTTCTCGCTCGAGCAGATCTACGGCATGTTTCCCTATTTCGGGAACAAGTTTGCCTCCGGATCCATCGAATGCCGGGTGATCGAGGTGACGCCGGTGTCCGCGACGCTCGCGATGCGCTTTACCGATCGCACGCTCCGCCAGTTCGGTCCCTACCGGCGCCGGTGCACGTACATGGTGTGCCAGTCGGCGCAGGGCATTTTCGCCGCGGTGCCGGTGCGGGTTCATGGCTTGCCTCCGGCCACGCTGACGAACGTGTCCTGCGTGGCCGATGACGATGAATGGTGCCGGTGGGTGATTCGCTGGCAGCCGGAACATCCGGCCCGCTGGTATCGAAGCCGCCGGTCGAAGGCGATCTTCCCGGGGTTGGAGCCGAGCGTCCATCCGGTTGCGGTCCGTGAGCCGGGTCTGCCCGCATCCACCGGGTCGGCGGCGGTGCAAAAGGCATCCGGGGAGAGGAACGCGCTCTGGGATCTTCTGTGGGGGACCGACACTGACGGACATCGGGCCTGGTGGATCGGAAGTGCTGTTGCCGGCCTGGGCCTGGCGGGGGTGGTCGGCGCGCTATTCTCCCAAGCGGGTGTCGGCGAACTTGCGCTGACGGCGCTGCTGCCGGTGTTGGCGGGCAGTGTGCTGATCACCCGGCAGCTGCAGAAGGACACGCGCCGGCGCGAAGCCGTGATCCGGGAACAGATCAGTTCGGTCGAGTCGCGACACGAAGAACTCCGCGAAGCCTATCTGGAGCAGGAGCAAACCCGGGTCGCATTACGCCGCAAGGTGACGCAGCTGACGACGCTCCATCGCGCCGGCCTGATGTTCAGCTCGACGCTCGATCGCGACGCGGTGCTGTCGCAGGTGCTGGAGGCGCTCACGCGCGATCTACAGTACGACCGCGCGATGGTGTCCGTTTTCGACGCGACGGAACGGGTCATCGAGCATGTCCGTCTTATCGGCGTGCCGCCGGAGATTCAGGCCTTCGCCCAATCCTGCCGGATTACCGTGGCCGACCCGGCCGGACCGGAAGCGGTGGTCGTGCTGCAAGGCCGTCCGCTGTTGATCGAGGATATTCGAACGGTGTGGCACGATCTGCATCCGTCGAACCGGCAGCTGGCGGAGTTGATGAAGACCAAAGCGCTGATCGTTGTCCCGCTGAAGACGAAGGACCGTATCGTCGGCATGTTGACGGTGGACCGGACCCAGGAGCACAGCCTGACGCAGGACGATCTGGAATTGATGACGACGGTGGCCAACCAGGTGGCGATCGCGCTCGATCACGCCGCGGCCTATCGCCAGATCGAAGACTGGAATGCGGGATTGGAAGCGAAGGTCCGGGAGCGGACGGCGGCGCTGGAGCGGGCGGACCATGTGCGCGCGCAATTTCTCTCGCACGTCTCGCACGAACTCCGCACGCCGCTCACGTCGGTGAAGGGTTACATTCAGAATCTATTGGACGGCGTTACCGGGCCGGTCACCGAGAAGCAGGACTATTATCTCTCCCGCATGCTGGACAATTCCGACCGGCTGCTCCGCATGATCGACGACCTGCTCGACCGCACGCGGATCGAAGCCGGGCAATTGGAACTGTTGGTGGGCGACGTCGATCTGGGTGCCTGTCTCGCCGATGCGGTCGAGCAACTCCGCCCGCTGGCAACCGCCAAGGGGCAGCGGCTGGTTCTCATGCCGCCGGAGACGGCGGTCATGGTGCGGGCCGATCGAGACCGGCTGATCCAGGTGACGGTCAATCTCGTGCAGAACGCGATCAAGTTTACACCGGAGTACGGGGCCGTCACGGTACGGGCCGAGCGGAGCGATGCGTATCTGGCGAAGGTGTCGGTGTGCGATACAGGGCCGGGCATTCCGCCGGAGTGTCTCGAACAAGTCTTCGAATCGTTTTTCAGGATCCGGCAACACCAGCGCGGCGGGGCGAAAGGCTTGGGGCTCGGGCTGTCGATTGTGAAAACGCTGGTCGAACTGCAAGGGGGCACGGTCAGGGCGAGCAATCGGGCCGGCGGCGGCGCGGAGTTTCAGTTCACCGTGCCGCTGGTTCAAGCAGCCGACTCGCATCCGCTGCCCGCGTGCGATGCCCACGCCGGGACTGGACTATCGGTCTGAACGGTTATTACAATGCGCGCCGCCGGTCTTCAGAGACAACGTGTTCCAACGCGGAGGTAGCGGTGCCGGATCTGATCGAACGGCGCGACCATCTCGTCCCGCGTAGTCTGCGCATCGTTCTGCTGCTCGGTACGGCGAGTCTTCTGCTGTGCGCGCCGGATCATGCGACGGCGCAGGTGCCGCGCATTCAGGGGCAGGGCACGGCCGCATCCGGTCAGGGCAGCGCATTCGCGGCGCAAGCCGACGATCCCTCCGCGCTTCATTACAATCCGGCCGGCATGACGCAGTTGCGCGGTGTGCAGTTCATGTTCGGCGGGTTGCTGTCCGGCGGGACGACGAATTTCACGAGCCCGACCGGCGTCACGGCGACCGGCGACCGCAACGGCAGCGTGGCCTGGCCGCCGCCCACCCATCTCTACCTGACGGCGAATCTCAAGGATCTCGGCATCACGGCGCTGGGCGATCTGACGGCGGGGATCGGCGTCAACGTGCCGTTCGGATCGATCACGCGCTGGCCGGACAACGGGCCGTTCCGGAACAATGTCACGTTCACGACGCTGCCGTTGCTGGATATTAAGCCGACGCTGGCCTATAAGCTCACGAACGACGTGTCGATCGGACTGGGAGCCGATATCTATACGTTCAGCGGGGCGTTTGGCGAGGGGCAGTTCGAGCAGCAGTTCATTAAATCTGTTACTAACCCAGCGTTTGGTCAACCAGGAAAAATTGAGTTGAATGGGAAGGACACGGCGGCGGGCTTCAATGCCAGCCTGTTATATACGGCGTTGCGCAACGCCGACGGCAAGCCGATCGCCAACATCGGTATCGTCTATCGCAGCCAGGCGACGCTTCATTTGACGGGGGTGCTGCTCAATAACGGGGTTAAGATGACGGATACCTCAACGACTCTGGTATTACCGCAAGTTATCACCGGAGCGATCGCGATTTGGCCTGTTCGCAATGCCGAACGGGAGTGGAAACTCGAATTGGATGTGGATTATGTCGGCTGGAAGTCTGTCCGCAATGCAGACATTCATTATGCAAATGGGACCACTATTCCACAACCGCTGAACTGGACAAGCACCTATGCGACGATGGTGGGGACCGAATACCGCTGGCTGAAGCTCGAGTAGATGCCGGAGTGGGAGCTGGCGCTGCGCGGCGGCTACACCTATCAGCAATCGCAGATGCCGGATTCCGGTTTTACGCCGGGCAGTCCCTCGGCCGATGTGAACATCATTTCCTCAGGCCTCGGGCTGATGTGCAAAGCGGACGGGTCGTTCTTCGGGTTGGCGAAGTGCGGAGAATTAGGATTCGGACCGTTCAAGCCCCAAGGCATCGGCCTGGATCTCTCGTACCAGGCCTCACTCTACGAGCAGCGCACCGTGGCCGGCAATACCGGCCTACGCGCGCAGGTGAACGGGCTCTATCAGACCACCGTGCATACGGGCGGCATCTCCATCCGCGTCATCTACTAGCCGGTTGATAGGATAGGCTTCCAGCGTCGTGCTCGCGTGGCGCAACGGTGCCGGTTGATGCGATGGCTCAGGAGGCGTGGTAGAGGCGGGGCACGCGCGGGCCGATTCCGCACAACACTTCGTACGGAATGGTATCCGCCCATGCGGCGAGATCGTTGGCGGAGATTTCTTCCTGGCCCTGCCGGCCGATCACGACGACATCGTCGCCGACCATGACGCCTGGAATCGCCGTGACGTCGACCATGACCATGTCCATACACACGGTGCCGACGACCGGCGCCGGCCGGCCGTGAATGAGCACGTGGCCGCGATTGGACAAGCGGCGCGTGAATCCGTCGGCGTAGCCGATCGGCAGCACGGCGATGCGGGTCGGTTGTTTGGCCACGAAGGTGCGATTGTAGCTGACGCTTCCGCCCGCCGGGATGATGCGCAACTGGGCGACGCACGTCCGCAGAGAGAGGACCGGACGGAGATTCGGCGCCGGCACCGACGGCGGCAGCGTGTGATAACCATAGAGCATGATGCCCGGCCGCACCATCGTGAACTGGGCGCGCGGGAAGCGGACGGCGCCGCCGCTGTTCGTGGCGTGGATGAGCGGAATCCTGAGGCCGCGCGCCATGATGATTTTCAGCGTCCGGTTGAACCGCACCAGCTGTTCTTCCGTGTAGTCGGTCCGCTCGCCGTCCGTGTCCGCCAGGTGGGTCATTAACCCTTCCAGCTGCAACGACGCCGGCAGCCCGTTCGATTCGATCAGCGAGATCAATTCCTCTTCGGCGAGTCCCAGCCGGCCCATGCCGGTGTCGAGCTTGATGTGAATCGGGTAGGGAATCGGCAGCAGAGCCGTGGCGCGCGCGAGCGCGGGCAGCACCGACCGGTCGCTCAGGACCGGCGTGAGCTGGTGCGCGAGCAGGTCCTGGATTTGTTCCTGGAAGAGCGGGCCGAGCACGATGATCGGCGCATTGATGCCGGCCTGGCGCAGCGCGATGCCTTCGTCGATCGACACGACCGCCACGCGGGCGACGCCGTGCCGGATGAGCGCCTTCGCCGTTTCGACGGCCCCGTGGCCGTAGGCGTTGGCCTTGACGACCGCGGCCAGATGGCAGCCCGGGACCAGAATGCGGCGGAACTGGGAAAGATTATACGCGAGAGCCGTCAGATCGATCGTAGCGCAGGTGGGTGAGAAGGTCGATGTTGTGGGCACGGGGGTGGCGGGGTCCGGAAGCCGCGTGATCAGACTTCCATGATCTCCTGTTCCTTCTTCTTGATGACCTCGTCGATCTTCTGCCCGTACTGGTCGGTAAGCTTTTGCGTGTCCTGTTCCGACTTGCGTAACTCGTCTTCGGTCAGCTTCGCATCTTTCTGAAGTTTCTTCAACTCTTCGTTCGCATCCCGCCGGAATCCGCGGATCTTCACTTTGGTTTCTTCGCCGTGTTTTTTGCAGATTTTGCTCAATTCCTTCCGTCGTTCCTCCGTCAGCGGCGGGAGGGGGATGCGGATGATCTTGCCGTCGTTGGACGGCATCACGCCCAGGCCGGAATTGGCGATGGCCTTCTCGATTTCCTTGATCAGCGACGGTTCCCAGGGCTGGATCGTGATGAGCCGCGCCTCCGGCGTGGAAATGTTCGAGACCTGCTTCAGCGGCGTCATGGTGCCGTAGTAATCGACGCGTACGCCGTCCAGCAACGCGACGGAGGCCCGGCCGGTCCGGAGTCCGGCGAGATCGCGTTTCAAGTGCTCGAGCGCCTGTTCCATCTGTCCGGTCAGTTTCTGGCGAATGGGGGCATCGTTGGCCATGGCGGTACTCCGTGGAAACTCAGCGGCTGCCGGGGGTGACGATCGTGCCGATCGCCTCGCCCAGCGCGACCCGCTTGAAGTTTCCTTTGACCTTCAGGTTGAACACGATCAGCGGCAGGTTGTTGTCCATGCAGAGGCTGATGGCGGTGGAATCCATCACCTTGAGATGTTGATTCAGAATCGACAGGAAGGGGATCTCGGCGTATTTCTTCGCCTGCGGGTGCGTCACCGGATCGGCGTCGTAGATGCCGTCGACTTTGGTGCCTTTCATAATGACTTGGGCCCCGATCTCCATGGCCCGCAGCGCGGCGGCGGTGTCCGTCGAAAAGTAGGGATTGCCGGTGCCGCCGGCAAAGATGACGACGCGTTTTTTCTCCAGGTGCCGGATCGCCCGCCGGCGGATATAGCCTTCGGCCAATTGCCGCATCTCGATGGCGGATTGCACGCGGGTATTGACGCCGATCCGTTCCAGCGCGTTCTGCAACGCGAGCGCGTTCAGGATAGTCGCCAGCATGCCCATGTAATCGGCCGACGCCCGTTCCATGCCGGAGGCGCTGGCGGCGATGCCGCGGAAAATATTCCCGCCGCCGATGACGACGGCGACCTGGATGTCGAGCGCAACGACGGAGGCGATTTCCTCGGCGAGACCTTCGAGGACGGAGGGTTGGATGCCGTATCCCTGCTCACCGGCCAACATCTCCCCGCTGACTTTCAGAAGGAGGCGCCGGTATTTGGCAGAGCTCATACTTCGCCTAGTTGGTAGCGGGTAAACCGGCGGATGTTCATGTTCTCGCCGATCTTGGCAATTTTCTGCGAGAGCAGGTCTTTAATGGTGATGGCCGGGTCCTTGATGAAGGCCTGCTCCAGTAAACAGCTTTCCTGGTAGAACTTTTCGAGCTTGCCGTCGACGATCTTCTGCCAGGCGGCGGGCGGTTTGCCCATCTCCTTGGCCTGGCCTTCGTAAATGGCTTTTTCTTTCCCGACCGTGTCGGCGGGAATGTCCTCCCGGCGGACGAAGGACGGTTTGGCCGCGGCGACCTGGAGGGCCAGGTCGTTCACGAACGATTTGAATTCTTCGTTGCGCGCCACGAAATCGGTTTCGCAGTTAACCTCGATCAACACGCCGATCTTCCCGCCCATGTGGATGTAGGAGTGGATCAGGCCCTGATTCGTCTCCCGGCCGGCCTTCTTGGCCGCCGCCGCGAGGCCCTTCTGGCGCAGGTAATCGATCGCCTTCTCGATGTCGTTGCCGTTTTCGGCCAGAGCCTTCTGGCAATCCAGAATCCCGGCCCCGGTTTTTTCGCGCAGCTCTTTCACTAACTGACTTGATCCTGCCATGGTGCCTTAGTTCCTCATCCGTCGGCGGAAGGTGGACATGCGGGACGCGAACCGGTGTGCTACGACGCCCGCGCGCTCTGCAAGCTCATCGGCGCCGGTTTACCGTCGGCGGCCGGGGCCGACTGGAACTCGGCTTCCTCGCGCTGCGTCTTCAGATGGGCGCCTTCGATGCAGGCGTCCGCGATCTTCGAGGTAATGAGCTTGATCGAGCGAATTGCGTCGTCGTTCCCCGGAATGGGATAGGTGATGTCGTCGGGATCGCAATTGCTGTCCACGATAGCGATTACGGGGATGTCGAGACGGGTGGCTTCCTGCACGGCGATCCGCTCGACCCGCGTATCGAGCACGAAGACGGCGCCGGGGAGGCTCCGCATGTTCTTGATGCCGGTCAGATACTTCTGGAGCTTGACGATTTCCTTCTGCATCTGGCCGATTTCTTTCTTGGTGAGGCCGTGTTCCGCCGGGTTGGCCAGCGTAGCCTCCATCTTTTTCATCTTGTCGATGCTGCGGCGGATGGTCTGGAAATTCGTCAGCATGCCGCCGAGCCAGCGCTGATTCACGTAAAACATGTTGGCGCGCTTGGCTTCTTCCTCGAGAATTTCGGCCGCCTGGCGCTTGGTGCCCGCAAAGAGGATCGAGTCGCCGCCTGCGACGGTGTCCCGGACGAAGGCATAGGCCTGTTCGATCCGTTGTACGGTCTGCTGGAGGTCGATGATATAGATGCCGTTCCGCTCGCCGAAGAGGAATTTCTTCATCTTCGGGTTCCACCGGTTCGTCTGGTGGCCGAAATGCACGCCCGCTTCCAACAGTTCCTTTAATGCGACCACTCCCATGCCTTCACCTCCCCTCAGGGCCTGCGGAGCGCCTGTTGTCACAGGCGAGGAACACCGGGTTCCTTATTCCCAAGCCAAGCGGCGTCTCATACGCCGTTGTGAATTTTGAATGCCCTTCCGGTTTCGGTTCGCACGGATGCGAACGAACCGGTCCCAGCGCTAAATCCTTAGCACGCTATCACAGGTGCCCGTGGACTTGCAACACTTCCGACTGAAATGTGCTCTAGGATCGATAGCTTGCGTTGATCCGCACGTAGTCGTAGGACAGGTCGGTCGTCCACATGTGGGCCTGAGCCCGACCCTGTCCCAAATTCACGGCGATGGTGAATTCTTTCCGCTTGAACACAGCCGCGATCCGCCGTTCGGCAGCCAGTCCGATCCCCATACCGTGCCGCACCATTGCGACGTTGTCGAAATCGACCGACACCTTCTGCTGGTCGATCGGCACGCCGGACCGTCCGATCGCGCCCATGACACGTCCCCAGTTTGCGTCTTCCCCGAACAAGGCGGTCTTCACGAGATTGGACGTGGCAATGGTACTGGCGACCCGGCGCGCGTGCGCATCCGTGCGCGCGCCGGACACGGCGATCGTGACGACCTTGGTCACCCCTTCTCCGTCTCGACAAATAGCCAGCGCCAGAGTCCGGCAGGCATCGGTCAGCAATGCGATGAATGCACGATGCGCCGGCGTATTCGACGCGATGATCCTGTTGCCGGCCAATCCGTTCGCCAGGCACAGCACCGTGTCGTTGGTGCTGGTGTCGCCGTCGACCGTGATGCAGTTGAACGATTGATCGACGGCCGAGCGGAGCGCCTGCTGTAGCGCCGCCGGTTGAATGGCCGCATCGGTGGTGATGTAGGCCAACATTGTGGCCATGTCGGGATGAATCATCCCCGAGCCTTTGGCCATACCGCCGACTGTTACGCGGCGTCCGCCGATGGTGGCTGAGACGGCCACTTCTTTCGGCCGCAGATCGGTCGTCATGATGGCGCGTGCGGCCTGCGGTCCGCCGCGCCGGCTGAGTTGAGCGAAGAGCGCGGGAATGCCGGCCTTGACCCGGTCGATCGGCAACACCCGGCCGATGACGCCGGTCGAGCCGACGAACACTTCATGGGTCGGGACCAGCAGGATTCTGGCGACGGACGATGCCATTGTCTGAGCGGCGGCGAATCCGGGCGCGCCCGTACAGGCGTTTGCGTTGCCGCTATTTATAATGATGGCCCGGCCCCGATGCTTGGCGAGGTGGCGGCGGTCCAGGAGGACCGGCGCGGCGGCGACCCGATTGCGTGTGAAGACGCCCGCGATCGGTCCGCTGACGTCCGAGACGAGCAGCGCCAGATCGAGCAGTCCCGGTTTCTTGATGCCGCAATGGATGCCGGCAGCCTGGAATCCCTGTGGTGCCGTCACACCGGTCGATCGTTGTGTCATGGAGTCTGTCTCGTGGTGATGAAAGTGGAGAGTTGATGCCGCAGCGCGGCGGTTACGGGTAGATCCCCGGAGCGGTCAATCCTGTCTCCTCCGGAATGCCGAGCATGAGATTCATCGCTTGAATGGCCTGGCCGGCCGCTCCCTTGACCAGATTGTCGAGCGCGGCGACGGTGACGATCCACCCCGCCCGCTGGTCCGTATAGACGCCGATGTCGCAATAGTTCGATCCTCTGATGTGCCGCGGATTCGGCACGGTCTGCTCGTGCAGCCGTATGAACCGTTCGCTCTTGTAAAAGTCCCGGTACAACGCCCGCAACTCCGGCAACGGCATCGGCCGGCTGAGTTTGCAATAGGCTGTGCTCAGGATGCCCCGGTTCATCGGCACGAGATGCGGTGTGAATGCGACCGTCACGGGGCTGGATGCGCCCGACAGGCCTGCCAGTTCTTGCTCGATTTCCGGAATATGCCGGTGCGAGCCGATTTTATAGGGCTCCAGCGATTCGTGCGCTTCGGGAAAATGATAGGGCAGGGCGGGACTGCGGCCTGCGCCTGAAATGCCGGATTTGGCGTCGATCACAATCGAATCCGGCTGCACGAGTTGTTTGGCGACGAGCGGAGCCAATTGAAGAATGGCGGCCGTCGGATAGCAACCGGGCGAGGCCACCAGTTGCGCCCGGGCAATGGCCGTCCGGTGCAGTTCGGGCAGGCCGTAAACCGCCTCCTTCAGGAGCGCCGGATGCGTGTGGGACGCTTGATACCACTGTTCGTACGCGGCGGTGCTTTTCAACCGGTAATCCGCGCTCAGATCGACAACGAGTTTGCCGGCTTTCCGGCAGAGGGCCACCGGATCCTGCGACTTGGTGTGCGGCAGCGCGAGAAACACCGCGTCGGCCCGTTCGGCCAGTGCCTCCGGAGCCAGGGCTTCGAACGTCCGGTTGACGATTCCGGCCAGGCTGGGAAAGACGGACGCGATCGTGCTGCCGGCGGATTTCTCCGACGTCACCGCCGTGATCTCGAAGGCCGGATGGGCTGCGGCCAGGCGCACCAGTTCCGCGCCGGCATAGCCGCTGGCCCCGCCTATGGCGATACGAATTTTTTTCATCGCTCCCCTGTGCGCACTCTTTATAGCTGCGGACATAAAAAAAGGGAAGGCCGGAGCCTTCCCTTTTTTCGACTCTGGCTCCGGCGCCTAGCGCTTGGAGTACTGGAAGCGTTTACGCGCGCCCTTCTGTCCGTATTTCTTCCGTTCCTTCACGCGGGAATCGCGTGTAAGCAGCCCTTCTTTCTTAAGCGGGGACCGCAAGGCCGGATTCATTGTCACCAGCGCCCGTGCGATCGCGTGTCGCAGCGCGCCGGCCTGTCCGGTCGGTCCGCCGCCGTACACGGTCGCTTCCACCGAGTATTTGCCCGTAACTCCGGCCAACTCGAGGGGGAGTTGGATAATTTGCCTGAGCGTCAACCGAGGGAATGCTTTTTCCAGCGGCCGATCGTTGATGGTGATGTCGCCGGCGGTGCCGGTGACCCAGGCGCGCGCGACCGCGCATTTTCTTCGGCCTGTTGCGTACTGCGTAACTGCTGTCATGCGATGACTCCTTCTTGTGTACGACGAGTTCCGTTAGAGAGCAAGCGGTTGCGGCTGCTGCGCCTGATGTGGATGATTCGGGCCGACGTAGACGCGCAGCTTCTTCGCCATGTGATTGCCGAGCGGATTCTTCGGCAGCATGCCTTCGATCGCCTGGACCAGCAACTGAGTCGGATCCTTGCGGAACAGGTGCTGGGCCGTCGCCGTCTTCATGCCGCCGGGATAGCCGGAGTGATGGATGTAGAGCTTCGTTTCCATCTTGCTGCCGGTCAGCTGGATTTTCTCGGCGTTCACGATGACGACGTGATCGCCCATGTCGACGTTCGGGGTGAAGGTCGGCCGGTGTTTGCCGCGGAGGATGCCGGCGACCCGGGCGGCCAGGCGTCCCAGTGTTTTCCCCTCGGCATCCACGAGATGCCAGGTTTCTTTTACGTCTGCGGGTTTTTCCAGATACGTTGCCATCGTCGTTCTCGCTCCTTAGCTGCTGTCGTGCGTGGGTCGGTTACACTTCCTGCGTGCCGATGTTTTTCGATTCCAATTTGTTCAACCAGGCGTCCAGGTTCTGTCCGCTGCGGCGCTTCCACACGTCCGGCGTGACGTAGATCGGCGCCTGGGTGCGCAGGGCCAGGGCAATCGCGTCGCTCGGCCTGGCGTCGATCATCCGCTCGACGCCTTTGCTGGACAGATAGACCGTGGCGTAGTACGTGCTGCTTTTTACGTCCGTCAACACCACCCGTTCGGTTTTGATGCCGAAATGCTCGCCGAAACTCTTGACCAGATCGTGGCTCATCGGCCGCGGTGTCACATTGGTATCCAGCACGCGCCGGATGGCTTCACCCTCGGATGCGCCGACCCAGATCGTCAGCGTGTCCGACTCCGTGTCGGGTCTGGTCAGGACGACAATCCGCGTGTCCGTGCCGGAATCTTCCACGACGCGGCTGACGAGCAGCTCGATCAGGTTGTGCGTCGATGAGGGGGCGGAGGTCGTCATGTCCATGTCTGCTTATGAATCCAGTTTGCCGAAATCTTCCGGTTTGAGGTTTTCCAGCCACCGCTCCAACTCGTCCGAGCCTTGTTTGCGGATGACCGATTCATTGGCGAAAATCGGGGCCTGCGAACGGATGGCCAAGGCGATCGCGTCGCTGGGGCGCGAGTCGACGGTGTACTCGGAGTCCTCGTGCATCAGATGGATTTTGGCGAAGTATGTGTTCTCGTTCAGATCCGAGATGACGACGCTGATGACTTTGGCGTTGTAGGCGTCCAGATACGACTTCATAAAATCGTGCGTCATCGGCCTGGGCGGCGCCACGTCCTCCAGTGCCAGGCTGATCGCTCCCGCTTCCGGTTTGCCGACCCAAATGGGCAGCATGTCGGTCTGGTGCTCGTCCCTCAGGATGACAATATAAGCGTTGTTGTAGGGGTCGAACATCAACCCCTTCACGTGCATCTGCGTAATCATGTGAATGTCCTGCGCGTTCTTAAGCCGTCGGCGAGAAGACGAGCAGTTCAGAACGTACTACTGTAGCACTGACGAAATTCAGATGTCAACGAAGGTGGCGACAACGCAGGGAAATTCGGCGGCGGTCTGCGTGTGCGGCACGGATGACCGGCGGCGGCCGTCCGATGACTAACTGCTCGGCGGCCGGTAGTGTTCGGCGATCTTCGACGTGTCGGCCTGTTCTCCCAGCTTCAGAAAGGCTTTCATCTGTTTGCGAACCAGTTCGCGCCCGCTCTCGTCTCCGAGGTTGACCTGATATTCATTGATGACCATGACCCGCATCGATTCCCATTTTTTCCAGCAGGGCAGGCAGACTTTGGCCTTGATCTCGGCTTCCAGCTTGCCCAGAAACAGGGGGGCGGTAATGGCCTCTCCGGATTGTCCGCATGTCACGCACGTTACATTTGCCATGGGGCTGCAACTCCTTAACGTGGATAAGGGGTGAGTGTGTCTAATGAGAGCACACGGCCAGCGGATTCTAGCACTCCAATTCTATGGAAGAAAAGGGGTTGTGCGGATTGACCCTCCCGGGGCTTCGTGTTACAAGTGCGCCCCTGTTGAGCCGTTGTCCACATGCCCGGATGGCGGAACTGGCAGACGCGCCGGACTCAAAATCCGGTTCTCGCGAGAGAGTGGGAGTTCGACCCTCCCTCCGGGCACCAGGCGAGGCTATGCGGGGGGCGCTGACGAGCGATCATAACGGCTGAATTTTTCTTCGAGAAAGGCCCTTGACAGCCCTTGGCCGTTGGCCTATAGTGCCGCCGTTATTCGACTGGACTCATGCATTATGATCACGTATGGATTCTCGTCGTTCATCATTTCCCCACTTTTTCTTTTAACTCACAAGGAGGCAGCACATGCGTAAGGTGTTGGCACTAGGAGCCGCTGTAGTTCTGGCAGGCTCTGTGAGTGTGGCAGTAGCCCAGGAGCGTCTGCAGCAATCCGCAGGCGGATCCGCGATGGGCGTCGGAACCGGAATCGGCGATATTTCGGGCAGCGCCAATCGTGTGCAGGCGTTTGACCGGAACGCCTTCCTCGATCGGTTGTCGCAGCCGGAAACCGTCCATGGCCGCATCATCGGCATCGACCTTCCGGGCAAGAAGATTCACCTGGAGGGCGGCGGAAGCTCGCATGACGAGGGCCGTGCAGGCGGCGGCGCGATGAACTATCGCACGTTCTATCTGGACGACCGGACCAACTACGATCAGCTTCGCACGCTCGAGAACGGTGACGATGTCACCATTCAGGCGATCGAAGAGACCAGC
>OMJK01000092.1 GCA_900299325.1 Nitrospiraceae bacterium | reverse complement strand
TCTCGGATCCGTCGCCGATCGGCTTCCAGCTTGGTTTCGCCAGGTCCGCGTGTCCCGATTCCGCCGCCGAGCCGCGACAGCTGGGTGCCTTTACCGGCCAGCCGCGGCAGCAGGTAATGCAGTTGCGCCAGTTCCACCTGCACTTTTCCCTCGCGGCTGTGCGCCCGGCGGGCGAAGATGTCGAGAATCAGCTGGGTGCGGTCGATGACTTTGATGTCCGTCATCTCCGAAATCGCGCGTGACTGCGCGGGCGACAACGTTTGATCGACAATGACCATGTCCGCCCCTTTATGGAGCGTTTGGATGAGAACTTCTTTCAGTTTCCCGCTGCCCATGAGGTAGCGCTGGTGGCCGTCCTGCGTGCGCTGGACGACCCGGTCGATCACGGTGACGCCGGCGGATTCGGCCAGTTCTGCCAGTTCTGCCAGCCGCTCCTCCTGCTCGGCGCGTCCGAGCGGAGCGGCGCTGACGAGGATGGCGGACTCCTCGCCGTCCCGCACGGCGTGATGCGTGCGCGCCGTCTGCATGTCCGCTTCGAGTTCGTCGATGAACCGGTCGAACGGCAACGACAATCGATGGAACGGCGTCGGTTTGAGCACCGTGCAGAGCCGGCCGGTTCCATCAGGCGGCAGTAGATACGCCAGGTAGAGCGTGCCGGGCAGTCCGTCGGGCAACACCGACAAAACACCGATCAAGTCCAGCCGCAGGAAGGCCAGGTCGGTCAGGGCTTCCTGGCTTAGGGGTTGGTCGGTGAGTTGCGTACGGATCAGCCTGAGTCCGCGCAAGGAGCGGGGTGCGGCGCGGAATTTCGCCATGGTCGTGGCGGATAAAACCATTTCTGTCCCGACGATAATTTCCTGGAGGAGCCCCCGCCTGGTCAGAACGAGAGAAATCGGCCGACGAATCTCCAGCGACACCGAGGAGACAGCCCGGGCCAGTTCAGGCGACAGAAGGCAGTCGCTCGACACGCGCCGCCGGTACAGCCGCTCGATGGCCGCGAGTTGGCCGGCGCGCAGTCCCGATGTGTGGCCGTAGATGTCAGGAATGGGTGGTCTCCTGTGAAGCCGGCGCAAACGAAGCGGGTGATGTCAGCAACGCATCGCTGCAACGAGATTGAGGGAGCGGAGCGCCTGCGAGCAGTTTGTGCCGGGCCGCGGCGGCGATCATAGCGGCGTTGTCGGTGCAGTAGGCCAGAGGCGGCAGGGCGATACGGATGCCGGCGGCGGCCGCCCGTTCGGTCAGCAAGGCGCGCAGCCGGGAATTCGCGGACACCCCGCCCACGACGGCCAGCGCGGAGACGTTGGACGTGGCCACCGCAGCCAGCGACTTCTGCACCAGCACCTGCACGATGGCTTCCTGATAGCTCGCGGCCAGATCGGCGTTCCGTTCGGTGCGCAGCGTGGGAGACATCTCACGCAGTTTATAGAGCAACGACGTTTTCAGACCGCTGAAGCTGAACTCCAGTTGTGTGCGGCGCTGGTGGAACCGGGGAAAGGCAATTGCGTTCGGATTACCCTGACGGGCCAGACGGTCGATGGCCGGCCCGCCGGGATAATCCAGGCCGAGCATCTGCGCACCCTTGTCGAAGGCTTCGCCGGCGGCATCGTCTCTCGTGCAGCCCAACAGCGTGCAGCGCCCGTCGGTCTGGTACCGGTAGAGATGGGTGTGCCCACCTGACACCACCAGCACCACGCAGGACCGGGGAAACGACGGATCGGCCAGCCAGGCCGACGCAATGTGGCCTTCCAGATGATTGACGCCGATCACCGGCAGCCCGCATCCATAGCCCAGCGCCTTCGCGTAGTTGACACCGACGAGCAGCGCTCCGGCCAATCCGGGGCCTTCCGTGACGGCGATGCCGCCGAGATCGCGCCAGGCAAGCCCGGCCTGCTCCATGGCGCCGGTGACGACACGGTTGATCGTGCCGACGTGTGCGCGTGCCGCGAGTTCGGGAACCACCCCGCCGAATTTTCCGTGTACGGACTCCTGGGAGGAGATCACATTCGACAGCACCCGTCCGTCGGCATCCAACACGGCGGCGGCGGTTTCGTCGCAGGAAGACTCGATGCCGAGAAGCGGTCGGGCGCGCCAGGGTGTGTGATCAGGCGGCATACAATCCGGACGATGGTGGGACCGGGCTGCCGGCAAGACGACACGACCCCTGCGGCCGATCACCGCAGGGGTCGCATGCGTGAATGGAAACACTCAATCCGTGTGTCGTCACAAAGGCTGTTAGACTCCCGCCATCGCCTCCTGCTCGATAAACGCCGGCGCGCCGTCCCGCAGGACGACTTTGACCTTGCGGCTGTCCTTGAAGCGGCCCTTGATCAACTCGTCGGACAGCGGGTCGCCGATCACGCGCTGGATGGTCCGCCGCATCGGGCGTGCGCCGTAGAGCGGCTCGTAGCCTTCTTTGATCAGCCACTGCTTCACATCGTCGTCGACGACGATCTCGATGCCCTTTTCCAGGAGCCGGAGATTCAGCTCGCGGATCAGGATATCGAGGATGCTATAGAGCTGCTCCTTCTCCAACTGATGGAAGATGACGATTTCGTCGATCCGGTTCAGGAACTCGGGGCTGAAGGACTTCCGCAGCTCGCCGAGCACCTCTTCCTTCTTCCGGCGCGCCGCTTCGCTCTCGGTGCTCTGGAAGCCCAGGGACACGCCTTTCTGTATGTTCTTGGTGCCGATGTTGGACGTCATGATGACGACCGTGTTTTTGAAGTCCACCTTGCGGCCGAGGCTGTCCGTGAGGACGCCGTCGTCCAGGACCTGCAGCAACACGTTGAAGACGTCCGGATGCGCCTTTTCGATTTCGTCGAACAGCACGACCGAGTACGGCCTGCGGCGCACTTTTTCCGTGAGCTGGCCGCCTTCTTCGTAGCCGACGTAGCCCGGAGGCGCGCCGAAGAGCCGGGAACTGGTGAACTTCTCCTGGTATTCGGACATGTCGACCCGGATCAGGGCGTCTTCGCTGTTGAACAGGAACTCGGCCAGCGTGCGCGCGAGTTCCGTTTTGCCGACGCCGGTCGGACCCAGGAAGATGAATGAGCCGATCGGTTTTCTCGTCTCCTTGAGGCCCGCCCGCGAACGGCGGATGGCCCGGCAGACCGCCGAAATGGCTTCGTTCTGTCCCACGACGCGCTTGTGGAGGAATTCCTCCATGCGCAGCAGTTTGTTGGACTCTTCCTCTTCGAGCTTGAAGAGCGGAATACCGGTCATTTTGGACACGACGTAGGCCACGTCTTCTTTGCCGATCACCGGCTTGTTCTTTTCCTGGCTCTTCTTCCACTCGCGCTTCGATTCGTCCAGCAGCTTGCGCAACCGTTCCTCTTCCTCGCGGTGGCGGACAGCTTCCTCGAAGTTCTGCATGGAGATCGAGAGTTCTTTTTCGCGCGCGACTTTCTTGAGCTCCTGCTCCATCGCTTTCAGCTCCGACGGAAGCGCGTAGGTCTGAAGTTTGGCGCGCGAGCCGGTTTCGTCGATCAGGTCGATCGCCTTGTCCGGCAGGAACCGGTCGGTGATGTAGCGGTCCGACAGCTTCACCGCCTCGACGATGGCATCTTCCGTGATCTCAACGCCGTGATGTTCTTCGTATCGGTCGCGCAGGCCCTGAATGATCCGGACGGTCTCGTCGACGTTGGGCGGCTGCACGTAGATCGGCTGGAAGCGCCGCTTCAGCGCGCCGTCTTTTTCGATGTGCTTCCGGTACTCGTCCAGCGTCGTGGCGCCGATGCACTGAATCTCGCCCCGTGACAGCGCCGGCTTGAGCATGTTGGAGGCGTCGATCGAGCCTTCGGCGGCTCCGGCTCCGACCAGCGTGTGCAGTTCGTCGATGAAGATAATAATGTTGCCGGCCTGGGTGATCTCTTTCATCACGACTTTGAGCCGTTCTTCGAACTGGCCGCGGTACTTGGTGCCGGCGACCAGCGAGCCCAGGTCGAGCGCGATCACCCGGCGCGACAGGAGATTGTCCGGCACTTCCGATTGCACGATCCGTTGCGCCAGTCCTTCGACGATAGCGGTTTTGCCGACGCCGGATTCGCCGATCAGCACCGGGTTGTTCTTGGTCCGCCGGCTGAGGATCTGCAGCACCCGTTCGATTTCGTCGGCCCGGCCGATTACCGGATCCAGCTGGCCTTCCTGGGCCAGTTGGGTCAGGTCGCGGCCGAATTCGTCGAGTGCCGGGGTGTTGCTCTTCCGGTCCCGCTCCCGCGGGGCGGACTTTCTCAGGAACGTCACAGTCAATTGCCGCGCCGTGAGCAGATTGGCGCCGAGGCTGCGGAGGATCTTGCCGCCGATACCTTCTTCTTCGCGGAGCAGGCCGAGCAGCAGGTGTTCGCTGCCGATATGGTTGTGGCCGAGCAACCGGGCTTCTTCCACCCCGTACTCGATCACCTTTTTGACGCGCGGGCTGAACGGAATCTCGCCGAACGTCATGGTGGTGCCGCCGCCCGGCAGGTTGCGCTCGATTTCCAAGCGGATTTGCTCGGTCGAAAGCCCCATCTTCTTCAGGATCATCAAGGCGATCCCGTCGGATTCGCGCAGAATAGCCAGGACGAGGTGCTCGGTGCCCAGATAATCGTTCTGGTGCCGTTCGGCTTCCTCGCGCGCGAGGATGATGATCTTTCGACCCTTATCCGTGAATCGTTCGAACATCCTGCCTCCTTATGTGGCGATGGGGGGCTCTGAGTGGGCGATTCCGGCAACCCTTCGAAAAATCTAGCCTAATACTATCGAGACCGGTGTTGAGTGTCAAGATTCGGTGCGAATCGGACGGCTGCATTTTCCCGTCGCTGCTCGTTTCTGTTGCGTCGGGCGGTTCGTTGACTTCAAAAGAACGGTCTCGCTAGAATCCCGCACCTTTCCCGTGCAGTGATGTCAGGATTACCGGCATGAAGGCCGTCGGTATACTCACTAAGCCCAAGTTTCCCGAAGTCAAGACCACGCTCACCAACTTGTCGGCGTGGCTGCGGCAACGGGGGGTCACTCCCCTGCTCGATACCGCCACCGCGTCGCTGATCGGCGAATCCGGTGCACCGAACAAGGCTGACATTGCTGCGCGCGCCGACTTTCTGGTTGTGCTCGGCGGCGACGGCACGATGCTGAGCGCTGCGCGGCTGGCCGAAGAACGGGGCATTCCCATTCTCGGTGTCAATATGGGAGGGCTGGGATTTCTGACGGAGGTGCGGCCCGATCTGCTCTATCAATCCTTGGATCGGGTGCTGGCCGGCGAGTTCGTGCTGGACGAACGGCTGATGCTGCGCGCATCGATCCATCGGCGCAGCGAGGTCATTGCCCAGGCCGCCGTGCTCAACGACGTCGTCGTCAGCAAGGGAACACTCGCCCGCATGATCGAGATTTCGATCAGCCTGCAGAAGCAATTCGTCACCAGTTTGCGGGGCGATGGATTGATCGTCAGCACGCCGACGGGATCGACGGCCTATTCACTCTCCGCCGGCGGGCCGATCATGAATCCGTCTGTCCAGGCGCTGATGCTGACGCCGATTTGCCCGCACACGCTGACGCACCGGCCGCTGATGGTGCCGAACTCGGCCGAGATCGAAGTGACCCTGACGAGTAAAGACGAAGGGGCGATGGCGACGCTCGACGGCCAGGTGGGCGTGGCGCTGATGCAGGGCGATGTGGTGGTGCTCAAAACCTCAGAGCACCGGACCCGGCTGATCCGGTTTCCGGAAAGCAGCTACTACCATGTGCTGAGGGAAAAGCTGAAGTGGGGCGATGGATAACCGCCGGTCGAATGCCGGCGGCTAGGCTTTTCCGCGCTCGATGAGACCGATCATCTCCTGATTGGTCACGAACTTAAACTCACCGATACACTCCGTTGCTCCGGGGCGGGCTTTCTCGGCCGTCTCCAGGATGCGGAGCTCTTTAACGGTGACCGGACGGCTCTTCCGGTGTTCCAGGGTAGTGTGCAGTTTGTCGAGCACGACCTTCACCGGGTTGCCATGCGGTTTCGCCGCCAGATAGCGGCCGACGACCTCGGCGCACCAGTCGCCGTCACGTTTCGCCACCCCGACCAGCCCTTCGCTGGCCTTCCGCGCCCAGCCCGCCAGGAAGACGCCGTCGATGACTTTACCGGTGGCCTCGTCGTAGGCCTGGAATAAGGCATCGTCCGGATCATTTCCGGTCTTGTTGGGGTTCGTGACGTAGACGCCGCTCTTATACGGGAGGCCGACGGTCTCGTCGACCTTATCGCCGACGGCGAACACCACGCTGTCGCACGGGAATTCATAGTACTGTTTCAAGCCGACGGCCGCCGTGTCCTCCCCCTTGGGCTCCAGCTTGTTGTCTTCCATTTCGAGTCCGCGGACGCGATTGTTGCTGTCGACCAGAATGCGTTTGGGCGAAGCGAGAAAGCGGAACCCCATCTTGGTGTCGCTGACCTTCGGTTCGCATTTCGTAAATTCGTCCAGCAGGCCTTTATGGATCTCTTCTGGGTTCTGTCCGACCGCCACGAGGCGATCTTTGATGCGGGCGAACTCGCTCGCGATGCCGTCGAGGTCCATATTGCTGCACACGGCGCGAATTTCTTTCGGGTTGTATTTCCGTTCCGCCGGCCCGCGCCGGACGATGGCGGTCACCCGCTGCACCTTTTTATAGCGTGTGAGCCAATGGGCGATGTCGACCATGACGTCGCCGGCACCGATCACCGCGACATGCCTGCCCATGTCGAAGGGGCGGTCGCCGAATCCGGGCAGCCGGTTGAAGTGATAGACCACATCTTTGGCGTGGAACACGCCCTGTGCCGTGTCTCCTTCGACTCCGATGGCCTTAGTCCCCTGCGCGCCGATGGAAAACACGACGGCGCTGGCGCCGAGCCCACGGACTTCTTCAACCGTGATGTCCTTCCCCTTCCCGACCGAAACATTGCCCAGGTAATGGACGTTCGGCTGTTCCAGGAGTTCCCAATATTGCTTCCGCAGGCCGCCGCGGAGCTTCAACTTGCTGGGGAAAATGCCATATTCGGCAAGCCCGCCGAACTTGATATCGCGATTGAGGATGATCACCTCGTGGCCGGCTTCCGCCAGGGTTCCGGCTACCGCCATCC
>OMJK01000091.1 GCA_900299325.1 Nitrospiraceae bacterium | reverse complement strand
AGAATCTGTTCAACGGTGTGACGCAACCGTGGCATGCGACCCTCCTTTCGGCCCGACCCTAACATAGGATCTGGACCCGTTTAAGGGGGCTAGGTCACTCCCGCACGCTGCAACAGCTGCAGATTGATTTTTAATGCCGTCAGGGCCTGGCCAACCTCATCGTGAAGATCGCGTGCCAGGCGGCGCCGTTCCATTTCCTGCGTCCGCACCAGGCGCTTGGACAGCGACTGCAGCTGCTGGTTGGCCTGCGTTAACGCGTCCGTCCGCTCCTGAACGCGGTGCTCCAGCAGATCGTAGGACCGCCGAATCTCTTCCTCGGCCTGTTTGCGCTCGGTGATGTCGCGGACATAGGCGCAATGAAATTCCTGCCCGCCGAACGCCAGGAAACTGACCTGAATGTCGATCGGAATCAGCCGGCCGTCTTTGGCACGATGCACCGTCTCGAACGAGAGCGTCTTCTTCCCTCGTGTCTCCGCCCAGAACCCGGGCCACATCGCCGCCGGAAAATTCGGATTTAAGTCCTGAACGGTCATCGTCTGGAATTCGTCCCGGGTATACCCCAGCATCGTGCTCGCGGCATCGTTGGTGTACAGAATCCGGGCCTGGGGATCGATCCAGTACACGGCGTCCACCGCTTGTTCCATCGCAAATTGCGTGCGCCGCAAATTCTCTTCCACCCGCTTGCGTTCCGTGACGTCGCGAACAACTGCGACGAGGTACTCCCGATCATCGTTGGAACGGTAAAGCTGTGCACTGATTTCTACCGGGAAAGTCGTCCCATCCTTGCGCTGATGGATACTCTCCAGCACGAAGCCGGCTGGAGACGCTCTTAACCGCGCTACGTTCTGCACAAAGACGTCGGAGTTGACCAAAGGATCAATGTCAGGCACCGACAGGGATAGCAGTTCTTCGCGCGTATACCCGAGATTTGCCCAAGCCTTGGAATTGCCAACGATAAATCGCCCCGTAGCCGGATCAATGATTTCGACAGAGTCCTGCACCTGATCCAACAGCGTCTTGAACAGGGCGAGCGAAGACTCCGCCTGTTTGCGCTCGGCAATGTTGCGAATCGTCCCGGCGATGAATTCCTGCCCGCCGGCCAGCACATAATTCGCCGTGACCTCCACGGGGACAATTTCGCCGCCACTCAACCGGTGTCTAGTTTCAAACAAAACGGTCCGTTTGCGCTTGATCTCTTTCCAGGTCGCCTCGCATCGCGCCAACGTGAAATCGGGATCCCAGTCGGGAATAGTCATCTGCAGCAATTCCGATGCCGAGCGCCCGTAATGCTCGCACGCCGCCTCGTTGACATAGACGAAGCGGAATCCCCGAGCCGGACTCAGCCAGTAAATCGGATCGCGTGTCTGATCGACCACTTCTTTCACAAACTCGAGCTCGGCCAGCGAGGCGTTGAACTTGGCCGCCGTCGCGCGCAATTCCAGCTGATTGACCACCTGCCGGGCCAATCGTGCGAGTGTGTCCGATTGCGCCGGCGTCCACGTGCGCGGCGTGCGATCGATCACGCAGAGTGTGCCTAGACGATGGCCGGACGTCGTTTCGAGCGGCGCACCGGCGTAGAAACGGATGTGCGGCTCGTCGGTAACCAGCGGATTGTCCGCAAATCGCTTATCCGCCGCCGCATCGGGCACCACCATGACGTCGCGTTGCAGAATGGTATGGGCGCAAAAGGCGATCTCACGCGATGTTTCCGTCACCGCGACGCCGGTTTTGGCTTTGAACCATTGCCGCGCTTCGTCGATCAAACTCACCAGGGCAATGGGCGTCCCGCAGATCGAGGCAGCGACGTGCACGATGTCGTCGAACGCTTCTTCCGGAACGGTGTCCAGAATCTGATAGGACCGGAGGGAGGCCAGACGCGCGGATTCGTCAGAGGGGAGCGGAGCGGAGATCACGGCCAGATCCCTCCATACAGACAACGCTCGACCGGGAGGCCAGCATACCCGATCTCACCGCGAAGAAGAAGGGGCCAAACGGACGGCGCTACCCGGATGCAGACGAGCCCCGCTGCGCACAGCGGGCCGTTTGAATATGCACCATCCACACACCGCCTAAGATCAACGCGATGCCGAGCAGTTCCACCCATCCGACCGATTCGCGAAGGATCACGGCCGATAGTCCGACCGCCGCCACTGGGGTGAGATTGCCCACCACCGACGCGCGCGACGGACCGATGCCTTTGACGCCGAACAGCCAGGCCTGCTGCGCCACCGCCGTCGCAAAGACCACCAGATAGGCGAGCGCCAGCCAATCCGCCGCCGTCACCGACGACACGCCGGCCTCCAGCATCTTCCGATCGGTCCAGAGCAGCGGGATTTGCAGGACGGTGGCCACCAGCAGCGTCGTCCAGTTTACCGTCAACGCCGGGACCCGCTCCATGATCGTGCGGCTGCCGATGCTGTAGAGCGCCCAACTGGCCACGCCGAGAAACACGAGCAGCCCGCCGAGCAACGGCTGTTCGCCCGCCGCCTGAAAACCGGCCACCGACACCAGCGCCACGCCGGCGAAGGACAACAGACAACCGGCCCACACCACCCGCAGCGGCACATCCTGGATCAGCATGGCCGACAGCAGCGCCGTGACGACCGGACTCGACCCGATAATGACGCCGGCCACCGCACCGCTGACGTACTTGAGACCGATGAGGATGAGGAGATGATTGCCGAGAACGCCCAGACCGAGTAGCGCCAGCGTGCGGAGGTCCGCCCGGGTCAGCGTGGCCAGCGTGCCATCCTGCCACCACCAGGTTGCGAGGAGGATCGCCAAGCCACCGATGTCGCGCAGCACCGACGCCTCGACCGGCGCAAACGACCCCAGCGCCAGCTTCTGCGCCACGATCGACCCGCCCCAGAGCACGGCCGCGAGGATGACCGACCCATAGGCCACGCCGGTAGATGGCTGCATGATGGACAGGGGATACAACCCCTCGCTCCCGCCGTCAAGGACTATTCGTGGGTGCGGAGCTGCCCCTTGTTTACATTTCCCAAGCCCCATCGTCTAACGTGCTGTGAAGGGTGATCGGTGATGTGCTAGGTGGGAGGGGATTGGCCTCCGCTTTCCCGCTGAGATCCGCACATCACCCATCGCCCGTCATCTGTTTTTTCTGACCACCAGCACCCCGTCCCGAATCGTGACGAGTACGGCGGACACCCGGGGATCGCTCGCCACGACGCGATTCAATTCCTGAATGGCGGCCGTCCGTTCGTCGGGCGGCGGCTGCGTCAGCACTTCGCCGTCCCACAGCACGTTGTCGATCAGAATCACGCCGGTCGGCGACACCAACTCCAGCGCGCGGCGGTAGTAGTTGAGATAGTTCGTTTT
>OMJK01000090.1 GCA_900299325.1 Nitrospiraceae bacterium | reverse complement strand
CGGCGCGCCTGAGCAATTCTCCATTCTTGATGCCAGCCCACCCCATTTCCTGAACCGTCCGGATAGAGAGATGGCTCAGTCGTGATTGAACAACGTGGGGAACCGATTCGTCGAGGAGGATCTTCAAGCGGACTTGGCAAGCTTCAAGAGGGTAGACTTAGAAAATTCGAGCACTTGAATAGCTTGCTGCCGAGTGACGGTCGGGAAGTTCTGCAGAAACTCATCGAGCGAGAGGCCCGCTTCCAGATTGGTGAGCAGCGCCTCGACCGGCACTCTCGTTCCCTTAAACACCGGAGTGCCGCTGACGATCTCAGGGTCGATAGTAACCGGCAGAAACTTGAGCTCCTTCTCGTCGATGACCAGGTTCATATACCTGCCCTCCTTACGAGAGAGATTTCTTCGCAGATCGATTGGCCTGCAAAAACTTATCAATCCCCGCCGCCATCTTGCGCCCTTCGGCAATGGCCCAGACGATGAGGGAGGCGCCGCGTTTGGTGTCGCCGCCGGCAAAGACGCCGTCGAGGTTGGTCATGAAGTTGTCGTCCACCGCCACCGCGCCGCGCGCATCGTACTTCACGCCCAGGCTGTCGAGCAGGCCGTTTTTGACCGGGCCGGTAAAGCCCATGGCGAGCAGCACGAGATCCGCGTCCATCTCGAAGTCGGTGTTGGGAATCGGCGTGAACTTGCCGCCTTCGAACTTCACGCGACTGGCGTGCAGCTTGGTGATATGGCCGTTGTGGCCGGAGAACTTGGTCGTGGAGACGCTCCACTGCCGGTCGCAGCCCTCTTCGTGCGCGTGCGAGGTGCGCAGCTGCATCGGCCAGAGCGGCCAGGGCGTCGATCCGGCGCGGGTCGGCGGTGGTTCCGGCAGCAGCTCGAACTGATGCGCTTCGAGACAACCCTGCCGATGGGCCGTACCCAGACAATCTGAACCTGTGTCGCCGCCGCCGATGATGACGACGCGCTTGCCCTTCGCCGTGATCGGCTCCTCCGTGACCGGAATGCCGGACGTACGCTTGTTCTGCTGCGTCAGATACTCCATCGCCAAATGCACGCCCTTGAGCTCGCGGCCCGGGATCGGCAGCTCGCGCGCCTGTTCGGCGCCCATCGTGAGGCCTACCGCATCGAACTGTTTCCGCAGTTGCTCACCCGTGATGTCCTTGCCGACCGCCACGCCGGTCTTGAACTCCACCCCTTCCGCCTTCATCTGTTCCAGCCGGCGGTCGATCACCCATTTTTCCATTTTGAAGTCAGGAATGCCGTAGCGGAGCAGCCCGCCGATGCGGTCGGCCTTTTCGAGCACCGTCACGCTGTGGCCCGCGCGGGCCAACTGCTGCGCCGCGGCTAATCCGGCCGGACCGGACCCGACGATCGCCACGGTCTTCCCAGTCTTGGCCACCGGCATGATCGGCTCGACCAGCCCCTCGTTGAAGCCGCGGTCGATGATGTTCCACTCGATGATGCGGATGGAGACCGGATCTTCGTTGATACCGAGCACGCAGGCCCCTTCGCAGGGCGCCGGACAGAGCCGGCCGGTAAATTCAGGGAAGTTGTTCGTGGTATGCAGCGCTTTGAGCGCGTCTTTCCAGCGGCCGCGATAGACGAGATCGTTCCACTCGGGAATGAGATTGATGACCGGACAACCGGTACTGCCCTGGCAGAACGGCACGCCGCAATCCATGCAGCGGGCGCCCTGGACCTTCAGCTTCTCTTCGGAAATAGGCTCGTACATCTCCTTCCAGTCGAGCACACGCAGCTCGACCGGCTTCCGCTTCGGGCCCTCGCGGGCGTATTTCATGAAACCCTTTGGATCACCCATTCTTCGAACTCTCGTTATGCGTCATGCGTAAAGCGCTTCTAAAGAATTATCTGCTTCCGCCCGTTCGCGTCACACATCACTCATCACGTTTCACGTTTTTGCTGCGGCTTTCTTCTTCCGTTCTTCCAGCACGCGCTTATAGTCGACCGGCATGACCTTCACGAACTTCGGTAACATCGCGTCCCACGCATCCAGCACCCGCTTCGCATTCCGGCTGCCGGTATACATGAAGTGCGAGGTGATCATCTCGTGCAGGAGCTTCTTGTCGTCGGCCGTCGTAACCTTTTCCAACTCCACCATGCCGAGGTTGCAGCGGGACTGGAACTTGTCCAATTCGTTCAGCACGAACGCGATCCCGCCCGACATGCCGGCCGCGAAGTTCCGGCCCGTCCGGCCCAGCACCACGACCACGCCGCCTGTCATATATTCGCAGCCGTGATCGCCGGTGCCCTCGACGACGGCGCGCGCGCCGCTGTTCCGCACCGCAAACCGCTCGCCCGCCATGCCGTAGAAGTAGGCTTCACCCTGCGTGGCGCCGTACAGCGACGTGTTGCCGATCAGGATCGTCTCTTCCGGATTGAAGATGACGTTCTTCGGCGGGAAGACGATGATCTTGCCGCCCGACAAGCCCTTGCCGAGATAGTCGTTCGACTCGCCTTCGAGCGTGAGCGTCACGCCGCGCGAGAGGAACGCGCCGAACGATTGGCCGGCCGAGCCGGTGAACTTGATCGAAATCGTGTCGGGTGGCAGCCCTTCGAGGCCGTATTTCTTCGCGATGTGGCTCGACAACATCGTGCCGACCGTGCGGTTCACGTTGCGGATCGGCAGATCCAGCGTGACCTTCTCGCCTTTGTCCAAAGCCGGCTTGCAGAGTTCGATCAGCTTGTTGTCCAGAATGTCGGCCAGGCCGTGGTCCTGCTTCTGCACGCAGTAGCGCGGGATCTCCGGTCCGACCTCCGGCGCTTTCAGCAGCGGCGTGAGATCGAGTCCCTTGGCCTTCCAGTGCTCGACGGCCTTCTGGATCTTCAGCTTGTCGACGCGCCCAACCATCTCGTTGATGGTCCGGAAACCCAGCTTGGCCATGATCTGCCGCAGTTCTTCGGCCACGAAGAAGAAGAAATTCACGATGTGTTCCGGCTGGCCGTTGAACTTCTTGCGCAGTTCGGGGTCCTGGGTTGCGATCCCCACCGGGCAGGTGTTCAGGTGGCACTTCCGCATCATGATGCAGCCTTCGACGATCAAGGGCGCCGTCGCGAATCCATACTCTTCCGCGCCCAGCAGCGTCGCGATCGCGACATCCCGGCCGGTCTTCATCTGGCCGTCGGTCTCGACGCGAATGCGGCCGCGCAGGTCGTTCAACACCAGCGTCTGATGCGTTTCCGCCAACCCCAGCTCCCAGGGCACGCCTGCATATTTAATGGAGGAGAGCGGTGAGGCGCCGGTGCCGCCGGAATCGCCGCTGATCAGCACCTTGTCCGCATGGGCCTTCGCGACACCCGCCGCCACCGTGCCGACGCCGACCTCGGAGACTAATTTGACCGACACCGCCGCATCCGGGTTGGAATTCTTCAAATCGAAAATGAGCTGCGCCAGGTCTTCGATGGAATAGATGTCGTGGTGCGGCGGCGGCGAAATCAACTGCACGCCCGGCGTCGCATAGCGGAACTTGGCAATGTTCTCGTCGACCTTGTGGCCCGGCAGCTGCCCGCCTTCACCCGGCTTGGCGCCCTGCGCCATCTTGATCTGGAGTTCTTTCGCGTTGACCAGGTAGTGGCTCGTCACGCCGAAGCGCGCCGACGCCACCTGCTTGATGTAGCTGTTCTTCGAATCGCCGTTGGGCAGCGGAATGAACCGCGCCGGGTCCTCCCCGCCCTCGCCCGTGTTGCTCTTGGCGCCGAGCCGGTTCATGGCGATGGCCAGCGTTTCGTGCGCCTCCTTGCTGATCGAGCCGAACGACATGGCGCCGGTCGTGAACCGTTTCACGATTTCTTTGGCCGGCTCGACCTCGTCGACCGGAATCGGCTCCGGCAGGAATTTGAACTCGAGCAGCCCGCGCAGGTTCGACCGCCACCTGCTCTCGTCGTTCACCAGCTGCGAGAACTCGGCGAAGGTCTTCGGATCGTTCGCTTTCGTCGCATGCTGAAGTTTGTAGATCGTGTCCGGATTCCAGTTGTGATGCTCGCTCTGGATGCGATAGTGGATCTCGCCGCCGAACTCGAGCTGGCGGATCGGCGCCGGCTCATAGGCCAGCCGGTGGCGCCGCAAACACTCTTCCCCGACCTCGCGGATGCCGATGCCCTCGACTCGCGACGGCGTGCCGGTGAAGTACCGGTTGATCACGTCGTGATTGAGCCCGATCGCTTCGAAGATCTGCGCGCCGCAGTAGGACTGCACGGTCGAGATGCCCATCTTCGAGAAGACTTTCAGCAGGCCCTTGTTGATGGCCTTGATGAACTTCCCCTCGGCCGTCTGCGCATCGAGCCCTTCCGGCAGGTAGCCGTCGCGCTCCATATCCACGAGCGACTCGAACACCAGATAGGGATTCACCGTACCGGCGCCGTAGCCGATCAAACAGGCGAAGTGATGCACGTCGCGCGGCTCGCCGGTCTCCAGCGTCAACCCGACTTCGGTTCTCGTGCACTCGCGGACGAGATGATGGTGCACCGCCGCCACACCGAGCAGACTCGGAATCGGCGCCCACTCTTCATTCACGCCCCGGTCGCTGAGGATCAGGAACTTGTAGCCTTCTTTGATGGCCTGCGACGCCTGCCGGCAGAGCTCGTCCACCGCCGCGCCCAACCCCTCCGGCCCTTCGGCCACGCGGAACAGCATCTTCAACGTCTTGCTCTTGAAGTGCGGATCGGCGATCTCGCGGATCTTTTGCAAATCCGAATTCGTCAGGATCGGCTGCTTCACGCGAATGCGCCGGCAGGACTCGGGGTTCTCGTCCATCAGATTGGGCTTGGGTCCGATGCTCGTGGCGAGCGACATGACGAGTTCTTCGCGGATCGGATCGATCGGCGGATTCGTCACCTGCGCGAACAGCTGCTTGAAATATTTAAAGAGGAGTTGCGGCCGGTCCGACAACACGGCCAGCGGCGTATCGGTGCCCATCGACGAGATGGCTTCTTCGCCGCTCACGATCATCGGTGTCAGCACCATTTTCAACTCTTCCACCGTGTAGCCGAACGCCTGCTGCCGCTGGCGGATAGTGGGATGGTCGGGCTGCTGCACGTTGATCGGCTCCGGCAACTCATCCAGCGAGATGCGGTACTGCGTGACCCAGGAACGATACGGCTTGCGGCTGACGATTTCGGCTTTAATTTCTTCGTCGTCGACGATGCGGCCCTGCGCCGTGTCGACCAGGAACATCCGCCCCGGCATCAGCCGGCCCTTCTGTCGGATCTTCTGCGTCTCCATCGGCAGCACGCCGGCTTCCGACGCCAGCACAACAAGCCCGTCGGTCGTCACCTGATAGCGACAGGGCCGCAGACCGTTCCGGTCCAGCGTCGCGCCGATCAACTTGCCATCCGTAAAGCAGACCGCCGCCGGGCCATCCCAGGGCTCCTGCATCGCCGCGTGATATTCGTAGAACCCGCGGCGGTCGAGGTCCATCTGGGGGTTCGCCACCCACGGCTCGGGGATCAGCATCATCATCGCGTGCGGCAGGGAGCGCCCGCCCAGTGTGAGAAACTCCACGGCGTTGTCGAGGCAGGCGGAGTCGCTCTGCTGCTCGTAGACGATCGGATAGAGCTTGGCTAAATCTTGGCCGAACAGGTCCGAGTTCAACCGGCCTTGGCGCGCGCGCATCCAGTTCACATTGCCCTTCAGCGTATTGATCTCGCCGTTGTGGCAAATGTAGCGATAGGGATGGGCCAGCGGCCAGGTCGGGAACGTGTTGGTGCTGAAGCGCGAATGGACCAGCGCGAGCGCGCTCGTCAGGCTCGCATCTTTCAGGTCCTGATAGTAGGCCGCCATCTGATGCGGCAGCAGCAAGCCTTTGTAGACGATCGTGCTCGACGACAGACTGGGAATGTAGAAGTACTCGCGGCCCTGCACGGCCGATTCCCGAATCGCGGTTTCGACGCGCTTGCGGATGACGTAGAGCTTCCGCTCGAACTGCGCCTCGTTCAGCATGTCGCGCGCGATGAACACCTGCCGCATGAACGGCTCGGTGCGCCGCGCCACTTCGCCGATGGCGTCGCTCTTCACCGGCACGTCGCGCCAGCCCAGCAAGCGGGCGCCTTCTTCGGCAATCACCTTTGCAAACAGCTTTTCGCACTGCTGCCGCGCGTCGGCCTGCGGCGGCAGAAACACCATGCCGACGCCGTACTCGCCGGCGTTCGGCAGCGTTACGCCAACGTCGCCCGCCGCCCGTTTCAGAAACGCGTGCGGGACCTGGAGGAGGATGCCCGCGCCGTCGCCGGTGCAGGGATCGCAACCCTGCGCGCCGCGGTGCGTCAGATTTTCCAGAATCTGGAGGCCCTGCTGGACGATGCTGTGCGACTTCTGCCCCTTAATGTTGGCGACGAAGCCGATGCCGCAGGAGTCCTTCTCCTGTTGAGGGTCGTAGAGGCCTTGCTTCGGTGGAAGCCCGGGGATACGCATCGTTCAATCTCGTTTCGCGAGGCAGGTCGTTACGTCGCGGTCGGAGGCCACTCGTGCGAGGAAGCGGGAGCGCGATATCTCGTTGTTTTTGTAGCGGTCTCCAAGCCCATGAATCCTGTCCGCCACCTTACTGGATGGGCTGCGAATCTGTCAAGGTTGGCGCGGCCCGCGCGCGCCTCGTTTGCTTGACTTTATTTCCTGCCGTGCCCTACCATCCGCCGCATGTCTCACGGCCCTGTGACCTCTACAATCCACACGATGGCCGATGTGTGGGAGGCCTATCGTCCGGAGTTGGACGGGGTGGAGGAGCAGGTCCGGAAAAATCTCGATTCCAGCGTCGCCCTCGTCAACACCGTCGCTGCCCAGATCCTGACCAGCGGCGGCAAACGCATCCGCCCCCTCTTATTGCTCTTATCCGCCCGCGCCTGCGGCTACCTGGGCCGGGACCATCACCAGCTGAGCAGCCTGGTCGAATTCATCCATACCGCCACCCTGTTGCACGACGACGTCGTCGACGAGGCGGACGTCCGCCGGGGACGGCGCACGGCGCGCAAAGTCTGGGGCAACCAGATCAGCATCCTGGTCGGCGACTACCTCTATTCGAAGGCCATGGCGCTGGTGGTGGAATTCCGCAGCCAGGGCATCAACGAAGTGCTTGCCGAAGCCTGCACGAAGATGGCGGAGGGCGAGGTGTTGCAACTCTATTACAACGGCAACCCCGCCACGCCCGAGTCCGACTACCTGCGCATCGTCGAGCACAAGACCGCCGGGCTGATCGCCGCCGGCTGCAAGATGGGCGCGATCATCGCGGACGCGACCGAAGACCGGCAGGACGCGCTGTTCCGGTTCGGCCAGTATCTGGGCATCGCCTTCCAGGTCGCCGACGACACGCTGGATTACACAGCCAACGGCGACCGGCTGGGCAAGACGCTGGGCCAGGATCTGCGGCAGGGCAAAGCGACGCTGCCGCTGCTGCATCTGCTCCAACAGTGTTCGGAGCAGGACCGCCGGATGATTACCGACCGGATGGAAACACGCACGCTGACCGAGGCGGATCTGGAGCGCATCCTGTCGTTGATGACGACGCATGGCTCCATCGCCTACGCGATGGACCGGGCGCGGGCCTACGTGGCCGCAGCCAAACGCGAACTGGAGATCGTCGAGGATTGCACGGCACGGCGCGCGCTCTGCGTGGCCGCGGACTACATGATCACCCGCGATCGGTAACCTGCCTCCCCAATCCCGTTTACCGTACGCACCGTCGCATAGGAGTTCGGACACAGATGGCGCAGATCGTTCCTCTTCAGGGTGTCCTGTTCGATCCTCAGGTAGCCGGCGACATCAAGGACGTGGTCGCGCCGCCCTACGACATCATCGACGCCGCGGGCCAGCAGGCCCTCTACCGGCGCAACCCGCACAACATCATCCGCCTCGAACTCGGCGCCGACGAAGCGGGCGACACTGTGACGAACAACAGGTACACGCGGGCCGCCGCCACGCTGGCGAGCTGGATGAAGTCCGGCGCCTTGAAACGGGACAGCCGCCCGACGATCTACTACCACACCATCGAGTACGTGCCGCCCGGAGCCGATCCGAAGGGGCCGACGAACACGCTCAAGGGCTTTCTCGCCGGATTCGCGCTGGAGGAACTGGGCGCCGGCGGAATCTACCCGCACGAAAACACGCGCGCGGCCGCCAAGACCGACCGGCTGAATCTGATGGAGGCCTGCCGCGCGAACTTCAGCCCCATCTGGTCGCTCTACTCGGATCCGCAGAACGCCGTGCTCGGAGCGTTGGAACAGGCGACGAAAGGCACGAAGCCCCGCATCGAGTTCCGCGACGACGCGGGATTTCAGGAGCGGCTCTGGGCCGTGTCGGACCCCGTCGTGGTGCAGCAGGTCGTCTCGGCCATGCGGAGCAAGCCGCTCTTCATCGCCGACGGCCACCACCGCTACGAAACCGCGCTCAATTATCAGCGGCTCCGCCGGCAGCAGGCCGGCGCCGCACAGGGACCGCAGGCCTACGACACCGTCCTGATGCTGCTCGCCGCCATCGAAGATCCGGGTTTGACTGTGCTGCCGACCCATCGCGTTCCCACCACGCCGCTGCCGTCCTATGAGCAGGCGCGCGCGCTGCTGCGCGACACGTTCGACTGGCACGAGTTCCCATTTACCGGCAACTCGCAGGCTGCCCGCGCCCAACTATTCGATACTATGCGCACGAAGGGGCGCACGGCACCGCTGTTCGGGTTGGCGCTGAAAGGCACTAACGCCTACGTCGCGCTGGAACTCAAGTCTGCTCACCGCCCGTCGGCGCAGGCTTCTCCGCGGTCCAAGCTGGACGTTTCGCTGCTCCAGCAGCTCGTCGTGGCGAAACTCTGTCCGACGCAGCCGGAGCAGGAAGCCATTCTCTACACCAAGGACGACCACGAAGCGCTGGATTGGGTGGCGCAGGGCAAGGGCACGGGCGCCCTACTGCTCAACGCCACCAAGGTCAGCGAAGTCAAAGACGTGGCGACGGCGGGCGAACGTATGCCGCACAAATCGACCTACTTCTTTCCCAAACCGCTGACCGGTCTCGTCATCAACGTCATGGAAGGATAACCCGCGCGCGGCGCACGCCGCACAGGCTCTTGGACCACCTGAATAAATTAGGAACACTCATGAACACGAAAATCCTGATCGTCGACGACAACGAAGATATCGTCATGATGCTGGAGGACCGCCTGCGCGCGTCCGGCTACGACACGTGCTCGGCCGCCGACGGCCCGCAGGCGCTGGAACGCATCGAGCAGGACTCGCCGCACCTGGTGCTGCTCGATATCGATCTGCCCGTGCTGTCGGGCCTCGAGGTCTTGAAGCGGCTTGCCAGACAGAAGCAACTCGAAGAACTTCCGGTCGTCGTCATGACGGCGCACGGCTCGATTCAGGTGGCCGTTGAGGCGATGAAAGAAGGCGCGTACGATTTCCTCACGAAGCCGCTCGACAAGGATCATCTCCTCATCGTCATCAAGAAGGCACTCGAGCGCGATTCGCTGCGCCGCCAGGTCGCCTGCCTCCGCTCCGAAGTCGACGGCCGCTACGCCTCCATCGTCGGTTCCAGTTCCGCCATCCGGTCCGTGATCGATTCGGCCCAGCGGGCGGCGAAGTCCGACGCAAGCGTGCTGCTGCTCGGCGAGAGCGGTACCGGTAAGGAGCTCTTCGCCCGGTCGATCCACCAGTGGAGCCCGCGGCGCGCGATGCCGCTCGTCGTCGTCAATTGCGTCGCCCTGACGGACACCTTGCTGGAAAACGAATTGTTCGGCCACGAGCGCGGCGCGTTCACGGGGGCGGACCGGCAGCAGAAGGGCAAACTGGAAACGGCGGACGGCGGCACCGTCTTCCTCGACGAGATCGGCGACATGCCGCTCCCCTTGCAGGCCAAGCTGCTGCGCGTGCTGCAGGACCGGGAGTTTCAGCGGGTCGGCGGCACCAGAAACGTATCGGTGAACATCCGCATCATCGCCGCCACGAACCGGGACCTCAAGCAGGCCATCCGCGCCGGGCAATTCCGGGAGGATCTCTTCTTCCGCCTGAACGTAATTGCGTACACCTTGCCGCCGTTGCGCGAACGGCCCGGGGACATCGCGCCTCTGGCGCAGTTCTTCCTCGAACGGTACGGCCACGAGATGAAGCGGCCGGGCCTTTCGTTGAGCAAGGCAGCGCTGGAGGCTCTCCAGCGATACTCCTGGCCCGGCAACATTCGCGAACTGAGCAACGTGCTGGCGCGGGCCATCATCCTGAGTCCGACGGAGCAGATCGAACCGGATTCGCTCGCGCTCACGTTCGAAGACGCCCGCCGGCACGATCCGTCCGGTGAACCACTGCCGTACCTCGATCTGCCTTATCACGCCTCGATCAAAGAGCACTCCCGCACCATCATCCTGCGCGCACTGCAGCAGTTCGAGTGGAATCAGACCAAGGCCGCCGTGTAAGCTCCCCGGTCAACGAGACACAGCCAGGGGAGAACTTTTGGCTTCAAGGTTGGCCCGATACGTAGCTGGCGGGATGCCTGCCAATGCGTCATG
>OMJK01000089.1 GCA_900299325.1 Nitrospiraceae bacterium | reverse complement strand
TGTTGAACTTCACCTGGTGGGTGAACCGCAAGGACGCCGAAGGGAAGAACATTTTTCAGGGCGGGTTCCTCGGTCTCGACAACATCGGGGTGTTCGACCGCAGCGCGCCGCTGCCCACCGGCGGGCACATCGAGCAGTCGGATGCCACCAGCTGGATGGGCATGTATTGCCTGAACATGCTGACGATTGCGCTCGAGTTGGCCCGCGACAACCGAGCCTATGAGGACGTCGCCAGCAAGTTCTTCGAACATTTTGTCTACATCTGCCGGGCAATGAACAACATGGGCGGAGAGAAAATCGAGCTCTGGGACCGCGAGGACGGCTTCTTCTACGACGTGCTTCATCTGCCGAACGGAGAGACGCAGCACATGAAAGTCCGTTCGATGGTCGGTTTGATCCCGCTGTTTGCCGTCGAGACGCTCGATTCCGAACTGGTGGACAGTCTGCCGCGGTTCAAGCACCGTATGCAGTGGTTTATCGAAAACCGGCCGGATTTTTCTCAGCATCTCGAAACGCGATCGTACGACGGCGGTGTGCGGCGCTTCCTCTCGCTTGTCAACCGCGACCGGCTCCGGTCGGTGTTGCGGTACATGCTGGACGAAGAAGAGTTTCTGTCGCCCTACGGCATTCGCGCCATTTCGCGGCACCACAAAGACCATCCGTACGTGCTGCACGTAATGGGGCATGAGCATCGCGTGGACTATGAACCGGCGGAGTCCGGCACCGGGCTCTTCGGCGGCAATTCGAACTGGCGGGGGCCGGTCTGGTTTCCCGTCAACTATCTGCTGATCGAATCACTGCAGAAGTTCCATCATTTTCTCGGCGATCAGTACAAAGTCGAGTATCCGACCGGATCGAAGCGGCAGGCGAATTTATGGCAGGTGGCGGGCGAGATTTCCCGCCGGTTAACGCACATCTTTTTGCTGGATGGCCAGGGGCGACGCCCCGTGTTCGGCGGAGCCCGTCTCTTTCAGAACGATCAGCACTGGCGTGACAACGTGCTGTTTTACGAGTATTTCCATGGCGACAACGGCGCCGGCATCGGGGCCAGCCACCAAACCGGATGGACCGGCCTGGTGGCGAAGCTGATCCAACAAAGCGGTGAATAAACAGGTGGCCGGTGAACGTCGGAATGGCAGAGTGCCGGCAACTCGAACGGGCATTGACGCTCGAGTGGCTCGAGACAAACGGTCGCGGGGGGTTCGCCTCCGGTACGGTCGCCGGCGCCCAGACGCGCCGCTATCATGCCCTGTTGCTCACGGCCCGCAACCCGCCGAGTGAACGCATCGTTCTGGTCAATCACGTTGAAGAATGGCTAGAGCGTGATGACGCCACGATCCCACTGACGACTAATCTCTATCCCGGCGCCGTCCACCCGTCAGGATTCGAACGGTGTGTCGGATTCGCGCTTCATCCGTGGCCCGTGTGGACCTACGTGGATGCGGGATACACCATCACACGCGAAATTCTGTGTGTGCGCGGGCGCGATCTGGTGATTCTGCGGTGGGCGCTCGCCGGCCAGTCGACGCACGCGGTTCGGTTGCGGGTGAGGCCGAAGCTGACCGGACGGGATTATCACGCGCTGCACCATGAAAACGCCGGGCTGGCCGGCGAAGCCGACGTGGCGGATGGCACGGTAACCTGGCAGCCGTATAACGATCTGCCTGCCGTCCATGCCGTGCATTCCGGAGTCTATCGTCACGCGCCGGAGTGGTTCCGGCAGATTCAATTTCCCGTCGAGCGTCAGCGGGGTCTCGATTACGAAGAGGATTGGTGGTCGCCGGGTGAATTCACCTTCGAGTTGACGCCGGCTCGTTCAGCCACGCTGCTGTTGACCACGGAGCCGACCGCCGGGATCGAGACGGACGAACTGATTCGGGCGGAACGGACGCGCCGAAAACGGGCGACCGCAACGATCAAAACAGAAGATGCCCTCGCCCGCCGGTTGTGGGCGGCGACAGAGTCCTATTTGTCCGAGCGCGGAACCGGGCAGACCGTGGTGGCGGGCTATCCCTGGTTCACCGATTGGGGGCGGGACACGTTCATCTCCCTGCCGGGGCTGTGCCTGGTGACGGGACGAACCGAAGCGGCCTGGCAGGTGATTGAATCGTTTGCTGCTCACGTTTCGGAAGGCATGGTACCGAATCGTTTTCCCGACGCCGGTGAACAGCCTGAGTACAACACCATCGATGCGTCGCTCTGGTTTGTGCACGCAGTGGACCGGTATCTCGTCGCGACACGCGACTGGGAGCGCGTGCGCCGGATCGCCTGGCCGGCGATTGTGCAGATTCTGAACGGGTATCGCCACGGGACACGCTACAGCATCCGGATGGATCATGACGGGCTCATTGCGGGCGGGGTGCCGGGCGCGCAACTGACGTGGATGGATGCAAAAGTAGGCGACTGGGTCGTGACGCCGCGGCATGGTAAGCCGGTGGAGATCCAGGCCCTCTGGATCCGGGCGCTGACCATCGGTGAGCGGTATGCGAAGAAATGCGGCGATGTCGAGTATGCGGAACGCTGCCGGATCGACCGCCGGTCCGCTGTCGCGTCCTTTCAACGGCGATATTGGTATGCGGCTGGCGGATATTTGTACGATGTGATCGATGGGCCGGACGGCGACGACGCCTCCTTACGGCCGAATCAGCTGTATGCCCTGACGCTCTGCGACGATCTCGTCACGCGTGAACAGGCCGAACAGGTGTTGCGGGTTGTTCACGATCAGTTGCTGACACCGGTCGGTCTTCGGACGCTGTCGCCCAACGACACGCGGTATCGCGCGCGGTACGAAGGGGGTGTGGCCGACCGGGATGGCGCCTATCACCAGGGGACTGTGTGGCCGTTTCTCCTCGGTCCGTTTGTAACGGCGTGGGTCAAAGCATATGGGAAGCAGGGTACCGGGAAGAAAACGGCTCGTGCCTTTCTCGATGGGTTGGAGGCCCACCTCGACGCCGCCTGTCTGGGACATGTGTCGGAGATTTTCGATGCGGAGTTGCCGCATGAGCCCCGTGGCTGCCCCGCGCAGGCCTGGTCGGTGGCCGAACCGCTTCGAGCCTTGATCGAAGACTGTGGCGTTCACAAGCAGAATAAAGTGGAACAAAAACAGGCCGTTGGACATGCTGTAAGAAAGAAGCCACCCGTTCGACGAACAAAGACGAAGGGAACAGCGTAGATCAGGGATCAGAAAGACGCGTGGCCGAAGCACTCGAAACGCCGTGAGACAGATGCTGACAACGTTTTTAGCCCGTCTCACCCCAGCCTGCAAAGAGGTTGCGGCAATGGCGTCGGAGTCGATGGATCGGCCGTTGCCATGGCCGACACGGTTGAAGCTCCTTCTCCATTATTGGATTTGCGACGCCTGTGCGCGATACCGGAGACAACTCCTGCTCATGCGGGAAGCCATGCGGCACCAGGCTTCTCATTCAATCTCTCGCGAGCACGAGCGGCCATCGCAGGCGGTCATGGCGCGTCTCAAAGACGTCTTGCGTTCGCGTCAGCAGTAATTGCGGTACACCGTTACCCATCCTTCCATCCTGTACCCTTGACAGTCGGAGACGGCCTTCGTACTCTCGCTCTGTTGCAGCGAAGGTGTACCGGTCGTTTACCCAGGAGCGCAGAAGATGATGGCGATTGTCTGTCGGAACGGTATAAGCATAGTGAGTGCTGTCGGCGTGCTGGTCGTGACGGCATCGGTGGTGGCGGCGGCCGATGAGTTGCCGAAAGAATCGGTGTTGCCGCTGAGCCTGGCGAACAAAGCGGTGCAGGTGGCGTTGGACGCGTGTCGAAAAGACGGGTACCGGGTCAGCGTGTCCGTCGTTGACCGGGGGGGCGTGTTGCGCGCGATGGGCCGAGCCAATGGGGCGGGCCCGCATACGGTGGACAGCAGCCGGAAGAAAGCCTATACCGCGGCCAGTCTGCGTCGCCCCACGACGGAGTTGGCGGAGTTGATCAACAAGGTGCCGACACTCCAGGCTCTGCGCGATATGAATGAGCAGGTGCTCATGCTCGGCGGCGGGTTACCGATTGAGATCGGCGGGGATGTTGTCGGCGGGATTGGGGTGGGTGGCGCGCCCGGAGCGCACCTCGACGATGCCTGCGCACAGGCCGCCCTTGACGCCATCGGCGCCACGCCGAAAGTCTCCGTACCCAAGTGAGGCGCTGTCGGCTTATCCTGGTATTGGCCGGCTTGGGGATCGTCTGCAGCGCCTGCAACAGTGGAGTGCCTGAACCGGCGTCGGTCGAGATTGCCACTCCGCATTTACGGCTGACGCTGGTTCGCGTCGCAACCGATCCATTTCTCTCACGCCATAATCTGCGTCTGACCATCGAAAGATCCGGCGGGTGTTCTGTCTCCGAAAGTCTGTTCCCCGACACGGGGTACGCCAGTCGGCGCAACGTGTATCGCACCCCCGATCAACTCGTCTATGTCGTCGGTCAATTCGATGCGCGCGTGGTGGACCATCAGCGCTGTACGATCGCGCTCTCGGAATTCCGGCATCTCCAACGCGATGTCACGTTCGTGGGTAGTTTTGATGAAGGGGCGGACGGGAAGTGGACGTTCCTGCCGGCGTCCGAGCGACCGGAGCGGCCGTTCGAAAAGCGGGAGTCTTAATCGGCGCCGAACGGATGGTCGATCGCAAACAGCCAGTCGCCGTTCGGCTGCTCGCGGGCAACCTCGATACTTTGCCCGACAATTTCCACCGGCTTGCCGTCCGGGCCGATGCCGTCCAGTTGCCATTGTCCGCGTAGCATGGCCACGCCGGAGCCTTGAATGACAAACACGCTTTTCAGCTTGATGGTGCCGCGCAAGGACAGAAACTGCTGGAGCGAATGTTGGATGGCGGTATGGCCGCGGGTGACCTGGCCCGGCTGCGGAACCAACGCGGCTTCCGGTTCGTAGAGCGCCATGATGGCGTCGACATTGCCGTCGTTGAAGGCCGCTTCGAACAGATGGTGCAGGTCGTCCGGTTTACGTGCGCTCATAAACGACTCCTTCCGCAGCCGATGGAAGATGTCAGGCGGTCTGTGCGCGAGGATGCGCCTGCCAGCATGCAGGAAGACGCGTCCGGAGTCAAAGCCCTATGAATCAATCCATCGTCGGCTACCATCAGGATGAACAGGGCGATTGGGTGGCCGATCTGGTCTGCGGCCACGGCCAGCATGTCCGCCATCAGCCGCCGTTTTCCAACCGGCCCTGGGTGTTGACGCCGGAAGGACGGGCCAGCCGTCTCGGTCAGTCGCTCTGGTGCAAGACCTGCCAGGAGAATACACCGCATCCGTAATTCCTTCTGCTGCGCCGTCTCTCGGTTCGGTATCAGCACTGAAACGAGGATTTTCTTTGTCGCGGATTCCCCGGGTGCTACCTTTGAAATCGGGACGTGGGTGTGACAGGGGAGGGTGGGTGTGCCGATTGCACGTCGCGTGATCATTCACAATCCAGAGAATGGTGTGGTTGTGTCGTCCAGTGTGATGAAACGCCGGGTGGCGTTCAGGGCGGGTTTTACGCTCATCGAACTGATGATCGCGATCGCCATCGTCGGTGTGCTGGCGGCGATTGCGTTCGTCCTCTACGATCGCTCGACTGAAAAGGCCAGGTCGGTGGAGGCTGACGTGGCGTTGGCGGAAGTGGCCCGACTCGAACGGTTGCAGTATACGAGCAAGGGGAAATATTCGGACGATCTGGCGGCGATCGGATTCGCTCCGGCCCCCGCACTCAAATATTACGAGGTCGGTGTGACGATTTCGGAAGACGGGCTGTCGTATCACGCCTGGGCACTGCCGCGGTTTGATTCGGCGAGTGCCAAGGCGCTGTTTCAATCGGGCTTTCCTGACGGCCAGACGACGACGGCGAAGACCGATCCCCAAATCGTGCTTGCGCAGCGGGGGGTGTTTCCACGGGGGGCGGGCGATCCGGCGACTGCTGCAGCGGGCGGGGGAGGAACAGGAGCCGCAGCGGGTGGAAGCAGTGCCGGCACTCAGGTTCGCTCGGAATGCCAGGCCGCCACGCTGGCCGAGGATGGGCGGCTCGACATGAATTTCTGCTTCAAGAGCATCAACGAAGGCAAACCGCTGTCGGTTAGATAAACGGCTGCTCTCAGGCCGCGTTTCTTATCCAATGCGCACGCGTCGTTGCGCAGGCATCTCGGTCGACATGCCGAGTCCGGACGCCGTCCAGGGCTGCAGCTGCGGCCCTGCGTAGCGATAACCGCCGGTTATTGGATCTTCGGCCAGCAGCAACGGCGTATCCAGGTCGAGGATGTCAAATCCCTTCATTCCCAGGACGAGACTGAACGAGCAGCCCATCGCGATGCGGGTTTCCACCATCCCGCCGATCATCAGTTTCAATCCGGAATCAAGCGTAAACGCCGCGATGTTCAGGGCTTCCACGACGCCGGTTTTCATGATTTTGATGTTGATGTGATCGGCCGCCTGCTGGGCTACGACACGGCGTGCATCGTCCAGCGACCGGACCGATTCGTCCGCCGCGACCGGAATATTCGTGGCGCGCCGGATGGCCGCCAGCCCCGCCAGATCTTCCCGCACGACCGGCTGTTCCAGCAGCACCAGGCGGCCGCCGAACGTTCGCACGCCGCGTACGAACGTAAGGCAATCGTCGGTGGTAAACCCCTGGTTCCCGTCGCCGATAAAGGCGACATCCGGACATGTCCGATGCACGGCTTCCAGCCGGCGAATGTCCAGATCCACATCCTTCCCGACCTTCATTTTGAACAGACGAAAGCCGTTCTCGTACCACCCGCGGGCGAGCGCGACAGTTTTCTCGAGCGATGCGATGGGAATTGTGATGTCGGTTTCCCGTGCACGCACATCAGCGCCTCCCCAGAGTTGCCACATGGGCATCGTGTGTGTGCGACAATGGGCGTCGAGGAGAGCGGTTTCGAGCCCGCATCGCGCCGCCGGCTGCCGGGGCATCGCTGCGGCCATTTCGGCAGCGAGCATGCGGTACTCGTTCGGATCGCGGCTGATCAATAGGGGGGCGAGTTGCGCGAGCGCGGCCATGCAACTCGTGCGGTCTTCTCCACCGACTTCGGGAAACGGTGCGGCCTCACCGTACCCGTGAGTCCCATCGCTCAGCGTGATGCGGACGAAGACATTCTCCGCGACGACGCGGGCGCCGGTGGCCACGACGAACGGATCGGTGATCGGAATGTCGACGGGCCAGAATTCAATCTGTGTGACAGCCGGTCTGGTCATCGGGCTGGACGATGAAGCGCGCGGGCGATGACGGCATGGTGGTCATGGGCCGGCATGGAGCTATGCGTACCGGTCGTTGTTCCAGGGCAGGGCTGTGTTCGAGTATCCGCGGACTTCCCAGAAGCCTTTCTCGTCGCGATCCGAGAAGGTAATTTCCTTCACCCACTTAGCGCCTTTCCAGGCATACCGCTTCGGCACGATGACGCGCACCGGTCCGCCATGTTCTTTCGTCAGCGGCCTGCCGTTCCATTTGTACGTGAGCAGCACGTCGTCGTCATCGCAGGCGTCGAGCGGTAGGTTGGTGGTGTAATCGTCGTAGGATTTGAAGAGGACGAACTTGGCCAGCGACAGGGGCTTCACGATGGAAATGATGTGTTTGAAGCTGACCCCTTCCCACTCGTTGTCATAGCGGCTCCAACTGGTCACGCAGTGGAAATCGGACCGGTCCTTAAACGGCGGTTGAGCCAGAAACTGTTCCCAGGTCCAGGTGGTCGGAGTGGCCACGAATCCGCCGATGGTCAAGGTCCAGTCCGAGAGGGGAATCTCCGGCTTATAGCCGAGATCCAGCACCGGCCAGGTTTCGACGAGGTGCTGGCCGGGCGGCAGACGATCATCGCCCTGCTCGAAAACCTCCCGTTCTTCTCCGCCCCGGCGGGCTTTGGCCCACTGCTCTTTCGTTTTAATCAGCCGGTCGTTCTGATTCATGAGGGCCTCCTGGAACAGAGTACGGGAGTGAGGGCTGCGGTGACAAGCGTGAAGATGAGTCGATGGAGCGGCCCTGTTCTGACACAGGTGAAATGCCTCCCAAAATCACTGACCTGCAAACCGTAGAGGGCCTGCTACACTTGAAAAACCGGATATCAATTGGGCAGGAGGGGCCATGAAGGCAGGTTGGCATTGCCGCTGGATCGTGCCGATGCTTATGCTCGGCGGCCTGCTGTGTCTGCCTCCGATGGCGTCCCCCGTTACGGCGCGCCCGGTAAAGGATAAGTCAGCCGACACGCATCGTCAGTCTGAGAAATCCGCTTTATCCGATAAAGAGAACAGCCCTCGCTCGGTGAAAGCCCGTTCGCAGAAGCCAACCGAATCCAAGCCGGCGATCGAGAAAGAAACCGGCCAGAAGCATGGGGCCGACCGGCGAGGGCATAAAGCACGGAGACAGGTACCGAAAAAGCTGGTTCCCCAAGCGACGGTTGAGCCCAAGCCCGACCTGTCTTACATGGGAAAATTTCAGGCCCCTCAGCGCTATAACCCCAGCCGCGATGCCGGGCGGGGCGGCCCGCCGAACCCCCAGACCGGGGATGTCCTCCACGAGCACTTCCAGGAACTTGATCGCAATCACGATGGTGTGATCGATCCGCTCGAGCGGGCCTCGGGCCGGCTCGATATCGACCGCAACCTTACCGGCCGGCAGTGGCAGTAACTCCTTCGCGCCCGTTTCCTCCACGATAATAAGCCGTTCTCTGCTCCTGTAAGAATCCGCGCGGTTCCTCGACTCTGCAAGAGACGCTGTCTGTTGACACGCACAGGAGGAGCCCCCATGATACGCCGCGAGGCCGCAATGGAGACATCCGTTTCGACTGTGACTCCAACATCCCGTTCATTCGTCCACAAACTCGTTGTCACCTTGATCATTACGGTGGCCATCGGAGCATTCTTTTATTTCGATCTCGGCCGGTATTTGTCGCTTCAGGCGCTGAAGGACAACCGTGACCGGTTGTTGGCTTTTACCGACGAATATTATGCGGCGGCGGTCGCGCTCTTTATTTTGTCGTATATCGCTGTCACGGGCTTGTCGCTGCCGGGGGCTGTGATTCTCACATTGGCAGGCGGATTTCTGTTTGGTGCGGTCTTCGCAACTCTGTTCATCAATCTTGGGGCCACCATCGGCGCCACCCTTGCGTTTCTGGCCGCTCGCTACCTGTTGCGGGATACGGTCGAACAGAAATTCGGAAAATGGTTGGGCCCGGTGCAGGAAGGGTTTGCGAAAAACGCCTTCAGCTATTTGATGACGTTGCGACTGATCCCTCTGTTCCCGTTCTTCGTGGTGAATCTCGTCTCCGGTCTCACCCGCGTAAGGGTCAGCACGTACGTGGCGGCGACGGCGCTGGGCATTATCCCCGGCTCGTTCGTGTACGCGTATGCCGGACGGCAACTTGGAACGATCAATTCGCTCAAGGAAATTGCTTCTCCCAATGTCATTGCCGCCTTCGCGTTACTCGGCATTCTTGCGCTGGTTCCGGTCATCTATAAGAAGTATGCGGCCAGCCAGAGCTCGCAACAGAATCGTGAATCGTTGCGTTGAAAGGCTCGTGTGATGAGTCGGCACGATGAACACGTAATTTTGCCGGACGACGAATACAACCGCGTGTTGGCGGAGAACGTCCATCCGGCCAATTGGACGAATCCGCAGCCGGCGGGCCGGTACAACATCGTCGTCATCGGGGCGGGGACGGCCGGACTGATCACCGCGGTCGTTGCCGCCAGCCTGGGCGCCAAGGTCGCGCTGATCGAAAAGCATTTGATGGGCGGCGACTGTCTCAATGTCGGCTGCGTGCCGTCGAAAGGCGTCATTCGCGCGGCACGGGCCTGGGCCGATCTGAAACAGGCCGCAGCGTTCGGGCTCCATCTTCCTGCCGGCGTGAAGTACGATTTCGGCGCGGTGATGGCCCGGATGCGGAAGCTCCGGGCGCGCATCAGCCACAACGATTCGGTTCATCGCTATACCACGCTGGGCGTGGATGTCTTTATCGGCAGCGGGCGGTTTGTTGATTCAGGGACGATTCAGGTGGAGGGACCGGCCGGGAATCGAACCCTGACGTGCGCCCGCGCGGCGATTTGCACCGGGGCGAGGGCGGCAGTGCCGTCGACTCCCGGGTTGCAGGATGCCGGATACTTAACGAATGAAACGGTCTTTTCGCTGACCGAGTTACCGCGGCGTCTTGCGGTGATCGGCGCCGGGCCGATCGGTTGCGAGTTGGCGCAATCGTTTGCGCGGTTCGGCAGTCAGGTGTATCTGGTCGAGGCGCAGCACGGCATTATGCCGAACGAAGATCGCGATGCGGCCGAGATTGTTGAGCGGCGCATGGTTCAGGACGGCGTGAGGCTGCTCTGTTGCGGCAAGGATCTGACGGTTCAGAAGACAGAGGCCGGTAAACGGCTCATGGTCGATTCGCATGGCCAGAGGTACGACGTGATGGTCGATGACATCCTGGTCGGCGTCGGTCGCAGCCCCAACGTCGAAGGCCTCGGACTCGAAGCCGCCGGCGTCGCATGCGACCCAAACGGCATCAGGGTGAATGCCCGGTTACAGACAACCAATCCAAAAATCTTCGCGGCTGGCGACGTGTGCTCGCGCTACAAATTCACCCATGCTGCCGATGCCATGGCTCAGATCGTCATTCAGAATGCGCTTTTCCCGCATCCATTCGGTCTGGGATATGCCAGCGTCGATTCGTTGGTGATGCCCTGGTGCACCTTCACTGAGCCGGAAGTCGCGCACGTCGGCATGTATGAACGGGATGCGAAAGCCAAAGGGATCGACGTCGAAACGTACACGTATAAACTCGATGAAGTTGATCGCGCCATTCTCGACGGGGAAGACGAGGGGTTTGCCAGGATCCATATCCGGAAGGGAACGGACCGTGTGGTGGGCGCCACGATCGTTGCGGCCCATGCCGGCGACCTCATCAGCGAATTCTCGGTGCTGATGAAGGCCGGGGCGGGGGCCAAGACGATGGCGTCGACGATCCATCCCTATCCGACGCAGGCCGAAGTGAACAAAAAGGTGGTGAATCTTTGGCGGAAGGCGCATTTCACGCAGGCGACCAAAAGCCGGTTGATCAAGTTGTTTGCCTGGATGCGGCGATGAGGCGACGGTCTGCGACGCGCTTCTGGCAGCGGGCGATCGGGGTGTGTGCGTGTGTCGTAATGTCGGCGGGGGCTATGGCCGGAGAAATTCCGCCCGTCCTGGAGGTTGCGAAATTTTCTACGGCAACGGTGGGGCAGGTTCTGCCTGACGGCTGGAAACCGCTCATCTTCAAGAAGGTCCCCAAGTCGACGCGCTACGAAGTCGTCAGGGACGGTGAAACGGTTGTGGTCAAGGCGGTCAGCGAGGCTTCGGCGTCGGGATTGACCAGAGAAGTTCGGATCGACCCCCGCGAATACCGCGTGATCCGGTGGCGCTGGAAAGTCGAGAATCTGCTTCAAAAGAGCGATGTGACTCGCAAAGACGGGGACGATTATCCGGCGCGGCTCTACATCACGTTCGAGTATGATCCCGACAAAGTCGGCTTGTCCAAAAAATTAAAGTACAAAGCCGGCCGGGCCATTTTCGGGGATATTCCGATCGGGGCGATCAACTATATCTGGGAGACGAAGACGCCGGTCGGCACGATCGTCGAGAACGCATACACGGACTTTGCGCAAATGATCGTCACGGAAAGCGGTGCGCAGAAAGTCGGTCTCTGGGTGGATGAAGAACGGAATGTCTATGACGATTACAAAAAAGCATTCGGCGAGGAGCCGCCGATGATCAATGGCGTGGCGATCATGAGCGACACCGATAACACGCAGGAGCGTGTCACGGCGTACTACGGCGATATCGTTTTTGCACGTGCCGGACGGTAGTGGATTGTTGGACGGTGCGCTCAAACAAGAAGGGCCGGCCTGTACAGGGCCGGCCCTCTCGAAGATACCTCCGCGCGGATGGGTGCGCGGATTCAATCGGGGTTACTGCAAGGAATTCGCGAAGCCACCCCGCGTGATTTCAGCGCGAACGGTATCTCCGACTTTCTTCTGGCCGTGCATCTGCTTTGTGCCCTGCCCCACGACCAGCTTGATCTCTTTGCCTTCATAGTCTTCGACCGTGTACTGATTGCCATTGATGCTCTTCACGGTGCCGCCGACGGTCTTCCAGGCCGGTCCCGGCTTGGAGTCGAACTCGCCCGGCTTCAGCGCATGGCCCACGTCCGGTACGTGGCCCTGGGCGGACGCGGCTGCTTGGGCTGAAGAGTGGGACTGGGGTTTCTTAGAATCTTTCGCCAGCGCAGGAGCAATGCCCACTGCCATAATGGCCAGGGCGGCTACTGCA
>OMJK01000088.1 GCA_900299325.1 Nitrospiraceae bacterium | reverse complement strand
TACAATCTCGCGGGCGTCTACATCGAACTGGATAATCCCCAGGTGTCGGACTACAACACGATCGACATGGGCATTCAGTGTTACCTGCGCACGCTGGAGTTGGACCCGAAGCACCTGGAGTCCAGCTTCAAGCTGATGGAGATCGCGCTCAACCACAAGAAGACCGATTTGGCGATCAAGGTCATGGAGAGCGCGGTCGAGCACAGCCCCGACGAACCGCTGGCGTACTACAACCTCATCAGCGTCTACGACAAGTGCAAGATGTTTGAGCAGGCGGAAGAGGCGCGCAAGCGGTTGAAGGAGCGGTTTGCGAAGAAGACGAAAGAGGGCGCAGCGTCCTGATTGACCCTTTACGAAGGAGCGTACCATGTTTGGGAGTCTTGGATTTACAGAACTGATTCTGATCCTGGTGATCGTGCTGATCATCTTCGGGGCGGGGAAGCTGCCGCAGTTGGGCGAAGGGCTTGGCAAGGCGATCAAGGGCTTCAAAAAGTCCGTCCATGAGGCGGATGCTATCGAAGCGGAGGCCCAGGCGCAGGCGGCGCAACAGCAGACGGCCCCGCCGGCCCAGGCGATTCCCGCCGCTCCCGCGCAGGCGGCCCCGGCGCAAGCGGCTCACGCTGAACAGTCGGCTCCGCGTACCTGACGAAAAGTGCGCGTGATGCGTCATGCATAGGAGAGAAGGCTAGGATCGCATGGAAACGGTCGAGCAACTCGCGGACGGCTATATCGAAACCTTTGCCGGCAACGGCAAGGCCCGCAGCACCGGCGACGGCAAGCGCGCGGTCAAGGCGGGGATCCCACTGCCGCATCACGTGGCGCTCGACAAAGAGGGCAGGTGGCTGTACTTCGCCGAGTCCGGGTCCGATCGGATCCGGCGGGTGAATCTGCAGGAAGGTACGCTGCACAACTTCGCCGGCATCGGTGAAACCTGCTACAGCGGCGACGAGGGGCCTTGCGGCGAAGCAGGTTTATACCTTCCGCTCGACGTCGCGTTCGATTCCCGGAACAATCTGTACATCTGCGATTCCGGCAGCAACCGGATCCGCAGGATCGATCACGAGACCGGCATCATTACCACGGTGGTCGGCACCGGCCAGCACGGCTTCAACGGCGACGGACCGGCGCTGGAGGTGAATCTCACCTGGCCGGCCGCCATTGCGTTCGACCGCGACGACGTCCTCTACATCGCCGACACGCAGGCGCATAAGGTCCGGCGCTATGATCCGAAAACCGGCCAGGTCACCACGATTGCCGGCGCGTGGACGGCCGAAGACGACGCGCGCGAACAGCCGCTCGTCGCGCGCAATCTCGTCGTGCTGTCCGGCGATGCGATCGGGATCGACTTCAGCGACGATCACGGCTGGCTGATGCCGGTCTGCTCGGACGGGCTGGACCTCTCCATGTACCTCGACGACGGAAAGCCCGCGATGGAAGCCCGTCTGTACGACATCGTCGGCATTGCGGTCGACCGCGCAGGCCATGTCTATGTGGTCGACAAAGGCAGCAACCGCGTCAGGAAGATCGACGGAACGTCCGGGATCATTTCAACCGTGGCCGGTGTCTGCCGCTACGGGTACGACGGGGACAACAAGCCGGCGGTGAAAGCGATGCTGCATGCGCCGGAAGCCGTCGTCCTCGACGCACAGGACAATCTCTACGTGTCCGACACGATGAACCACCGCGTGCGCCGGATCGATGCGCAGACCGGGCTCATCACCACCGTGGCCGGCAACGGCGACAGCGGATACGAAGACAAGAACATGGGCGGATGCGGCGCGGCCCGGTTCGTGGCGAAAGAATCGGCCGGCACGCTCAAGCACGGCGACGGGCTGCTCGGCGTCGACGCGGTGGTGAATTCTCCCGTCGGTCTGGCGCTGGACGCCAGCGGGCATCTTTATATCTGCGAACGGGGCGAAAATAAAATTCGTCGGGTCAAGTTGCCGAATTGATCGTCCTCATCGTCCCCCGGTTTGTCCCGCGCGAATTTTGTGCTATTCTGGCTTCGCCTCGACCGAGTCCATCGGTTCCCAGGGCGTCCTGATTGGTGCGAATGACGACTCTAGGCCGTTCCCGTCATCTCCTGCTGGGGTTTCTCTCGAGTCTCGTCGTCGTTGGAAGCGTGCTCGGCGGCTTCGGTATTCCGCTCGTCAGTTCCGCGGGCCTGTCCATCCGGTCGCATCTCGTGCAGGGCGATCTCCCTTCGTCGCCGGAAGATCCGGCCTGGGCCAAGATTGCACCCGCCACACTCCCGCTCAGCGGGCAGGTGATTACCCGGCCGGTCTGGCCGGAGCCGACCGCCCGCGCGCTCGTCGTCCGGTCCGTACACAACGGCACCGACATCGTCTTTTTGCTCGAGTGGCAGGACAACACGAAGAACGACCGGCTGACGCCCGGCACCTTCCGGGACGGCGTGGCCATCGGGTTGCCGCTGGGCGATGCGCCGGCCTTTTTCTGCATGGGGCAGCTCGATCACTACATCAACATCTGGCACTGGAAAGCCGACTGGCAGAGCGACATCGACCGCCGGGCGGCGCGGTCGGCGGAGAAAAAGGAAGGCGGCGTGCGGACGTTCGAGGTGATTCCGCGCCGGCTGTCGTCGGTGGAGGATTTGATCGGCGGCGGGTTCAGCACGCTCACCACGAAGGAAAAGCAGGGGCGGGTGCAGGGTAAGGCCTTGTGGAAGGACGGGGTGTGGCACGTCATGATGCAGCGCCCGCTGTCGAGCGAGGAGCAGGAAAACGAAGCCAAGCTGGTGCCGGGCCGCGTGCAGACCGTGTCCTTCGCCGTCTGGAACGGCGAGAACAAGGAGCGCAACGGGCAGAAGGCAGTGGCGCCCTGGTTTCAGCTCGTGATTGACCCGGTTGCGAAATTATAGTTTTCCTGGTGTGATGACAGTGAGCGTTGGCGCAGGGCGGATGACCGGCGAGAGGATAGCCCATTAACCCACGAGTCTCTTCACACCAAGCCCTCCAAGTCGGACGGGCTTTTTTTCTGTCCGGCTGCTTCCTGGCGGCGCTGGCCGGTCCGGTGGCTGCCGCCGCGCCTACCGGGATGACCGAGGACGAAGCGGCGAAGCTGGGCGAAGAATTTGGCATCGTCGTCGGGTCGGTGGACGAAGAGATTCAGAAGGAACTCAAGCTGCAGCGGCCGCAGGGCGTGGCGGTCTTCGAAGTGATCGGCAATTCGCGCGCGGACTACGCCGGCATCAAGGTGCGGTCGGTGATCAAAGAGATCGACAAGGCCGAGATCAAAAACATGATCGATTTTGGCAATGCCATCAAACGCGCCATGAAAGAATGCAACTTTACCGTGGGCACCTACGAGCCGGCGGATCCCGGCGATCCGGTCGGGTGGGGCGTGAATTTTCATTTCGTCGGCTGCAAGCGGGATTAGCCGCAAGACCGTGATGAGTGATGTGTGATGTGTGATGCGGGGGAAAAAGATCGTACGGTGCAATCGGGGCGGCGCCTGACAGCGGCGGCTGTTCTGCTCGTGCTGGTCGCGGTCAATGGCCTGTTTCATGGGCGGGCGATCGCGCAGAAGTCCGACGGCCAGGCGCCGCCCGACTGGGTGGCGGACATCGAAAAGGT
>OMJK01000087.1 GCA_900299325.1 Nitrospiraceae bacterium | reverse complement strand
GCACTGGTCTTTTTCAAAATCATGGAGGAACGGCAGTCGGTGCAACTGATCGACCAGGAAGGCGATGATCTGGGCCATCGGATGAGCCGGGCGTTCGATGCGCTGTTTGCCCGGGGTTATCATCAGGTCCTGATCGTAGGCACCGATGTTCCTTCTCTCCCGCTCGACCATTACAAGCAGAGCCTCGCGCTCCTGGAAACGCACGATCTTGTCCTGGGTCCCGCCCGGGACGGAGGGTATTATCTGATCGGCTTGAAGAAGCCGGCACCGGCGCTGTTCCAGGACATCCCCTGGTCAACCGACCGGGTGCTGGCGCTGACGCGCGAGAAAGCCGGGCAGCTGGGATGGCGCGACGCGTTGCTGCCCGAATGGCGCGATGTCGATACGCTTGATGATCTGCGCGCGCTCATCGATGCCAGCGCAACCGACGCCAAAAAGCCGAAATCCGAGCAATCGTTCTCGAGCCGCACCACCGGCGCGCTTCAACTGCTCGCCAAACGGCTGCGTTCAAGGGCATAATAGCCATCGACCATGACGGCTCGCGTAGCGCTCATCACCGGCGGCGCCAAAGGGATCGGACGGGGGATCGGACTCGATCTCGCCGCCCGGCACTGGCACGTCGCCTTTTGCTACCGGAACAGCGAGGCGGATGCGGCGGCAACGGCCGCGTCGATTACGGCACGCGGCGGCACGCCACTGCCGATCCGCTGCGATGTTGCAGATCCCGTGGCGGCCAAACAAATGGTGGCGCGCGTCGAGCAGGAGTGGGGCCGCATCGACGCCCTGATCAACGGCGCCGGCCCGTATCATCGCATCAATCTGTTCGAGGAAACGGCCGCAGGCTGGAACGACATGTTCGATGCCAATCTCCATCCGATTTTCTACCTCGCCCAAGCCGTGGCGCCCGGCATGAAAGCCCGCAAGGCCGGCCGGATCATCAACTTCAGCATGGCGAATGCGGACCAGATGATTGCTCAGCCCGACGTCACCGCGCACTACATTGCAAAAGCCGGCGTGCTCATTCTGACACGGACCCTGGCCAAGCTGCTCGCCCCGCACGGGATTACCGTGAATGCGGTTTCGCCCGGCTTCATTGATTCGGGCAGCGCGCCGCCGGAAGAATTGTCCGGCATGACCAAACGGATTCCCGCCGGCTACGTCGGCACGGTCGACGATACCGTGGCCGCCGTGCGGTACTTGTTATCCGACGACGCCCGCTACGTGAACGGGGCGAACATCCAGATCAGCGGTGCGTGGGGAATTTGAGGGAGGACGCATGAAGTCAGAACAGGAGCGGCACGCCCATCATCGGTTCGTTCAGGCCCTGCAGCACGAACACATTACCTGCGCAAAACCGGGCTGTGGCGGACCGATGCAGGTAACGGATCACACGCCGCATAACGGCAAGATCAAACACTATGAAGCCGAATGTGAGCGATGCCACACGGCCGAGAAGATTGTCGGCCAGGAACAGACGAGCCCGCCCTGGGATGTGGCGTCGATTACGATGATGGCGGAGGTGCATCTCCTCCACGAACAACCCACCTGCCCGTTCGACGACACTCCGATCACCTTTATCTCCATGCCCAACCCGCGCCGGAAAGCCCGTTACCGCCTCCTGTGCTACTACTGCGGCCGCCATACCGAAATGAACTGGCCGCCACCCGAAGCGAAACGGTGAGAGTCAACATCCGGTAACCTTCTCTTCCCTCCCCCGCCGCTGCTAAAGAGCAAGGGCGGCTGCCATGCTCTCATTGCGCGCATGCAACGAGGGTCTTCTGAGACCGCGCGTTGCGCGAGCACAGAGCATGGCAGCCGCCCTTATGTGCTTCTCTTTACTTCCCGAATGCTTTCTTGAGCAGCGGCTCAATTTCACCCTTCGCCGCCATGGGGTCGAGAATGTCAGTATCGCCGTAGAACGTGCCGTTGATGAACACCTTGGGCAGCGTCGGCCAGTTGGTCATCTTCGTCAGCGTTTCCCGTTTGGCCGGTTGCGAGAGGACATCGATCACTTCGTACGGATATCCGTAGCGATCGAAGAACTGCATGGTTTCCCGGGTAAATCCGCACATCGGCATGGTCTTGGTGCCCTTGCCGTAGATCAGAATCTTGTGCGCGTTGACTTCCTTCTGAATTTCCTCTTCGATCGAATCCGCCATTATCCCTCCTACGCTTCGTCCTTCGTTCGAGCCTTGAGTTCCAGGGCGTGGATCCGCCCGTCCTTCATCGGGACATCGAGCGCCTGATAGATCAACCGGTGCCGGTCCAAGAGATTCTTCCCCTTGAAGGCATCCGACACCACGCTCACCTTGAGATGGTCCATCGTGCCGGTCCGGTCCACAACCGTCACTACAGCATCCGGCATGCTCTTGAGAATATAGCCCGTCAGCACATCGGTCGTAATCATGGCTCCCCCGGTCCGCGCGAGAATACCCCAGCCGAAATCGGAAACGCAATTCCTCCGATCGGCCATGAAGACAGACCAAAATGAATCACTTCGCATTCGCGGTGAATCAAAACCGGATCACTGCATCTGGCTCCGTTGGTTCCGCATACCCAATTCGCCTTCGCATACTAAGTCGTCAAAATCGTTCTCGATCTTACTCTGCGCGCACGAGCGCAAGAAACCGGCACGGCCTTTGCCCTACCGAGATGCAGATGCATTCACCGCGTGTTCGACGGAGGAGGCTGCCATGGATTACGTGATGCTGTCGTGGGCGTCGGTCAGTCTGGTCACCGCAGTCATCGTATTTCGATACATGTGGTGAGCATGACAATGAAACCATTTTCCTCCAGTCGTCGATCTGGTGGACCTCAGCCATGCGCTGGTGGTTTCCAACCATGGTTCCAATCGCTCGTGCACACCACAGCTGTGAACTCGTTGAAAAATTGCCGCGGGCATCCTCTCTGATCATGGCATACCCATTGCTCACTTCATTACTCAGAGAGCGAGAAACGGAGAGCCTGTCGATGCGAACCCAGTGCCCAACCCAAAGGAGGATGCCATGAGCGAATTCAAATCAGGATTCTTCACCGGAAATGCCGCGTGCAATGGCCGTGTGCTAGTCGTGGACGATGAGCCGGATATCCGCAAGGTCGTCCGCATGTCGCTGCAGAAAGCCGGCTAAGAGGTCTTGGAAGCGGAGAACGGTGAGAAGGCCATCGAGACGATCAACACCGGCGAAAACCGCCTTCTGCTGGATGTGGTCATCTGCGACATCCGCATGCCGAAGATCAACGGGATCGAGGCGATCTCCTATTTCCGCACCAATTATACGCGCGTCCCGCTCATCGTCCTGACCGGATTCCCGGACACCGAGATGGCCTCTTCCCTGCTGCGCCAAGGCGTGGTGGACTATCTCGTCAAACCGGTCGAGGGTGAAAAGCTGCGGGCCGCCGTCGCCCGTGCGATGGAGCAGCGCGAGCTGGCCCATTTATAGCGATTCGCACATGACCACGGAACGCACCGGTCATCCGGAGGGGAGCATGACGTACGACGCTTCCCCTCCGGCGACCACTTCAGCGGACGGTCGTGAGCCTCCCGTGATGCATACCACTCCGGCGACGCGAGTCGCCATTATCGGAGCCGGCAGAGGCGGAACCGCTCTCTTGGAGCTTCTGCATCGGATTCCCTCCGTCGGCATCGTCGGCATCGTGGACCACGATGCCCAGGCGCCGGGCCTTCAACGCGCCCGCGAACTCGGCGTGTGGGTTGCCGATAAAGTATCGACGCTGATCAGCGATTCGCAGGTCAACTTGATCGTCGACGTAACCGGCGATCCGGAGATGGAGCGGTACATCGCCGGACACAAGGGACCCAACGTAGACATGGTCAGCGGGCCGGTCTCCCGGCTTCTGTGGGACCTGGTCCAGCACGAAACCCGGCTGCACACGGAACTGTTTCATGCGGAAAAGCTGGCCGGCATCGGCTCGTTCGCAGCCGGCATCGCGCACGACATCAATAACCCGCTTCAGCTGATTCTGGGGCTGGCCGAAAATCTCGTCGACGAGCAGGACACGGCGGCCATCCACGAACAGACCAAAGAGATCATCGAAGCCGTCAAGCGTACCAGCGCCATCTGCCGCGATCTCACCCAGTACGCCCGCCGGTCCTCCGTGCGCGGCGACGCGCTCGTCTGTCTGAACGGCCGGCTCGACGAGGCGCTCAAGATCGCCCGCTACGCGGCAAGCTTCCATGATATCGACGTCGTGAAATCCTACACGCCCGGCGCAGCCGTCCGCGGCAGTCCCGACGAATTGCTGCACGTGTTCGTCAACCTCATCACGAACGCCGTGCATGCCATGAACGACGGGGGCGGCACGCTCACCGTGGAGACGGCCATGTCCGACAACGGCGCCGAGGTGCGGATCGCGGACACCGGCTGTGGTATCGCCCCGGCAGCGTTGCGCCAGATCTTCGAACCGTTCTATACGACCAAAGAGCCCGGGAAAGGCACGGGGCTCGGTCTCTATAATGTGAAGACGATCGTCGGGAAAATGCACGGCACGATCGCGGTCGAGAGCGAAGTCGACCGCGGCACGACGTTCGTCCTGGCCTTTCCGTCGACGATCCCGTCGCCGAACAACGGTGCGCCATGAGCCCTCCTCCGATCATGCCGGACGCCCTGCCGCCGCCCCGTTGGGGCTTGCAGCGCAAGCTCATCGTGTCGATGCTGTTGGTCGGCGTCGTGCCGTTGATGGTGGGCCTGGGGCTGGCTCTGTGGCAGGGTTCGCAGGAAATCTACGAGGTCAACGGCGAAAGCTTCAAGGCGCTCGCGATCGAGACGTCCAGAAAACTCGATGTGCTGGTCGCCGAAGAAGTGGCCCGCACATCCCGAATCGCCAACAATCCGGACATCGTGCAGGAGTTGGAGAAACGGCGTGACGCCTGGCGGGCCATCGAGGAACGCGGCGGCCGGGCAGCGGTCCGCGCCGTCGCGAACGAGGACTGGCGGCTCTGGGATGCCAAAGACCCGCTCATGGTTCGCGCGATCACCGACAGCAGCGTGGCGAAATTGCTTGGCCAATATTACTCAGGTTCCCTGCGCGAACCGGATGAGTTGCTGCCGCAAATTGTCCGGGCCGCCACCAAGATGCTGTTCATTACCGATACGTAGGCTATCTGGTCGCCACCCGCACCACGCTGCCGTCCTACAGCAACAGCAGAACAGTTTGGTGGCAAGGCACCTTCAACAAAGGCGCCGGCCAGATTTACATCGAAGACGTGCACTTTGACGAACGGGCCAACACCTACGTGTTCACGCTCTCCATCCCGATCATGGACAGCCTCCGCTATGAAGCGATCGGCGTATTGCATCGCGTCATCGACGCCAAGGAATTTTTCACGCCGTCGATCGCGCCGGTGCGATTCGGCAAGACCGGCCACGTGATGATGATCGACAGCCGCGGCATCGTGATCGCCTGTCCCATTCTGCCGACCGGCGTGCAACTGTCCGACGCCGGGATGATCCCGCTGGTCACGCCGAATTACGCCGGCTGGGTCCGCGCGCCGGGAGACGGCCATGGCGGCCACGACACCTCCATCATCGGATTTTCCCCGCTGCCGGAAACCTCCCGCGTGACGAACGGTTCGCTGGACTCCGGCATCTGGAGCACCTTCGTCTGGCAATCGTCCCACGAACTGTTCAGCCCGATTCAGCATCTGTTCACCTGGATCGCGGTATTCGGCAGCGTGGCCATTGTGCTGCTCGCTTCGCTGGGCTATATCGCCGCCAATCGCATCGTCACGCCCGTCCGACAGCTTCAGACCGCCGCCCGCTCCATCGGACGAGGCGAATGGTGGAAACCCGTGGACATCAACACCGGCGACGAACTTCAGGAGCTGGCCGAAGAATTCACCCGCATGAACCGGCAACTGGAGTCGGCCTTCGCCGGCCTGACCGACCAGGTCGCCATCAAAACTCAGGAAGTGCAATCGCTCCGCCAATCAACGGACCAGATTCTGGATGCCGTCCCCACCCCGATCGTCATGGTCGACCGGCAGGAACTCGTCCGCTACGTCAACCGGGCGGGACAGGACACGTTCGGTGTCGATGCGGATCGCGCTTCTACTATGCGTTTATTCGACCTGCTTCCTACTGATCCCGCTCTGCAAGAGCGCGTCCGGAAGCGGCTCCGCAGCGCCGCGTCAAACGGCGCCGACAATCCGGAAACCGGCGCGCGCCCGCTGCACACCGCGCTGCGCGACCCACTGGCCCCGAACGTCGACCACCCGGAAGGCGATGGCGGTAGTGAACTCCGCATCGGACAACGGCAGTATCAGTACCAGTGGTTCCGCATCAGCGGCGACACCGGCGAGGAGGATCGCATCGGACTGGTGCTGCGCGATGCCACCGACGAAAGCCGGCAGCAGGATCGCCTGATTCAAGCCGAAAAATCGGACAGCCTGGGCGTGCTGACCGCCGGCATCGGACACGAGTTGAACAATCCGTTGTTCGGCATTATGGGACTCGGGGAAGCCCTGCAGGAGGAAACCGATCTGAATCGCGTCAAATCCTACGCCCGCGATATCGTGCAGCATGGCCGGCGGATGGCGGCCGTCATCCGCGATTTCACCGGCATTGCAGCCCGGGAAACCGCTACTCCGGTATCGGTCGACGTGGCTCAAATTCTCGATCAGACGCTGGAGCAACTCCCGCACACCCTGGACCTGTCCGGCATCCACATCATCAAGCAATACGGCGCACCGGTCTCGGTGCGGGCCGTGCCCGACCAAATCCGCCAGGTATTCTCCAACATCGCCCGCAATGCCGTGCAGGCGATGAAAGGCACCGGAACCTTGCGGATCACCGTCGATCAGGATGCCAGCCGGGCACTGGTTACATTCACCGACTCCGGACCGGGCATCTCGAAACAACATCTGGCCAAGGTCTTCGATCCATTTTTTACCACCCGCGAGCAGGGCGAAGGGTCGGGGCTGGGCCTGACCGTCGCGCGCCGGCTCGTCCGCAAATTCGGCGGGGACGTTCGCATCGACAGCCAGGAAGGACAGGGCACAGCCTGTACCGTCATCCTGCCGATTCTCGCGGCACCGTCTTCGCTTCAGGAGGAATCATGCAGCGTCTCCGGCACTCCCTCCGCACCGCGGCCATCGCGATCGGTGTGATCGGCCTGATCGGCGGATCCGCGATCTCGGCGACCAAAACCGACAGTGAACCGCGCGGTATTCCACCGGAACGGGTGGCGGACTATATCCACTCGATTCTGCGGGCCGACCGCACGATCTACACTACCCACGTGGTCAATCGCATGCAGGAAAAAGGTGTCGTCTCGGCGACCGAACACTGGGAGCAGGACAATGCGCTGCCGTTGCCTGCGCAGTTTCTCCAACACTCCGGCAAACTCGTGGCGGAGAGCGGCGGCGGCATCCGCTATCGCCTGATCAGCCTCTGGCCGATCTATCAGCGCAACGCGCCGGCCACCGACCTGGAACGACAGGGATTGGAATCGCTGTCACGCAATCCGAATCAGCCCTATACCGGCGTGGCATCCAGCGGAAAGAAACGCTACTTCCAGGCAATCTATCCGGACCAGGCCGTGTCAGCCGCCTGCATCAAATGCCACAATGCGCATCCGCTGAGTCCTAAACGGGATTTCAAACTGAACGATGTGATGGGCGGCATCGCAATTACGATTCCGCTGGAATGACCAGACTGGACGCAACGCGCGCGGGAGTGAAACGAATCGGCTGGCTAGGAGTCGGTTTCTTTCTGGTGAGTCGCTGTAGTCTTTCCGCGATGGGCCGAGAGATCCCGAACGTTTTTCGGTAGCTGCGGCACGTCTTCTTCCCACGCGGCCACGCTCATGTCGCTCAGGCCTTGAAACTTGGCGCCCTCTTCCATAGAAAAGATGGGGCAGTGGACCTCGCCGATCACAACGCCGGGCTGGAGCAGCTGCACACGCTCCGTTGCCGTGATGGTCGCTTTGATCCGGCCGCTGCAGATGAGCGTGCCGGCGTGGATCGTACCCGTGACCAAGCCGTCTTCTCCCACAATCACCTGGCCGGTCGTATGCACCTCGCCGTGGAGACGGCCGTCGATGCGGACTGTGCCCTCGACGCGAATCTCGCCTTTGAGCTCAACGCCCCGCGCCAGCAGGGTGATGTGATCGTCATCCATCGCGCCTGGTTTCTTCATTTCTATACCTCGCGGCCGGCCATCTGCCCGTCAGAATAGCGCAGGACAGTAGAGGGATCTAGGAGAATCCAAAACTCCGCTTCAGCCGTTCCCAGAACCCTCCGCCGTGCACTTCGCAATAGACCGTGGGCTGCGTCCCGTCGATGAACAGCTCCATTACCCGCTCCGGACACTGCGAGGTGGCCAGTTGGCCGGTCTTGGGATCGATCTCACGCGTGACGACACCGGCCGGCATGGCGAACGGTGTCGCCGTCGACGGAATGACACGCCGCGCAATGTCCATCCAGATCGGCAATGCGGCCTGCGACCCGGTCAGGCCAAGTGCCCGCTCGTCGTCGAACCCCACCCAAACGCCGATGACCAGATCTTTCGTGTACCCGACGAACCAGGCATCACGATAGCCGTCGGTGGTGCCGGTCTTGCCGGCCACGGCGCCTTGCAGCCCCAGACTGCCGGCTTTCGCCGCCGTCCCCCGTTCCATCACCCCTTGCAGCAGCGACGTCAGAACGCGCGCCGCTTGGGGAGACACAGCCGGCGAACGGTCGGGAACGGACGTCCACCCCTGGCTTCCCTCATGATTGACGGTCTTGCGAACCAGCGTGGGACGCACGGCAACACCCTCGTTGGCGATGCTGCCGAATGCCGAGGTGATATCGATCAACGAGACCGCCGAACTCCCCAATGCCAGTGACAAGTCGCGAGCAAGAGGACTGGTCACCCCGACACGACGCAAGAGATCGACAACCGGTTTGGCCCCGACCCCGTGCGCAACCCGCACGGCCGGGACATTCAGCGACTGCTCGACTGCCTGACGCACAGACACCGGCCCGCGGAATTGATGGTCGTAATTCTGCGGCGCCCAGGTTCCCTTCTCGGACTCAAATGCCACCGGCTCATCCAACAACATGCTGGCCGGCGTCACCGCGCCGGCACGGCCTTCACGCGCGGCCTCGAAAGCCGCCAGATAGACGAAGGGCTTGAAGAGCGAGCCCGGTTGGCGGTGTGCTTGGATCGCCCGATTGAATTGACTGCGCCGATAGTCCCGCCCGCCGACCAGTGCCCGCACAAATCCCGTAGCAGGCTCCAGGACCACCACCGCCCCTTGCAACGGATTGTCTTCGCGCTTCAATGACGCCCGAGTCGATTCGAGCGCGGCGAGTCCTTTGCTCAATGCCTCATGCGCGGCCTGCTGAATCATCGGATCCAGCGTGCTGTCGATCTGCAACCCTTCGGGCAATGGCGCCCCGCTCGTGTCCTCGACCTGCCGCAGCACGGCATCCAGAAAATACGGGGCGTCGCTGATGACTTCATCGTGCGACGCGACCTGCAACGGCAGTTGCACCGCCAGCGCCCACGCGTCGTCGGTCAGGATCCCGACATCGCGCAGGCGGCGCAGCACCACGTCCCGTCGTTGCTTGGCTAATTCCGGATGTTTGGCCGGCGCGTAGGTGTTTGGTCCCTTGATCAAGCCGGCGATCAGCGCCGTTTCTTCAATGGTCAACTCGCGCAGTGGCTTGCCGAAGAACCGGCGCGCCGCCTCACCGATACCATAGACCGACACGAATCCTGCCTGGCCGAGATAGATCTCGTTCAGATAGCTTTCCAGGATCTCCGATTTCGTATACTTGGTCTCCAGCACAAGCGCCGCAAGGGCTTCCTTGAACTTCCTGCCCATGGTCCGTTGCGGCGAATAGAACAGGTTCTTGGCCAACTGTTGGGTGATGGTGCTCCCGCCCTGCACCACGCCGCCGGTGGTGAGATTCCGCCAGACCGCCCGACCGATCGCAACAGGATCGACGCCCCGGTGGGAATAGAACCGGCGATCTTCGACGGCTAAAATTGTTTCCACCACGGCGGGCGGGATCTCGCTCAACGGAATCCATTCGCGCACCTGACGCGATTCCCCTCGAATGCCGCTGAGCAGTTCAGGCTCCAGGTAGAGCGGGGAATCCGGAGGGCTCTCGTCGGCCAACACCACCTCAACGATGCGATCCTGATCGAGACGCAGCCTGACCGTCGTTGACAGACGATGCTCATCGGGCAGCGCGTGCAGAGCGATTGTCAGCGCGGTGTCGGTCACCTGGTAGTCGCCGGGCGAACGCGGATAAGACTCGACCCGCCGATACCCCAGCCGCTGGAGCCGGTCGAGTAGCCTGGTTTCAACGATGGAACGGCCCGGCTCCAACAAAAAGGGCGCACTGTATACACGAAGCGGGGGATGATCCTCGCGCTTCGGCAGTGTGAGGAGGCCGGCCAGGTGCGCGCCGTATAACGACACGCCCGTGCCGAGAAGCACGACCACTCCGACCAGCCCGATCGCCGTCCATTTCATCCACGCGCGATTCATGCAGAGAAGACCTTCGAAACAGCATACCCGACGGTATCTGTGAAAGCGAATGAACCCATCTTTGCACCCGGCAACGCGGCGCAAAGACCGGCACATGGGTTGTGTCAGAAAAATCCGGGAGACTTATCCGCCCGTATGCTGGAAGAGAAACAACCGGTAGGATTTGATCTGCATGAACGTTTCGGCCGTCCGTTTCCCGCTGAAGTGTTTGGCTTCGGCCCGCCGCAGCTTGTCGCCGAATTTCCAGAGAACCGCTTTCATCAACCACGGGTGACGTGATCGTAACCGGCCCATCAGCAACTCATAGGCCGGCTTGAGGGCTTGAGCATAGGCGTTATTCAATAGCGTAAAGGTCGGCGCGATCCTGGGAGTCATATCGACTTCTTCCAGTTTCTTGAAGGGTGCCCGGCTGAACGCTTCCTGGAATGCCGTCAGGTGTTGACCGCCGCCGATCGCCGTATTTCCGTCCGGCACGATCTTGAACACATCGCTCAGGAGCAAATACCCTCCGGGGTTCAGAAACCGGAGGGCCTGTGCGATCGCGTCCTCCAGTTTCATGAACAGGAAGCTTTCGCTGAACAGCAACAGATCGTACCGCTGATCGGTCTTGAGTTCTTCAAACCGGCACTCGAAGAATTGCGCCCGATGGCTGACCGTCTCCCGGGCAACCCGGTTGAGAAAGGCGTTCGGCGAAAGACAATCGACGTGATAGCCGCGGTCGAGCAGCTTGCGCGCCGTATTGCCGGCTCCGCACCCGACATCCAGAATCGTCTTCACGCCGGGCGGCACGTGCGAGAGCAGAAAATCAGAGTATTGGGCTTGCGCTTTCGGGAGATTCGGCATCTCCACCGACAGTCCATCGGTCCAGTACCCGTAGTGGAGATCCTGCATCTTGACGAGAAACCGCCCCAGGATCAGCCCCATAGCCAATCCAAACTCACGGGACGGCATCGTTTCAGCGTTGTCAAGACTCGGTGGGGTCATATCGAAACGAGTAGCCCAGCACACGCGTTCGGCGCTGAGTGATCGTGACATTCGTGGTTATACGGGGGAGCCTT
>OMJK01000086.1 GCA_900299325.1 Nitrospiraceae bacterium | reverse complement strand
GAACGACACGACGATCGGTCCGCAGGACTTCCGCGACCAGGCCGCGATCATGTTCCCGGTGAACACCTCGGGAGCGCCGCCCTTCCAGTGCATGGGGCAGTCGGGCGGGACCACCAACATTTGGCGGTGGAACGCGGAGTGGCAGAAGGACCTCGGCAAGGACAGCTCCGGGATCTGGGACGTGGACGATCAATACCCGGGCATCTTCTGGGACTACTACTTTGAAGAGCCGGCCGGCGGCGTGACCTATCCGGATCGGATCGGTCGGAGCCTTGGCCCCTTCAATCCCGGCATCTGGTCCGGCAACATCATGTCCGACCCGACGCTCCGCGTGAGCTCGGTGGAGGACCTGAATGCCAACGGCTTCAGCACCCTGACGACCCAGGCCCATCAGGATGTGGTCGGCAACGGTGTGTGGGAGCCGTCCGGCTCCGTCAAGGGCGGCGCCTATACGGGCCCGACCTGGCGCGTGGTCGTGAAGCGGACGCTGGAAACCGGCGACGCGAACGACGTCCAGTTCAAGAGCGGGATGTCCGTGCCCATCGCGTTTGCGGTGTGGGATGGCAACAACATCGAGCGTAACGGCATGAAGGCGCTCTCGACCTGGTTCACGCTCAAGCTTCCGTGAGCGAACCGGTCTCGAGCGAGACCCGGTCTCTTCGCCGATAGAATAGAAGAGACCCTGCCGGTTGAGTCAAGGAGAGGCTCCGGATCGACGTCACGCAAGTGGCGACAAGGTCTGGGGCTTCTTTTTTTTCAGCGGGGTTCCGGCCCTGAGTGCGCGGGGGATAACGGCCTGGAGGAGAGTTGCATTTGGAGAAGACCGGAGTGTATAAAACTCGGAGTGCTTTTAGGCAAAACCCTCTGATTTATCGAACTAAATTAGACTCATAGACCGTCAGAACTCTATGAAAGTTTCTCTGCTCTTTCCTCCCACGTGGCATCCGTCCCAACCGTACCTGAGCCTGCCATCCCTGACCGGATTCCTGCATCAGGCCGGGGTCACCAACGTCACGCAGCGCGATCTTGGAATCGAATTGCTGGACACGGTGCTCACCCGTTCCTATGGGGCGCAGGTGTACCAACAGCTGGTCGAGAAGAAGCGGGACCTCGAGCGGTCGCAAACCGGCGAGACCGGTCCCGGCAGCCGGGAACATTATGCCCGCGTGGCCGCCTCGCTCGATCAATTTTCATATCTGATTGACCGGATCGAACTGGCGAAGGAGACGCTGCGGAGCGACGGCTTCTACGATCTCGATGCGTACCGGGGTAGCCTCTTCATGATCGACAAGTGGCTGGAGACGGTTTCGTCGATCTATTTCCCGACGAGGCTCACGGTCGTCGACAACCAGTTCAGCAACTATTCGATCTACTCGTCCAAGGACCTCATGAAGGTCATCCGGGACGAGGCCCAGAATCCCTACGTCCGGCTGTTCCGGGAGCAGTTCCTGCCGTCGCTCGTCGGCGACCGGCCGGATCTGATCGGCGTGTCGATCACGGCGACCTCGCAAATCATTCCGGGCCTGACGCTGTGCCGGCTGATCAAAGAGGCGGCGCCCGACATCCATCTCACGATCGGCGGCAGTATCTTCACGCGACTGGTGGACAACATCCGCCGGGTGCCGGCCCTGTTCGACCTGGCCGACGACATCGTCGTGTTCGAAGGCGAGACGGCGCTGCTCGAGCTGGTGAACCAGTTGGCGGGCAAGAAGGATTACAGCAAGGTGCCCAATCTGATCTACCGGCAGAACGGCAAGATCACCGTGAATCAGCCCTTCTATTCTGAAAACGTCAATCAACTGCCGGCGCCGAACTATGACGGCTTCCCGCTCGGCCGCTATCTGTCACCGGAGCCGGTGCTGCCGGTGCAGTTCTCCCGCGGCTGCTACTACAAAGATTGCGCATTCTGCGCGCTCACGCTGGACCACCAGAACTTCCGCCAGAAGGAGCCCGGGCGTACGATCGAAGAACTGGACTGGCTGAAGCAGCGCTACGGCGCCCAGTACTTCTTCTTCACCGACGAATGTTTCGCCCTGTCGCCGACCAAGCGGCTGTGCCAGCAGATGATCGAGCGCAAGCTCGACGTGAAGTGGACCTGCGAAATGCGGTTCGAGAAAAACCTCACCCGCGAGCTGCTGACGTCGATGCGGGATGCCGGCTGTTTGAAGATCGTCTTCGGGCTCGAGTCGTTCAATCAGCGCGTGATGGACTTCATGAAGAAGGGCATCAAGCAGGAGTGGGTGCGCCGGATCGCGGACGACTGCGTGGATCTGGGCATCGCCGTCCACTGCTACATCATCGTCGGGTTCCCGACCGAGAAGGAAGAGGAAGCGCTGGAGACGATGAACTTCATCGTGGAGAACAAGAAGCTCCATGAGTCGTTCGGCTTCTCCTGCCAGCCCTGCCTCTTCGACCTGGAAAAAGAAGCGCCGATCATGAGCGACCCCGGTGGCTACGGCATCCGGCGGATCATGCGGCCCTCGGCGGAGGACCTCAGCCTCGGATTCTTTTACGAAGTGCAAGAGGGCATGACGCCGGATCAGGCGGAGAAACTGTACCAGCACGTCTACGAGCGGGTCAGCGAAGTGGTGTGCGAACTGCCGTTCAACTATTCGATGGCGGACGGGTTGCTCTACATCGCCAAGGCGAAGGAAGAAGCGGGTCAGGCTGCACCGCAGCCGATTGGAACCTGATCCGGGCAGCAACAGGTTAGTTGAGCCAGTGGAGAGGAACCGAGCGTGTTACAAGCCTCCACGATGACGGAGCGGGGCACGGGCCGGGTCGGCGACTATGGCCCGCTGTTCGAGTACACGATCAAGCTCGTTGTGCTCGCCTCCTTCCTGGAACTGGTGCTCTACCGGCTGGTGTCCCGTCTCGGCATGCACCTGAGCAAGCTGGCGACGACGCATCCGTGGATCACGCCCACCTTCAAAGCACTCAGCGAGGTCGGCACCTGGCTCCTCAACATCGTCGCGATTCTCCTGTTTCTCTCCCTGATCACGACTCTTCTGCACCGGTACGCGGGGCAGAAGGTCAGCCGCGTGAGCCATGCGGCCATGGGCGGCGCCGGGTTGCTGATGCTGCTGACGGTCGGGTTCCTGCTTGTCGAGCCCGGAATGGTCGGCGCCCTGATGTACAACGGCGTGGCGCTCGTCACGCTGATCCTGTTCGCCGCCGAATATCTGTCCACCCATTACGAGCGTGCCGAACGGATCTTTGGCGCCACCTATCTCCTCGGCATGTCCGGGTGGCTGTACTATCAGATCGTCTCGACGGCCTACAGCGTGGCGGGGACGCTCGCGGCGCCGCCGCTGGTGTACGAATCGCACCGGCTGGGTGAGGCGCTGATGGTTCTAGCCAGCTATCTGGTCTATGTCGCGTACGGCCGTGGATTGTCCTTGCGGACGAAGAACCGCCGGCAGCGCGGGCGGGCCATCTGGTTCTGGGCGACGGCCGGGGTCATCTTCACGGCCATGCTGTTCATGGACTATTTCCTGGGCCTCTACAATCCGGCCCTGGCTTCGGGCGTGCGCCAGGCCACGCAGGGCATCGGGTGGATTTTCCAGTTCGGCATGGGCTATACCTTCTATCTCCCCTTTGCCGTGTACATGGGGGGGCTGCTCTGCTGGTCCTACACGGTCATCAAGCTCCTCACGATGGGGCGGCTGGCCGGCTATGGGATCGCCCTGATGTTCCTGGCGGGGTATGCGCTGATGTTCTCGAATCTCACGCTGATGGTGATCCTCGGCGTGATGCTATTGACGCTGGATCGGGTCAAACCGGCGGCTGCCGAACCGGCCTCGGCTGCCGGCCATCCCTTGATGGAATCGCACGAGGGACTGGTGACGGAACAGGCCTAACAAGGAGCCCGCACTGAAGGGTACATGATCATGGACACACCAAAATCGACCACTGAATCGACGCAGGCAGGCACGGCGCTGGATCCGGGCGATCAGCCGCTGTCGCCGGACGAAGAAATCGCGGAAATCGAAAAGCTGCTGGCCGGCGAACCGGACGACTTCCAGGCCCGCTGCCGCCTCGGCGAACTCTATTTCAGCAAAGGCCGGCTCGACGACGCGCTGGCCGAAGTGAAGAAGTCGATCGAGATGGCCGAAGGGTTGCGCGCCGAGATGAACCGCTCGCTCGCCATGTACTACTCCAACCTCGGCACCATCTACGCCACGAAGAACATGGCCGACGAAGCCGAGGCCGAGTTCAAGCACGCGCTCGAGGTGTTCGCGCACGACGTGCTGGCTCTCTTCAATCTCGGCCGGGTATACGCGGACAAGAAGAAGTACATGGAAGCGAAGGACTATTACGAGCGGCTGGTTGAGATCACGCCGGAAGACCCGATCGCCTGGTACAATCTCGCGGGCGTCTACATCGAACTGGATAATCCCCAGGTGTCGGACTACAACACGATCGACATGGGCATTCAGTGTTACCTGCGCACGCTGGAG
>OMJK01000085.1 GCA_900299325.1 Nitrospiraceae bacterium | reverse complement strand
TGTAGCAGCCATTTTTCAGAGGGTCAATGCGCGGTTTGCCGACATTGACAACGCGACCGCCGGAGAGGGAGACTAGGTGGTCTGGAGGATGTCCGATGCCCGTGAACATGGATCCGGCCAAGAAACGCCGGTCGACTCAGGCCCAGTCCGAGCAGCCGTCGGTGCACGAAGGCCGGACATTCGGCGAGGAAACCACCGTCGACAAGGAAAAGGATCTGGCGGATGCCGAGTGGAAAAACCTGTGGGACGCCACCGAAGTGATCGACATGGACAAGGTGTAGCGCGCCTACACCGGCAGAAAGTAGAACGCCACCGCCAGCATCGCATAGACGCCGACGAGCATCACCCCTTCGATCCAGTGCGACTCCCCGTCCATCGCCACGAATCCCAGGATCAACACCGAGATCGTCACCGCCGCCACTTCGAACGGCGTAAAGATCAAGTCCAGCGGCGCGCCGAACAGATAGCTGGCAAAGACCAGCACCGGCGCGACGAACAGCGCGATCTGCAGGCTGGACCCCACGGCGATACCGAACGCCAGATCCATTTTGTTTTTCACGGCCATCACGACCGCGGTGGAATGCTCCGCCGCGTTGCCGGCCAAGGCCACGAGAATGACGCCCACGAAGACCTGCGTCAGGCCCAACTGCGCAGCCGCCACCTCGATGGTGCCGACCAGCACCTCGCTCATGAGGGCGATCAGCGCCGTCACGGCTGCCAGCACACCGATGGACAGGCGGAGGCTCCACGGCCGCTCGCCGATGTCGTGGGCGTCGTGCGATTCGCCGGCAAACAGGTGCCGATGTGTCTTCAAGGAAAACACGAGGCTTAGGATATAAATGATGAATAAGACGACAGCGATCTCGAGGCTCAATTCTTTTTCGACGACGATGCCGCGGTCTTCCGCCGTATAGTGAAACAGGGCCGGAATAATGAGTCCGACCGCCGAGAGCAGCAACAGACTGGAGCCCATGCCGGCGGCGGTCAGATTGAACTTCTGCCGTTCGTACCTCAGTCCGCCGGCGATCATCGAGACGCCGAGGACCAGGAGAATGTTGCCGAGAATCGAGCCGGTCAGCGACGCTTTGACCACATCGTCGAGCCCTTCGCGCAGGGCTGCCAGGGCGATGATCAATTCGGCAGCGTTGCCCAGCGTGGCATTCAACAGACTGCCGGCGCCCGCTCCGACATGCGACGTCAGGTGTTCCGTCGCCCGGCCCAGTAAGCCGGCCAGCGGCACGATGGCCAGGGCGGACGCGATAAAAATCAGCAGCGGATCGGCGGCCAGGACCTGGAGCCCGAGCGCCAGCGGAACCACGACGAGCAGGAGATCGAGCCGGGACGTGAAAATCTTTTTCACGGGCGAAACCCTATCATGAGGCTGTACGTTTGTCGATGACATCCGCCGCGCTCACCGACGTCCTCTATTATCCGTTCCATCTCTGTCACGAACGGACGCTCGCGCAACTGCTGGCGCAATTCCGGCGCGTTCATTTCCGCGACTATATGGCGCTCCAGCTCGGCCGGTTTGCGGGCACCACGGCCTATGCCGACCGCATGGGCGGGTTGTTTCCGGACCTGGTGGCGAGCGGACGTGTCGTGCAGGGCCACCACGTCAGCGGTCCCCTTTCGCCGGACCTGCGATCCGCCATCGATGCGGATCTTCGCGACGAAATCTGGCGGGACATTTTTCATCATGCCCTTAGCCAGGATCGCCGGTTTCAACAGGGGCTCTTCGATCTGTCTCACGCAATGATGATCGGCGGCCGTCAGATTCCGGGACCGGCCGTGCTGCTGACACTGGTGGAGGATGGCCGGCGCCGGCACCCCTACGACACAGCAGCAGTGATCCGGCTGAGCGAACAGCGTCTCATCGGCGATGCGGTCTATGAGTACGAGTATGGACTGGCTCTGCTGAAAACGTCGGCCGCCCTAGCCTACACGATTCGTCTGGCATCAACCCATACGCTGGACGCAGCGACCGATTCGCCGTCGCACTATGCGTTGCTGAATCGCACCGTGACACGGGACGGGCTGACGCTCGCGAATCATGCGATCGACCGGACAGGGTATTAACCGGCCGCGCGACTCTGTTACACTTTTTGGATCATGCCGACTCCGCTGGCGACTCCGCGCACCACCGAAGAAACGACGACCGGCGACGGCGACGGCCTGGAAGCCCGGGTCATCGTCTACAACTGCGACTGCCACACGTACCAGCAAGTGATCGATCTCTTCTGCCGCTGTATTCCGGGCATGACGCCGACAAAGGCATTCGAACTCGCCTATCGCATCGATCACCAGGGTGAAGCGGTCGTGTTCAACGGCGAGACCGGTGAGGCGGAAGGGATTGCGGCCAAACTGGCGGGCGGAGGGTTGCGGGTGTCGGTGCAGTAACCGAACTGCGCGGTCAGCGCTTCTTTTTCGGCTTGGTCTTAGGAGCTTTATCGGCCGGCTTCTTGGGTGCGGGGTTCGCGGCAACTTTCTTAACCGGTTTAGCAGGAACTGGTTTGGCCGACGCTTTGCCTTTCTTGCCGGATGCCGGTTTGACGGGGACGAGATAGGCGGAAGACCGGTTGACCTTCGCCAACTGCTCCCCGCTGAGCACGCGGACCTGGTACAGTTCAAACAGCTTGCTGATCGACTTGGAATCGCCGCGCCGCGCCGCATTCAGCAGCTTGCGGCGCTGGTTCATTTCCTCTTCTTCGGTATGTGACGCTGCTCGTCGCTCCATTGCCGGTTCGTCCGCTCCTCTCGATCCATACCAGCCGTACGAGGCTGGCCGCGAAAAAATTGGTGAACTATATCAGAATCGGGTCGAATTGTGAACGGCCCGGTGGACCCGTATTCAACCGGATTGTGGACGCGTCATCGCTCACCCCCATTGAGGGCTGCGCAGGAAGGCAGGTATACTTTCGATTCAACCCCTTTCACTGGACTGGAGACTCATTATGGATCATCAGAAGCAGGATCAACCGACCGTTGCCGACGACCCCAAGGCCCGTGCCCTGCTCCGGCAGGCGTTCGAGAATACGGCTCGCTGGCAGAGCGACTTCAAAGGATTCACCGCCGACCTCACCGTGAACGTGAACGGCAAGGAAACCCGGGGCCCGGTGATGGTCAAAGGCCCGCGTGAAGTGTCCGTCCAACTCGGCGAAGCCGACGTGCAGAAGTGGGCGCAGGAACAGATCGGCATGATCGCCGTCCATCGCGGCCCCCGCAGCTTCGAGCAGTCGGACGGCCAGTACACGCTGACGATGGAGGAAGACGGCCATCCGTTCGGCACCAAGCTGATCATCCACGGATCGAATTCCTTCTACCGCGTCAAGGACCAGCGCATCACCCAGATCAATCGCAAGATGGCGCACCCCGGCATGCCGCCCTTCGCCTTTACGATCAACGTCGAAGACAGCGCCGTGACTCAGGACCGGAAGAATCTCACGACGAAGTACACGGTCTACTACTATTCGCCGGACGGCGGGAAGCTGACCAACGTCGAGAGCTTCACCGACACGCACGTGCGCGTCGGCGCCTCGGACCTGCCGGCGACGCGGCGGATCACCAGCTACGAACACGGGCAGGTCACCGTGAAAAGCCTGACGTTCAGCAACCACAAACTGATTTGAACAGGCACCTGCCGACACCATGGACCTGCGCACATCGTTTCCCCGCAGCATGCGCGCGACACTGGCCGGCTACGTCCATCTGGCGCGCATGATCGACAAATGCCGCGCCGTGCTAGCCGGCACCGAGGGCGAGTACATCTATCCCTGCCCAATGGACGAGCGGCTGCTGGAGTTTGCCGGCATCACCAGCAACCAGTTCACCGCCGCCGTGCACGCGCACGCCTCAGACGACGGCGTGGTGTCTTGGTTCCGGCAGATAGCGACACCGCACCCGCCGGACGAGTTGGAGGCCTGGAACCGGGCGCTCCTGCTGCGGGGGCCGAGTTCTCCGGCAAGCGCCGAACGGTTCAAGCACTATCGCGACGCGATCGATCCGTCGCGCACCGACCTCACCGCCTGGTCCGATTTGCAGGATCTGGAAGAAGGCCGGTTCGTGCCGCGCAGGGAACCGGTTCCGTAACCAAGGCAGGTCCGCGATGCCGCCGCTGCTCGTCAGATGGGTGCTGTGTGCAACGGGCCTGTTGCTTGCCGCCTGTTCGACCGGCCCACGCCTGATCGAAAAAGACGCGCAGAGCGACGAGATTCGAAAAGCGACGACTCTGAGCGCGACGCTTCCCGCCGGATGCCCGACGCTCCGGGCGACCATTCCGGCAGGCAACAAAGACGTGACGGTCAGCTACGACGAGCCGACCACAATCGAAAGCGGCATCCCGCTCACCGATCTGGCCTACACAACTGTCTATCTCAGCACGTCCGACGGCCGGGTCCAGTCGATCAAAATCTTAACGGTCAATCCGCGCGGCGGGGCGCACGTGAAGCTCACCCATGTCGTGACGCCGGCCGGCGAATTCGGACTCTGCGCCACCGCCACCAACCGCTACAGCAAAGAGTCGTCGCCCACTCCGATCACCACGGAACGGTAGGTTCAGTCTCCCCAGCGGTAGATGCTCAGGACGTTGGAGTAGTCGTCCGACCAGATACCGACTGACGGAACGCGCTTGAGCGGCGTCCAGCGCGCATCGTTCGCCAGCGGTCCCAACGCCTCTTTGCGCCGCGCCATCACCACCATGTCGGCGCCGGACTTGTACGGCACGCCGTTGGCGAAGTCGAACTGCTTGAGCGCCACCAGCCCCAGCGCCTGCTCCAGATTCCCCAGCACCGGTTCCAGAGCCAGGTACCGGTTCGAGATGTGGACCACCAGCAGGCCGTCCGGCGCCAGCTTGCGCAGATACATTTCCATCGCTTCGCGCGTCAGCAGGTGCACGGGAATGGCGTCGGACGTGAACGCATCGAGGATGATCATGTCATAGCCGCCGTCCGCCGCCTGCTCCATTTTCAGACGGGCATCGCCGACCACGACACGCAGATCAATGCCGCGCGCCTTCGTGTCGTCGTAGTAGCTAAAGAGCGCCGGATTCTGGGCGATCGTCACCACCTCCGGATCGATTTCATAGTACGTCAGCGCCTGGCCCGACTCCGTGTAATTGGCCAGCGCCGCAATGCCCAGCCCCGTCACAGCGATGCGCGGTTTGGCGAGCGGTCCGCTGAAGGCGGCAAAGATCTGCCCATACGGCCCGGTCGGGTGAAAGTAGCTGACCGAGGCCCGCCGGAATTCCGGCTCCACGCGCTGCACGCCGTGATTGATCGTGCCGTGCACCAGCTTGCGCGTGTTGTCCGTCCGGTTGTGCTCGACTTTCAGCACGCCGAAGAAGGTCCGTGTCTGATATAGCACTGGGTTGCTGAACCAACCGCTGACGACATGAGACACGAGCAGCACGACGCCAAGACTAGTCCCGAAACGGGCCGGCCGGCCCACGGCCGCATAGCAGAGCAGAAACGGCGCTACGACACAGAACGTGTCGACGACATCCGGTAAATCCTTACGCGTGCTGACCAGTCCGATCAGAACACCGGTCGCGACTGCGATACCCATGACCCAGCGCCAAGCCTCCTTCCGGCCATTCCCTGTAGCCCAGCGATAGGGCGACCAGCGCGACATCATGAGTGGATCGGCGGGATCCAGACGCGGGATCAGCAGGGCGGCGCAGACCAGCACGATCGCATATTCATAGATGTCGTTGAACAGCAGCGGCGCCACAATAGCGTTAAACAGTCCGCCGAGCGCGCCACCGATCGACATGAGCAGATAGAACAGCGTCAACCGGTCCGTCGGCGGCCTGGTCCGGGCGAGTTCACCGTGGCACACCATCGCCACAACGCTGAGACCGCAGAGCGGCATGACCAGCTGCACCCAATACGGAAACGACAGGCCGACCGGCATGAGGTCGTAGGCCAGCAGCAGCAGCACGAAAGGCAGCAGAATGATCATGCGGCGATGCTGGGCTGCCGGCCATTTGGCGAACACGATGATAAAACTCAGCAGATACAGCGCCAGCGGGATCACCCACAGCAGCGGGATAGCGGCGACATTCAATGTGATGTGGGTCGTCGCCCCCAGCAGCAGGCTGGACGGCACGAACGCCAGCGCAACCCATCGCGCAATCGTCCCTGTGGCCACTGGCGACAACGGCGCCTGATGATCCGGGCCCGGTGACGACGCCATCGTAGCGGCCGAGTGTCCCCGACGGATGAGCCAGGCGCAGACAGCAATCAGCGCAACAAGCACCAGGTACCCGAAGCTCCAGAGCGCCGTCTGAGTCAGCCGCGCCGTACCGCGCAGCGGCAGCCAGGGCTCGATGGCCAGCGGATAGCCGAGCAGCGCCAGCATGCTGCCGGCATTGCTGGCGGCGTAGAGAAAGTAGGGATCGTGCGCGGACGGATGATCCGTCCAGGAAAACCACTTCTGCAGCAGCGGAGCCGTCGTGGATAACACGAAGAACGGCAGGCCGATGGCGACCAGGCCGGCGAGC
>OMJK01000084.1 GCA_900299325.1 Nitrospiraceae bacterium | reverse complement strand
TGCGCTCGCGGCGCAGGCGGGCGCGGCGGCGGTATTCGTCCCGCCGGCTCTGCATGGCGGCGATCGCTTCCTGCGTCATCGTCGTGATGGGTTTCGTGCCGGACACGCAGCGGGGATCGGGCCGGTCGGAGACCATGAACAGAATTTCATCCTGCGTCACATCCATATATTGGAGCAGGAGCAGTCGTAGCATGATGCGGCCCTGGATCGGCAGACCGGCGATGGTCTCGTAGATCAGTTCCGCAGTGAGCGGGGCAGTATGAACGGCGGTCGTCATGCGTGGCCGGTTTTCTGTTGCAAGGATTCGAGGTAGAGGGCGACGTATTCGCGGACTTCCTGCACGGTGCCGCTGATGAACATCTCGCGCGGAATCTCCACGCGGACCAGTTGGGCGGGATCCACGCCGCGGTCTTTCGCGTAATGCTCGTCGATATACAGGCTCACCGAGCCGTCGGGAAACCGCAGGGCGTAGAGTGCCGTGGTATCGGCCATGGGCGCGTCGTCCTTCCGCGTACAGGAACCCAGTAGACGTATCATAGGGTTCGATTCACCCGCAAGGGGCGGGTGAGCGGTGACGGGTGATGGGTCGGGCCGGGAGAGCCACGCACGGGTTGCTGTCGCTCAGGACAACTCATCACCCATCACGGATCACGCATCACGTGTAACGAGCAGAAACCGTCGTCGCCGGAGGATATAGATGGTGGAGAGGACGATGGCGGCCAGGAGGGTATTGCGGATCCGCCCGGGGCCGAAACAGGTCAGGTTGACCAGGCCGTTGGTGAACCCGTAGGCGGCATAGAGGAGATAGACCAGCAGCGACCACCGGCGCAGCCGCATGAACCCGTATCCCACCGCGAGATGCAGTGTTGGGGAGAGGGCTTTGGCGAGGAATCCGGGGAGGCCGTCCGGCTTGGTGCAGTAGAACGGGAGCAGGTAGTCGAGGTTGGCCAGAATGATCCAGGTATCGTTCAGGGCGCTGATGAGCAGAAGCAGGCCGAGAAACCGGATGTCGTGTCCCTGCGTCCAGACCGCGCGCCAGGTCCTGCGGAATGTAAACAGGCCGTCCGGTCCGAGGTACGCGTCGTAGGCTTGAAAGGCCCACCAGGGCAAGGCCAGCAGCATGAAGAAGAACACTTCGGCGGCGCGGCCGGAGATCCGGCCCAGAGCGAGGCTCGTTGCCATGAGCAGGAGTGTGATGACGAAACAGACGCCGCCGGTCCACAAACGGCCTTGCATGCATTGCCCGAGCCCCGGCACCAGCGCAGAAAAGAACACGGCCTTCGATCGTGTGACCGAAGGCCGTTCAACCGTCACGATGCGACGCTCTTATCCGCCGAGCGTGTCGAGCGTTTCTTTCAGGCTCTGGCGGATGCAGGTGAAGATGGGCGTGTCGCGCAGGGTGTAGCGCGAGCCTTCCGTTTCGCGCAACGCCATGACGAGGTCCAGGAAGTCTTCCGGCTTGTCGCTTTCGAAGGCCACGACCCATTCCTGATCGTCCAGCCCGAACGAATAGGTCGTGTTCAGCTTCACCGACGGGAAGCGATGGCCGACTTCGATATGCTCGTCCATCATGCCCTGCCGGGCCGCCTTGGTCAGCAGGAACCACTCGCGGGTTTTCAGGAAGGGGTACACGAAAATGTATTTGGCCTTGCCGGGCACGACCGTGAGTCGCTTGCTCTCCTGATTCTCGTGCGTGTGGTGGTCGACGTAGATCGACCGTTTCGTCATCGACAGATAGGAGTAGGGCGTGGTGATGTATTTGCCCAGGCCCGACGCCATGATCTTGGTGCTCATTTCCTGGAAGAGTTCCAGCTCGTAGCTGATGCGCCAGAGCATGATGTCGCAGTCGCCGCGGATGCCGACCGCGGAGTAGGCGATGACCATGACCTTGCCGGCATAATCCTCGACGGCGCGGATGAATTCCTGTTTGCCGCGCGTCCGTTCGTCTTCCGGGAGGCGCCGCCACGCCGGATCGACTTTATAAAAGACAAAATTGACATACTGGCGCTTTTGCGGGGCCTGTGCCGCGGATGCTTCGTGGCCTGCCATGGACTCCTCCGTCTAACGTCTTGATAAATCGTACTAAGTTCAGATTCCATCTCTATCACTTCGTCTTTTGTTTTGTCAATGATTCGCCGGTAAGCCGCGGCGCTCGTTGACAGGCGAAAGTCGTTCTGTTACTGGCAACGGCGCAGAGAGCCGGCTGGAAACCCGTGACGGGTGATGCGTGATGCGTGATGCGTCTGGTCTATCTGGTCGGTCGAGTCTCTCCGGTCTGTCCGGTCGGTCGGTCGCCTGGGACCGGAACGACCGGATAGACCAAAGAGACTATCTCGACGCGCACAGTGTGCGATCGCTGCGGCGTTGGCGCAGGGCTTTTTTGAACTGCCTGCGAGTCGTTCAGTTTCCTGTCGGGCGGGTGTGCTGCATCTTTGCACTGGCGGTGGCGGCACCATGGCCGGCTGGGGCGATCGACGTGCAGCCCACGCCCGCCCAGATCCGTGCCGCGCTCGATCGCGGGAAAGCCGCCGCCGAGCAGCGCAGTCCTCCCGATACATTCTATGTCCGGTTCGGCGCCGGCGACGAGCTGCATCCGAGCGGATTTCTCATCACGAAGCTGGGCGCGCTCTCGGTGATGGCGACGCACATGGCGTTCCGCGGGCTCGAACCGGCCGACATGGATGTGGCGCAGGTGCTTGACGCGCCGACGATGCTGGTGAGCGCCGTCATCTTCGGCAATCAGCCGGCGTTCGCCGTCGACAGCTACATGGTGCTCGATCAGGGCGGAAAAGTGATCAAGCCCGTGACGGTGCGCTTCGACGGGCAGGCCAACCGCAGCGCCGCCTGGCCGGAAAATCCGCGGTTCAAAGCGAAGGTCGTCGCCTCGTTCAACTATGCCGATTTCAACCCGGTGGCGGCGACGACGATCACCGTCTTTCCCGCCAACGGGGGCGAGGTCAGTTTTCAACTCGACTTCTCGCAGGTCCACTGACGGGGCATGTGTGACGGGCAGTAGCGATAGGATCATGTGTGGACGTTGCCTGGTTGGTCGACAGATAGTCGCACTTCTCCCAAGTCCCCTCCTTTGTAAGGAGGGGAACGGGGAGGTAGA
>OMJK01000083.1 GCA_900299325.1 Nitrospiraceae bacterium | reverse complement strand
GGTTCCGCGGTTTGCCGGCACGCGTCCGTATCAAGCGTTGCCGGTGCAATGGTCGAACCACATCGAGCAGGCGTCCGGCCAGGTCGTGCACCATGAGTATTTGCATGTGGACGGCACGGATCCGCGCCAGCGGGTGGCGGAAACCCTTTTGGATTCGCTCGGCGGCACGGGCAGCATCTGCGTGTACTCGCCCTATGAGCAGTCCGTGATCGAACAATTGGCCGACGCGTTGCCGGAGTGGCGCGTTGCGCTGCGCGCACTCGTGAAGCGCATCTGGGATTTGCACGCGATCGTCAAAGACCATTACTATCATCCGGAGTTCGGCGGGTCGTATTCGCTGAAAGATGTGCTGCCGGCGTTGGTGCCGTCTCTACGGTACGCGGATCTAGCGATTCAAGAAGGCGGGCAGGCGGCGTCCGAATACTATCGCATGGTGTTTGTCGTAACCGACTGGGTGGAGCAGGCGAGGATTCGCGAGGAACTGCTGGCCTATTGCAAGCAGGACACGCTGGCGCTGGTCGAATTGCGGCGGGTGTTGCGGGAAAAGGCGGGAGGGTGAAAATGCTGAAGGCGTCTTGTCCAGGTGCCAGGACCAATCATACGGCGCCTGGCACGAGCAAGCTTGGGGTGGCGGAGAGGGTGGGATTCGAACCCACGGTCGAGTTACCCCGACAGCAGTTTTCGAGACTGCCCGATTCGGCCGCTCTCGCACCTCTCCGTTGTACGGATCGCCAGTGGTGAGAATTGTGAGCGGGACACGCGAGACCGCAGCGATATGGTGGGGAGCTTACTCTGGGGACGGCTGTTTTTCAATGGATAAAGCAACATGACACGCGGTCTCTCGGATACGCAGGCGATGGCGCCGGTCCGTTTTCTGACGCTCGCTCCGGCTGCGCGTGTCTGCGCAATGGAGTTGGCGGACGAGGACGTACATGTCTGGGGTGTGGCGTTGGAGACTAACGCGGAGGTACTGCAGGCGGTTCGCCGGACGTTGTCGGCCGACGAACGGGAGCGTGTCGATCGTCTGGTAGTTTCGGAGCAGCGCGCGCAACGGGCGATCGCCTATGGAGCGTTGCGCAGGGTGTTGAGCTGGTACGAAGGCTGTGACGCACAGACCCTGCAATTCGAACGGACACCACAGGGAAAGCCGGTTTTGAAGACAGGAGGCGGGCGCCGTGAGCCGGTGCAATTCAATCTGACGCATTCGTATGGGCGGGCATTGATCGCCGTCAGCAGAGGACGTGCAGTCGGCATCGATCTTGAGTCGGTGAAGCCGGATCGGGAGGTGGCCGGTCTTGCGCAACGGTTTCTGACATCCGGGGAACAGCGCCTGATTGAGCACGCCGATGCTGATGCGAAGTCTGAAATGTTTACGCGGGTGTGGGTGGCGCGAGAAGCCGCCGCCAAGGCGCTCGGCACCGGGTTGCAGGTTCCTTTGAATCGGCACGCGGTCGAGTCTATGCCGGACGCGCAAGTGGGAAGGATGGCAGGTCCGGATGGGGACTGGCTGATTCGGTTTCTTGCGGTTGACGCGGGATGGGCGGCGGCGGTGGCGGCACGCGGGATCGATTGGCGGGTTCGCGTGTGCGGGGACGACGAGGAGTCGATCGGCTGATCAAAACGGTTTCGGCGTCGCGTCCTGGCGGCGGCGGCGGAAAAATTCCTGCAAGAGAGTCTGGCTGTCGGCTTCCAGCACGCCGCCTGTCATCAGCAGGCGGTGGTTCATGCGCGGCTCAGCCGGAATGTCGAAGAGTGATCCGCAGGCGCCGGCCTTCGGGTCCCAGGCGCCGAAGACGAGCCGCGCGATGCGTGCCTGGAGGATCGCGCCGACGCACATCACGCAGGGTTCGAGCGTCACATACAGCGTCGTGTCGGTCAGTCGCCAGCTGCCGAGTTGCGCCGCGGCATCGCGAATTACGATCATCTCCGCATGCGCGGTCGGGTCCTGCTCGATCTCGCGGGCATTGTGAGCCTGGGCCAGGACCGTGCCGTTGTGCACGAGCAGGGCGGCAATCGGCACGTCGCCGAGCGGCGGCGCGAGCGCCGCCTGGTCCAACGCCATCCGCATGAAGCGCCGATCCTGTTCAACGAGCGGATTCATTCGTGCCGGTCTCTCCACGCATGGCCGACAGGGTAGCACAGACGTTCCTGTCCGAAACAGGCAATGAAACGGATGGGCGTACGGGTTAGGATTGGCTGGCGAGGTAGATGGCGCCGGTCGGTTGCGGGCGTCCGCCGGAGGGCTCCAGGCTGACAGCGAATTTCCTGGCTGCCGAAAAGTCCGGAAACCGCTTGACCATGAGGTGCGCCGACTCTCCCGTATCCATGTGGAAGGTGCCGACGCTGACGGGTTTGTCGTGAATGGCCCAGAGCTGGTAAGTGGTGCCGGTCGGACATTCGGGGAGATTCAGCGCATAGAGCCAGATTTTTTGAGAGTCCGGGTCGTACAGCAGCAATCCCGTTGCCTGCTTTGCCGCGTCCGCGCCGGCGAGCGAGACGGCGTGGATATTGGGTTGCCGCATCAGAGCCGCCAGCTCGTCCTGCGGCTGTCGGCTTCGCGCAATGGCGCCCCGGCGGGCCAGTTGCAGCCGGGCATCTTCGAGTTCGGTTTCCCGCTGGAGCAGTTGATCTCTCAGGTCCAGGCTTTCGACGGCGCGCTGGTCGAGTTCGTCTTTCAGCTGCTGCAGCGACTTGTCCCGGTCGGCCAGCTGGTGCTGGAGGGCTGCGACTTTCTTCGTGACGGTGTCGGCTGTGGTCTGGAGGTTCTGGAGTTTCGACGATTCATCGGTCATCTGCGTGTAGGTGGTCCACGCCAGGTAGCCGCCGCCTGCCAGCACGGCTATGGCCGCGAAAGCGACCGCCCACTGGCGGGCGAACGAGAACCGGCTCGATTCGGGGGGAAAGAGGTGATTCATCCACTCGCCCGGTTCCAGACTCGGAGCGGTGCCGCGTGATTTTTCAACCACGTCGGCTGTAGCGCCGGCCGGTGTGCGGGCGGCCATGATCTTGGCTTTCAACGTGCGCGGCGGGGCGGCGACATTCAGGCCGAACGGCAGCAGCGACGCTACCGATTGATATTCTTTAAGCGCGGTGTGGCAGGCAGCGCAACCTGTGAGTAAATGCGCTTCCAGCGCCTGGCGCTCCGTGCGTTCCAGTGCACCGGCGGCGTAGAGCGGAACTGCTTCTTCTAATTCTTCATGCGTCATGACGCCTCACCCTGGTCCCAACAGTGGCGTAAGCTCTCCCGCAATTTCGACATGCCGAGCTTGATCCGCGTTTTCACGGTGCCCAGCGGCTGATTCAGTTTGGCCGCAATCTCCATGTGCGACAATCCTTCATAGTAGGCCAGTTCGATGGCCTGCTGCTGCGCTTCCGGCAGGCTGGCCAGGGCGCTGCCCACCAGTCCGCGCAGTTCCTGATCGGCGTGGGTGTCGAACGGGCCCGGATTCCGGTCGGCGACGGTGTCCGTCAGCGAGCCGTCGGCCGAATCGTTCGCGACATGCTGAGCCTGTACGGCGCGGGACCGTAACCGGTCGATGGCCCGGCTGCGCGTCAGCGTGATCAGCCAGGCGACCGGTGTGCCGCGGCCGACGTCGTAGCGGGCGATTTTTCTCCAGACCTCGAGGTACACGTCCTGCAACAGCTCTGCCGCCTCATCCCGGTTGCCCAGGATGCGCAGCGCCATCGTATAGAGCAGCGTGCTGGATTGATCGTACAGTTGGCTGAAGGCCTGGTGGTCGCCCTTGACGACACGCGCCATCAATTTCGGGTCGATGGCCGAGGCGGTCTGTTGCGATGGGGTGTCCATGAGAAGCGGTCGTGGTAATCCTGCTTCGACGGCGATCAAAAGACGCCTCCAACTATAACACTCTACGGATAAATCGGGCAAAAGGATGTGTGTTTTCTCCGAATGATTCCATTGAGTTGACGCAGATTTGTCTGTGCTGGGTGCGTTCGGTTACATAGACGCGGCTAGAATCGCTGCGGCATCGTCCGCTCCGGTGGGAGCGGGGGGATGTTGGGGAGGGGTGTGCGATGATCGGAGCGCGGCGAACGAGGTCTGCCAGCGGCCGGCAAGAAACTCTTCGAGGGACAGTTCGGCTGCGCGGCCGTATTGTTGGAGGAATGCGACCAGCGGCGGTTCATCGGCGAAATTATGTCGGCGCACAAAGACGACAGGGATGCCGAGGGTTACCGCCTCGACGGTGGTTCCGTATCCCGGTTTAGTCATGATGAGATCGACCGAAGCCAGCACTTCTTTGAACGAGAAGGGCAAGGCGCGCAGCTCGTGGATGGTGGCGAAGGGACGGGGCAGCGGACCGTCGAAGATGAACCGGTAGCCGTCCATGCGCTCCATGGCTGTCCAGGGGAGCGATGCAAGCGGTACGCCGCCGAACCCGACGAGCACCACCTGTTCGCGATCGGCAACCGCGAGCCTGTATCGGAGTTCGGCCCGGCGCGAGGGAGCGGGATCGGCGATGGGACCGATGCCGCGGACATCGCGGAAGACATCGAGCGGCAGGCCGGGAGCAATGCGCAACGCGAGCGAGGCATGGCTGTAGGACCGGACGATGGACTCGATCAGGGTGCGCTGAGCCGGCATATCCGGATGGAGGAACGGCGTCAGCACGGCATCCCAGGTGAAATTGGCCAGCGCCACGACGGGCGTGTTTGCGTGCAGGCCGGCTTCGCTGGCGAGGTAGGGCGTATCGGCTAGGATGAGCTGTGGGCGGGCCGCGCGAATAGCGGCCGCTTCGTCCTCCACGCGCCGGTCCCAGTCGGCATGGAACTGTTCGAGCGCGTCCCACGTGGCCGGCACATCGATCTCCAACGGTCCGTTCTGCACGCACCCGACGTCCTGTTGAACCGGTTGATGCGTCCACGGGATGGTCATGCGGTCGTGAAAAAACGAGGCGGGCACCGTGGTGCGGAGGATAGCCGTTACACCGGGGACACGCCGGCCGAGTGCGTTGAGCACCGGCACGACTTGCGCGGCGTGTCCATATCCATGTCCTGAGATGGCGGCCCAGATCAGCGGCACGCGTGGTGACGTCCGGTCAGCTGTTGGAGTGGTCCGATTCCATCGGCGCGATGTTGTACAGCAGTTCCAGATCGAATTCTTCGACCAGTTCGTTGAACGCGCGCGCGCCGAGATCCGACCGCACTTCGTTCATGACCAGATCGATGGCCGGCGCGGCATGCGGGCCGTATTGAGTGACCGCTGAATCGATGCGTTTCCTGGCGTCGTCCAGATTCATCGCACGAGTCCTTTCGCCGCTTCGTTATCTGAGCGTGCTTAGGAGATGCTGCATTTCGGGCACGAGATCGCGACCTCCGTTCGAACGGCCGGATAACGCCGCGTCGATGCCGGCCTGCAATACCGGTTTGGCTTCGTGAGCCTGTCCCAGGCCGATCAACGCGCGGCTGAGCGCCAGGTGCGATGCGACGTGAACCGGGTCCAATTGCACGGCGATCCGGAGATGCTCGGCCGCTTCGGCGAGGTCGCCGCCGTCCTGGAGAATCTTGTTGCCGAGCCCGTAACGCCCCAGAAAGCCCCTGGGGTTTTTTGCAACCATCTGACGAAAAGCCGCAATGTCCATGTCTGTGCTCCAGTGGGCGGCACTATAGCATTGACGGAGGAGACGGGACCAGTCCGGGGATGAATGTGTCAGGGAATAGTTACGGACGGGACGATGACACGGGCCGCGCCGAAGATGATGGGCTGGGCTTTCGTGACGTGACGCTAATCGAACGGATGGCAGGATCCGGATGCGGTGCGCTGCTT
>OMJK01000082.1 GCA_900299325.1 Nitrospiraceae bacterium | reverse complement strand
GTGCTCGGCCTTGAGCGAACTGACGTAGACCCGGCAGCCCCAGTGGCGGGCGATCTGAATCGCAATGTGCGCCGATGCCCCGAATCCGTAGAGCCCCAGCCGCTGGCCGGGCTGGATGCCGCTGACTCGCAACGCCCGATAGCCGATGATTCCCGCGCAGAGCAGCGGCGCCGCTTCGTCATCGGAAAACACAGACGGGATCCGGTAGGCAAACCGCGCGGGCACCACGGCATATTCCGCATAGCCGCCGTCGACGTGATAGCCCGTGAAGCGCGCCGCGAGACAGAGGTTCTCCCGCCCGCTCGCGCAGAACTCACAGGTTCCGCATGTCCCCTGGAGCCAGGCAATGCCGACCCGGTCGCCTTCGTGGAGATCGCGCACGCCGGCGCCGAGCGCACAGACCGTCCCCACGGCTTGATGGCCCGGCACCAGCGGAAGCCGACTGTCGGACAACTCGCCTTCCACGACATGGAGATCCGTCCGGCACACGCCGCACACATGCACTTTGACCAGCACGTCGCCGGGGCCGGGGTCCGGCACCGGCACATCGCGCAACTGAAGTGGACCGGTCGCGACGTCGGCCGGCCGCTGCAGGACCATTGCGTTCATCTCCGGATCCTTGACACGTCATGCTTCACGGTTTCTTCGCCTTGATGCACTCGATCTCCAGCCGGATGCTCACCTCGTCGCCGACGACGAGGCCGCCGCTGTCGAGCGTTTTGTTCCAGATCATACCGAAGTCCTTGCGGTTGAGCTTGCCCTCGGCGCTGAAGCCGGCGCGTTGATTTCCCCAGGGATCTTTTGTGGCCCCGTTGAACAAGCCGGTGAGCGTGATCTCTTTGGTCACGCCGTGCAACGTCAGATCGCCGAGCGCGGTGTACGTGTCGCCGGCGCTTTTGTAGCTCTTCATCTTATAGGTGATGGCGGGAAACTGCTGCGCGTCGCAGAAGTCCGCGTTGCGCAAGTGGGCGTCGCGTTTTTCGTGGTTCGTATTGACCGAGGCCGTATTGATCGTCGCCTCGATCGTCTTGAACGTTTTCGCGTCCGGATCCATCTCGACTAATCCGCGATAGTCCGTGAACCGGCCGGAGGTCTTCGAGACCACCATGTGCGCAACGCGGAACTCGATGATCGAATGATCCGGGTCCACATCTCAACGCGCCGTCTCCGCCATGGCCGCTACGGGCAGGCCGACGAGCGCCGCGACCGCGATGCCTTGCATCCACTTCCATCCTGCATTCATGCACGAACCCTCCTTGGTGAGGCCGATCGGCCGGTGCACCCGGCCGTGGCGGCGAGACACAAATTCTGCCGGTCCGGTACAGAGCGTCAGGCGCGTCGGCCGGGTTTACTCTTTGATCGCCTTGGCGCGTTTCTGCAGATAGGCGTTGCGGACGGCGGTGTAGAGATCGAGCGTGGCTTCCTCCACGCCCTGATACTTTTCGAGATTCAGCGACCGGTCGTTCAGAATTTCGTAGGCGCGGCCGCCCACCTGCACGAGGGTGATCGTCATCCGGTTCTTGTGGGCGATGGCCGAGGGGATGCCCTCGACTTCGATAATCGGCGCCACGAGCCAGTTGATGGGGTTCAGCGCGATATCGCCCCAAAACCCGGCAAAATCGCGAACGGTGAACGGCGGCAGCAGCGGCAGCACGAGATACGGCCCCGGCTTCACGCCGTACACGCCGAGCGTCTGGCCCGTATCTTCTTCCGGCGTGTTGAGATCCATATCCTTCGCCACATCGAAAAAGCCGGCGAATCCGAGCGTGGCGTTCACCAGAAAGCGGCCGACTTCGATGCCGGCGCCCTTCACTTTACCCTGGAACAGATTATTGAAAAATCGCGGCGGAAACCGGATCGTGGAAAAGATGTTGCTGATCCCCAGCTGGACGATGTTGGGCACGACCGCGTTGTACCCTTGCGCCACCGGTTTCAGCACCCACCGGTCCACCTTTAGATTGAAGTCGAAGACCTTGGTATTCAGCGACTCCCAGGGATCGTACTCTTCAATATCTTCTTCATCGGCTTTCGCGAACGGATCCAGCGGTTCTTCCGCCGGCATGCTCCGAATCGCCGGCGCCTGCGCCACCTGGATCGGGTGATCGCTGACCCGGACCAGATACGGAGCGGAAGCCGGCACAGAGTCTGTGGACGGTTCAGGAGCCGCGACCGCCTGAGCCGGCGGTGCGCTGTCCGGTACGGCCGGATGCCCCGCACAACCGGTCACCAGCATGACAAGGGTCGCCCCGGCTATCATCCACCACTTCATTGGATCTCCTGACGCCTGCGTCCGAATCATTGGGCGGTCACTCTACCAAAAAGCAGCCGGGATCGCCATCGCTTTTGGGACGGAGTTAACGGCCGAGCGCCTGTCTGGCAAACTCGCCGAGCCGGCGGAAATAGGCGCTTCCGCCGATCTGGTAGGTGTTGTTGTGATCCGCGCCCGGGATGACGTACCACTCCTTCGGCGGCTTGGCCGCTTCGAAGACCTGGCGGCCGAGTTCGATGGGAATGATGTCGTCCTGGTCACCGTGAATCACGAGTTTGAGCAGCGAGAGTTGCGGCAGCCGGTCGATCAACCGGAATTCCGCGCCCAGCAGCCAATGGACCGGCAGGCTGCCGTAATGAAATTTGGCGACGGCTTCGACGGATGGAAATGGTGATTCGAGAATCAGCCCGGCGGCCGGCTTCTGGGCTGCAACTTCCCCGGCAACCGAGGCGCCGAGCGAGCGGCCGAAAAGCACAATCCGCTCCGGACGAATCATCCTGGTGCGGGTGAGGTAGTCGTACGCGCCGAGGGCGTCCTGGTAGAGCCCGTCTTCCGACGGCTGGCCCTGGCTGCGTCCGTAGCCGCGATAGTCGAAGAGGAAGACCGACAGGCCGATCCGATACAGCTCGCGCAGATTCTCCAGTCGGTTGATGATGTTGCCCGCATTGCCGTGGCACCAGAGGAGCACCGCGTTCGTCGCGGCCGATTCGACGTACCACCCGAACAGTTTCGTGCCGTCGGCAGACTGGAACCAGACATCTTCGAGCGGCACTCCGCTGAACCCGGCCCAGTCCCGGTCCCGCCAGGGTTCGGGATGATAGACGAAGAGTTGGTCGAGGAGGCTCATG
>OMJK01000081.1 GCA_900299325.1 Nitrospiraceae bacterium | reverse complement strand
GGCTTGGCGCCGGAGCCGGTCTCCGGCGCTTCGGGCACGCCGGCGAGGATTTCCTGGATCGGCTCGAGGGCGACTTCTTCCAGCTTGTCGTTGACGCGGATGTAGTAGGGCTTGCGGCCGTCGGTCTTGCGTCCCGATCCGGAGACCTTCACGCGATAGGTTTCGCCGTGCACAGTCACATTGAACTCGACGGGCGCCAGGTGGAGTTCGCCGGCCACGGCCGGTCCCTTCGGCGCGGAGCCTTCGAGCGGCTCCGGCACGAGCGCGCCCTTGTCGCGCGCCTCGAAAAAGTCGCGGGCGATGGCCGGGAAGAGCGCGAAGGACAGCTGATCCTCGAGGCTGGCGACCGACGCCGGCAGCGATTTTTTGAGTCCGTCGAGTTCGGGTTCGAGCCGGTCGGCCGGACGGGTCTTGATCGGCTCTTCGTTTCCGATGGCGCGGGCCTTCACGCCCTGGTCGACCGGCCCCGGCGCGCGGCCGTACAGGCCCAGAAAGTAGTTTTTCGTTTCTGTCGTGATGACTTTGTAGCGCTCGCCGGTCAGGACGTTCAGCGTCGCCTGGGTGCCGACGATCTGGCTGGTCGGCGTGACGAGCGGCGGATAGCCCATTTCCTTCCGGACCCGCGGCACTTCGTCGAGTACTTCCTTCATCCGCTCGAGCGCGTTCTGCTCGGTCAGCTGCGCGGCGAGGTTCGACAACATGCCGCCCGGAATCTGCGAGGTCAGGATTTCCGCGTCGACGCCGGTGAAATCGCTTTCAAACTGGCGGTACTTTCTCCGCACCGTGCGGAAATGCTCGGTGATCGGCTGGAATGATGTGAGGTCGATCCCCGTGTCATACGGCGTGTCCTGGAGCGACGCCACCAGCGTTTCGGTCGCCGGGTGCGACGTGCCGCCCGCCAGCGGCGAGATGGACGTGTCGAGCATGTCGAGGCCGCCGACAATAGCCATCAGCGAGGCCATCGAGGCCATGCCGGATGTGTAGTGGCTGTGCAAATGGATCGGCGTCTTCACGGCCGCTTTGATCCGGCGGATCAGATGATAGGCGTCGACCGGCGCCAGCAGGCCCGCCATGTCCTTGATGCAGAGCGTGTCGGTGCCCATGTCTTCCAACTGCTTCGCCATGTCCACGAAGCGGTCGATGCTGTGCACGGGGCTGACGGTGTAGCTGATCGCGGCTTCGACGTGTTTACCGCAGGCCTTCACCTCGCGCATGGCGCGGTCGAGGTTGCGCACGTCGTTGAGCGCGTCGAAGATGCGGAAGACGTCGATGCCGTTGGCGGCGGACCGTTCGATGAACCGCTCCAGTACGTCGTCGGCGTAATGCCGGTAGCCGACCAGATTCTGGCCGCGCAGGAGCATCTGCAGCCGGGTGTTCGGCATCGCCGCGCGCAATGCGCGCAGCCGCTCCCAGGGATCTTCTTTCAGGAACCGCAGGCAGGTGTCGAAGGTGGCGCCGCCCCAGACTTCCAGCGACCAGTAGCCGACTGCGTCCAGTTTTTGGGCGACGGGCAGCATGTCTTCCGTCCGCATGCGGGTCGCCAGCAGCGACTGGTGGCCGTCGCGCAGGGCCACGTCGGTGATCAGCACCTTTTTCCCGGGCGCCGGTTGAATCGAGAGCGACTTGGTTCGCGACGTGCGCGCGACCGGGCCGCGCGGGGCCGGCGGTGCGGATTTCTTTCGTGCTGGGGGGCGTCGTGATGCCATCGTCGTGCGTGCTCGCGGTTTCCTGAGTGGCGTTAGAGACCTTCGTACGCGGCGATGGCCGCGGAAATGGCGAGGACCAGGTCTTCCGGCTGCTCGAACTCGTCGTAGTTGTACAGGTCCGGATGCGTGTCGAGGTACGACGTGTCGAACCGGCCGGCCAGAAAGTCGGGGTCCTGCATGATGGCTTTCATGAACGGGATCGTCGTCTTCACGCCGCGCAACACGTACTCTTCCAGCGATCGCCGCATGCGGCTCACGGTTTCTTCCCACGTCCGGCCGCGGACCGTCAGCTTGGCCAGCAGCGCGTCGTAGTACGGGGGCACGGTGTAGTCCTTGTAGACGGCGCCGTCGATGCGCACGCCGATGCCGCCGGGCGACAGGTAGGCGGTGACGGTGCCGGTGCAGGGGCGGAAGTTGTTGCGCGGGTCCTCGGCGTTGATCCGGCATTGAATCGCGTGGCCCTGCAGGGTCACATCCTCCTGGCGGATCTCCAGCGGCTTGCCGGCGGCGATGGAAATCTGGTTGCGCACGATGTCGATCGCCGTGATCTGTTCCGTGACGGTGTGTTCGACCTGGATGCGCGGATTCATCTCGATGAAGTAGTAGCGGCCCTCCTGGTCGAGCAGGAACTCCACGGTGCCGGCGTTGTCGTACTCGACGGCCTTGGCGATCTTCGTCGCGGCCTCGCCCATCTCCGCCCGCAGGCGCGGCGTCAGGATCAGGGAGGGGGCGATTTCGATCAGTTTCTGGTGCCGCCGCTGGATGGAGCAGTCCCGCTCGCCCAGGTGCACGATGTTGCCGTGCTTGTCGGCCAGGATCTGAAATTCGATGTGATGCGGGCGTTCGACGTATTTCTCCAAAAACACGCTGCCGTCGCCGAACGCGGCCTGGGCTTCTCTTGCGGCGACGCCCATGTTCTCGCAGAGTTCGGCATCGGTCCGCACGACCCGCAGGCCGCGGCCTCCGCCGCCCGCGCTGGCCTTGATCATGACCGGATAGCCGACCGACTGCGCGAACCGGAGTGCCTCCCGCACGTCGGTGACGCCGCCTTCCGTACCGGGGACGATGGGCACGCCGATCGACTTGGCGAGTTCCCGCGCCTTGACCTTGCTGCCCATCAGGTTGATGGCGTGGGGCGAGGGGCCGATGAAGGTCACCCGTGCTTCCCGGCACAGCTCGGCGAACTGGGCGTTTTCAGACAGGAATCCGTAGCCGGGATGGATGGCGTCGGCGCCGATGCGCAGCGCCAGGTCGACGATCTGTCGCGCGTCCAGAAAGCCTTTGACCGGCCCCGGGCCGACCAGATAGGCCTCGTCCGCTTTTTTGACGTAAATGCCGGTGGAGTCCGCCTCGGAATAGATGGCGGCGGTCGCGATATCCAGTTCGCGGCAGGCGCGGATAATGCGCATGGCGATCTCACCGCGATTGGCGACCAGAATTTTCCTGAACATGAGCATCCGATCCTTCGCCCGCGCGCAATGCACGCCCGACGCCGATCCGGCGCCAGGGAGCGCGTAAGCTAGCATAAGATCAAGAGGTCTGTCGAGGGAGCAGGGGGCGATGGAACGGGAGAACCCAACTCGAAACGAGGCCGGCCGGCGCTGAAAAATGAGGGCGGGAATTGGCGTCCCGCCCCTCACATGTTGCGCGGTTATTTCGCTTGGACCAGGAACCCTTTGGAGCGGGCGTTGCCGCCGCCGGCGACGACATCGATAAAGGTCATGCCGGCCTTGACGTCCGGAACGATCGCTTCGATCGTCGATTCGTTGAGGAAGGTGTAGTCGATCTTCGATGCGCCGGCCGCCATGAACGCGACGCCGTGGAAGCATTCCTTGGTGCCGAAGTTTTCACCCTTGATCACGACTTTTTGGCCGGGCTTCGCTTCATCCGGCTCGACCTTGAAGATCTTCGGTCGCTTGCTGCGGTCGCAGACAGGGGCCTTCTCGACTTTGTCCACGTCGGAGCCCTTGATGGATTCCATGTCGAACAGCGAAAAGCCGGTGCCTTCCATGATCGCGCCTTCTTCGGCGGCGCGCGCGGCGGGCTGGGTCGCAAGGCACAGGGCGGTGAGGACCAGCATGAAGGACGATAAGTGCCAGGGTCGCATAAGAGCCTCCTGCAAGAAAGATTACGGTCCGGAAAGGGGCACGTAGGTTTCGGCGATGATGGCCTGGCCCGGCGCCGAGCGGGCGAATTGCCCAAAGGCCTCGACCAGCGGGTTGGGTTCTTTCTTCGACAGCAGCAGCAGCGGGCGGCGCAGCGGGTACCGGCCGTCTTTCACTGTCGGGACCTCCGGTTCGATTTTATCCACCGGCAGCAGGCGGACGGCCACGCCGGTCGAAACCACCGAGAGTCCCGTGCTGAGCGAAATAAACGAGACGGCCGACAGCGGCGGCAGCGTGCCGACGACGGTCTTCACGACCTTGTCGTCTTTGGCGATCACCTTGGCGCTCTCGGGGATTTTTCCGGCAATGCCCAGTTGGGCCTCGAAGGCGTCGCGAATGTTCTGGTTCCGCGGCCGGTCGATAAGCAAGATCTTCGTATCCGGCCCGCCGAGATCGGACCACATCGCAAACTTTCCGGAGTACAGCTCCGCCACCTGCTGTTTCGTGACCTCTTTTGTGAAATTGGACAGGTGCACCAGGATGCCGATGCCGTCCCAGCCGATCTGCGTCGCCGCCAGCCCCAGATCTTCGGCGCCGGTTACTGCAATCTGGGCCTGGCCGGATTTGACCTGCTCCAGCGGTTTGGCGGTTTCGTCCCACAGGACATCGATGTAGACGCGGGGATTGGCTTTCTCAAAGGCGTGCGCCAGGGTTTCGATCGTCACCTGTTCAGGGCCGTTACCAGCAATGGCGAGACTGCCGGACAACTGGGCCGATGCCCAGGAGGGCACGAGGAGACCGAGACCGACGATCACGCACCACACGAGCAACCGGTGATGATGCAGGCGACGCACGGGGACCATTGGCTTACGATCCGGCTCCCGGCCCGGCTCCCGGAACGGGATCGGAAGCGGACGTAGTATTGGGCGCGGGCATGTTGCGCTTCGCGTTCAACGGGGGCAGCTTGGCAAGCTTGTGCATGCGCTCGTTGTTCATCGCGTTCGCTTTCATCTCGGCAAAGCCCGGCTTATGGTCGCCGGTGACTTTGGAGGCAAACGACGAGAGCAGGCGGGTGGCTTCCTGGGCATGGCAGAAGGGGCACTCGGTGTCTTCCGGCCTGGCGTGGACCGACTGAGAGATTTCGAACGCTTTCTCGCAACGTCCGCAGCGGTATTCATACAGCGGCATGCCCGTGTTCCTTTCGTGTGCGTGAGCGCGGAATCGCTTGACCGGCCTGCAAAGTTTCGCTTATTGTAGCACAAACGAACGGTTGAACCGCCAGTATGTTCAGAGGAGGCTGTCGATGCCAGTGTTGATTCGGAAGTACAAGGGCCATTCCGGGGTGATGCAGGAAGAGCGGATCGACGACGACGATCGGATCGAACGCTACATGCGGATCTTCGAAAAAGAAGACGTCAAGAAGCTGGAAACCGGCGTAAAGGTCATCATCGAAAAGGACGAGTGGCAACTCCTCCCGTAAGCCGGAAGGGGTAACGGGTCAGGAGAGAAGGCCGAGCGTCTTTATCCTCACCCCCGTGCCCCCTCACGATTCGCCGCGCACTGATCCCGCATGATTTACTGGATTCACATCGCCCGGTCGATCGATCGGGTTACGCTGCACAAGGAGCGCTGTTCGGAGGTGCCCTCCAATGTGTCGTCGAGCGACTTCTGGGAGGGCGGGTGGTTCGATTACCCGGACAAAGACCGCGCGCTGCGGGCGATGGAACAGGCCGGGACGAATGAGCAGCGGCGCTGCCCGCTTTGTAAGCCCTAAGCCCTGTGATGTGTGATAGGTGATGGGTGATGCGGCGTCGGCATGGGGCCGACTGCGAGCATCGGTTTCTCATCACGCATCACGGATCACTCATCACGGGAATCCATGCCCCGACTGGCTCTTCTGCTGACCACCATCATCTGGGGTGCGACATTTCCCGCGACCAAGGCGGCGCTGGAACAGATTCCTCCGTTCTCGTTTCTCTTCCTCCGGTTTCTGCTGGGCGCGCTGCTGGTCGGCCTCTGGCTGCTGGCGGTGCGGCATGCGTTTCGCCGGGAGCGCGCCGTGCTGCAGGCGAGCGCCATTGCGACCGTGTTTTTGTTTCTGGGGTACGTCCTGCAGACCGTGGGGCTGCGCTATACCAGCGCATCGAATTCCGCCTTTCTGACGGCGCTCTATGTGATCATCGTGCCGGTCATTCTGCGCCGGTTTACGTGGCGCATCGTGGCGGCCACGATCATCGCCACGGCGGGGCTGTGGCTGCTGGTGAAACCCAGCGCCTCGATGAATCTGGGCGACGTGATGACGTTCGGATGCGCCGTGGCATTCGCGGGCCACATCGTGTGTCTGGAGCGTTTTACGCGCCGGTTCGATGCGCCGTCGCTGCTGGCCTGGCAGATGGCGGCCATGCCGGTGCTGCTGGCGCCGGCGTTGCTCTGGGAACAGGCGCCGGCCGGCGCGTTTGCGCCGACGGCGGTGCTGCTCGTCGGCCTGGGGGTGACGGGCGGACTGGCGACCGGCGCGTTCGCCGTGCAAATGTGGGCGCAGCAGATCGTGCCCGCGCAGCAAGTGGCGCTGGTCTTTGCGTCGGAGCCGGCCTATGCGGCCTGGCTGTCCTGGTATTTTCTCGGCGAGACGCTGGATACGGCCGGATGGATCGGCAGCGGGCTTATCCTGGCCGCCGTCGTCCTCGGCGCGTTCGAGTCCGGACCAGCTGCGGCGACACCGGCCGTGCGGCCGGCCTGAAAGGCAGGGGTTCTTCGATGGCGCAAAAATTCGGAAACGGACGGTGGGTGCGCGAAGGATTTCTGGACAACCGTCGCGACGGGACCGTGGTGGGATCCATCAGCTTTGCCGTCATCGGCACGGTGGAACTCTACTTGCGCGGGAATTTCAGAGGCGAGATCGCGGGGCAACTCATCCAGTTTCGCAACCGCCGGTTCGAGGATGACGATCTGGCGGCGCAGGTGATCGGGGATCTGGAGAGTCCGCAGATCGGCGACGTGAATCTGATTTCGTTCGATCCGCACCCCAATCTCACGCCGCATCCGTACATCGAATGGTTCTCGATCCGCAAGAATCATTACCGGATCGAACTCGATCCGGCCGATGCCTGGGTGGTTACGGGGCAGGACGTCGCGGCGCTCGATGCGGTCAGCACGAGGATTCGAACGGCGCTGGAACCGCTGGCATCCGCGAAACCGGTGAGGGAAGAATCCGATTGGGTCTAGACGGCGATCGCGTCCGGCTTGCTCTTGCCGTCCCGCACGTATTCCGGCACATCGCGAATGTCCCACACCAGCCCCAGCCACTCCATGGCTTTCAAGCCGTAGTACGTGATGTCGATTTCCCACCAATAAAAGCCCTGGCGGGTGGAAGCGGGGTAGTAGTGGTGATTGTTGTGCCAGCCTTCGCCGAGCGTGATGAGGGCCAGGATGAAATTATTCCTGCTGTCGTCGCCGGTGCTGTACCGCTGCGAACCGTAGACGTGCGAGAGGGAATTGATGGTGCAGGTACCGTGGATCAGCGCGACGGTGGAGACGAAGAAGCCCCAGATCAGCATTTGCGGGCCGTTGGTGCCGAGGCCCGGCGCATAAGCTTCCAGGAGCCGGCCCAGCCCGAACATGCCGAATCCGGCGAGGGTCGGCACCAGGATGTCGAACCGGTCGAGAAAACGGAGTTCGGGATATTTCGCGAAGTCCGCAATGCTTTTCAAGCGGGGTGCAAAGTGCGTCTGCGAGGTGAACCATCCCATGTGCGACCAGAGAAATCCGCCCTGCCGCGGGGAATGGACGTCGTCCGGCGTGTCCGAGGCGATGTGGTGATGGCGGTGATGGCCGGCCCACCAGAGCGGGCCGCGCTGCGCGCAGGATCCGCCGAGGACGGCGAAGGCGAATTGAACGGCGCGGGAGGTTTTGAAGGTGCGGTGCGAAAAGTACCGGTGATACCAGCCGGTGATCGCGAACATGCGGACGAAATAAAACGCCGCGGCGACTGCCACGGCCGTCCAGCTCCATCCCACCCAGATGATGCCGAGACACATGCCGTGGACGGCGATCAGCGGGATGCAGCGAAACCAGTCCATCTTCGGCTGGCCGTCGGTTTTCATGTACTCCAGTCCGGCCCAGGAGTCGAACCAGCGCAAAAACGTGTACCAGAGGTTCTGGGCTGGAGTCGGGTGTAACGTGCGCACGTCGGACATTCGAGTACCTCACGTCGGGGATCACGGATCGTCCAGGTGAACAGCCGCGAGATCCCGTCTCGGCTTGTTGAAACCGCGGCTCGTGGGAAAAGAACGAGTAGGAAGGCCGCAGGGCTGATGGCCGCATGCACGAGCGGGTCAGCCGGATGACATTATCAATTATACATATAATCGCGGGAAAGGGAAACGGCATTTCTCGGCGCGGGGTTTCGGACTGGTTGCGGCATGTGCGAGCGGCGTGACGCGGCGTGGCAACTGTGCCGGCGTTCGCGCTTCCGAACTCGCGCAGTTCATTGACACCCCTGCGGCTGCTCTCTAGAATGCAAAAAATGACGAACGATCGATTCTTGAAAGCCTGCCGGCGCGAGCCGGTCGATTGCACGCCGGTCTGGTTTATGCGCCAGGCCGGGCGCTATATGGCGGAATACCGCGCGCTCCGGGCGAAGCACTCGATTCTGGAGATGTGCAAGACGCCCGAGCTGGCCGCGCAAGTTACTCTGCAGCCGATCGACCGCTTTCCCCTCGACGCCGCAATCATCTTTGCCGACATTCTCCTGCCGCTGGAACCGATGGGCATCAGCCTGGAATTTGCCGAGGGCGAAGGGCCGGTCATTCATAACCCGGTGCGCGACCGCGCGGCGGTGGAGCGGCTCAAAGTTGTCGACGGCAGCGAGTTGGACTATGTGGCGGAGGCGATTCGCCAGACGCGACGCGCGCTCAACGGCCGCGTGCCGCTGATCGGGTTCGCCGGCGCGCCGTTTACGCTCGCCAGTTATGCAATCGAAGGCGGCGGCTCGCGCAACTATCTCCATACGAAACAGATGATGTATCGCGACCCGGACGCCTGGCACAAACT
>OMJK01000080.1 GCA_900299325.1 Nitrospiraceae bacterium | reverse complement strand
TCGTTGATCTGTTTGCTCGCGGCGTAGTCGCGCACGTCCTGCGTAATCTTCATCGAGCAGAAGTGCGGGCCGCACATGCTGCAGAAGTGCGAGACCTTCGCCGCATTGTCCGGCAGCGTCGCATCGTGGAAATCTTTGGCCGTGTCGGGATCGAGGGACAGATTGAACTGATCCTCCCACCGGAACTCGAAGCGGGCTTTCGAGAGCGCGTTGTCGCGGATCTGCGCGCCGGGATGGCCCTTGGCCAAATCCGCCGCGTGGGCCGCGATCTTGTAGGCAATCACGCCGGCCTTCACGTCCTCGCGGTCGGGGAGACCTAAGTGCTCTTTCGGCGTCACATAGCAGAGCATCGCGCAGCCGTACCAGCCGATCATCGCGGCGCCGATGCCGGAGGTGATGTGGTCATAGCCGGGCGCAATGTCGGTTGTGAGCGGGCCCAGCGTGTAGAACGGCGCTTCGTGGCAGGCCTTCAATTGCTTTTCCATGTTGACCTGGATCATGTGCATCGGGACATGGCCCGGGCCTTCGATCATCACCTGCACGTCGTGCTGCCAGGCGGTCTTGGTCAGTTCGCCGAGCGTCTCGAGTTCGGCGAATTGCGCCTCGTCGTTCGCGTCGGCGATGGAACCGGGGCGGAGGCCGTCGCCGAGGCTGAACGCCACGTCGTAGGCTTTCATGATCTCGCAGATCTCTTCGAAGTGGGTGTAGGCGAAGTTTTCCTGATGATGCGCCAGGCACCACTTGGCGTGGATCGAGCCGCCGCGTGAGACGATGCCGGTCATGCGCTTCGCCGTCATCGGCACATATGCGAGTCGCACGCCGGCGTGGATCGTAAAATAGTCCACGCCCTGTTCGGCCTGTTCGATCAACGTGTCGCGGAAAATCTCCCAGGTCAGCTCTTCCGCCTTGCCGCCGACTTTCTCCAGCGCCTGATAGATTGGTACGGTGCCGATGGGCACCGGCGCGTTGCGGATGATCCACTCGCGGGTCTCATGGATGTTCTTGCCGGTCGAGAGGTCCATCACCGTGTCGGAGCCCCAGCGGATCGACCAGATCATCTTCTCGACTTCTTCTTCGATCGACGAGGCGACGGCCGAGTTACCGATGTTGGCGTTGATTTTCACCAGGAAGTTGCGGCCGATGATCATCGGCTCGCTTTCGGGATGGTTGATGTTCGAGGGGATAATCGCGCGGCCGCGGGCCACTTCCTCGCGCACAAATTCGGGTGTGATCATCTTCGGAATGCTGGCGCCCCAGGCGAAGCCGGGATGCTGCGCCACGCCGCCGCCGTGGCCGTTGCGCGAGGCCAGTTCGCGGGCGACTTCGCGCGACTGATTTTCGCGGATCGCGATGAATTCCATTTCCGGCGTGACGATGCCTTTGCGCGCGTAGTGCAGCTGTGTGACGTTCCGGCCGGGCTTGGCGCGCAGGGGCTTGCGAATATGCTGGAAGCGCAGTTCGGCCAGCTTCGGATCGGCAGCGCGCATCCGGCCGTACATCGACGTCACCGCCGGGAGTTCTTCGATATCCTGCCGGTCGAGCACCCACTGACGGCGCAGCGGCGACAGCCCGGTGCGGACGTCGATCGTGATAGACGGGTCGGTGTAGGGACCGGACGTGTCGTAGACGGTGATGGGTTCGTTGGGCGTGACAGCGCCGCCGTTCATCGCTTTGGTCGGCGTCAGACTGATCTCGCGCATAGGCACGCGGACGCCCGGGTGAGCGCCGCCGGCATACACCTTGCGCGAAGCGGGGAAGGGGGTCGTGCTGAGCGGCGACGTCGGGACGCCGTGGCCAGTACCGTTCCCGTTTGTTGAACCGTTCGTCATATGGTCGCCCATGTCGGGTCCTTTCGCTCGGACATGATCTGCGGGCGCAATAAAAAAGCCGCCTCTCTGTTGCCAGAGGTGCGGCTGAGTGCTCACGAAGACCGATGAGTCCGGCTTCCCTACGCTGGTATTACCCAGGTCAGGTTGTGAGGGTCGTCCGATCGCTCGGACTCTCAGCCGTCAGGCTCCCCTAGCGAGGGGTGATCGTATCGTCAGGTTCCGACTCTTGTCAATCGGCTAATAGCCCCATCACGCTACCATCCATGGGGCTATCGGCCTGCTGGGGCTTCTTTCCCTAGGGGGCTTGATTGATTGTCACGGATGGCTGTCGTAGAATGACCCTTCATTTTTCGCGAGTTGAACCCATGCTTCAGACTGCCGCAGAACCCAGACCGATTGCCGACTATCAGGCGGTGCCGCCGGCGGAACTCTTTCGCCGGACTGCTGACGCCAAGCGGGCGTTGGGCGAGCGGGTCATGGTGCTGGGGCATAATTATCAGCGGGATGAGGTCATCGAGCATGCCGACTTCCGTGGCGACTCCCTTCAACTGTCGAAGCTGGCGGCCGAACGGTCCGAACGGCCGCACATCATCTTCTGTGGTGTCCATTTCATGGCCGAGACGGCCGATATCCTCAGCCGGTCGAATCAAACCGTGATTCTGCCCGACATGGCCGCCGGTTGTTCGATGGCCGACATGGCGGCGATCGAGCAGGTCGATGAATGTTGGGAAGCGCTCGGCCGGATTCTTCCGGTCGAGGAGACGGTGCTGCCGGCGGTCTATGTGAACTCCGCGGCCGTGCTCAAGGCGTTCTGTGGCGAACACGGCGGGATTACCTGCACCTCGTCCAACGCCAAAGCCGTGATCGAGTGGGCCTGGGCGCGCCGCGAAAAGATCCTCTTCTTCCCCGACGAACATCTGGGACGCAATACGGCGAACAAGATGGGTGTATC
>OMJK01000079.1 GCA_900299325.1 Nitrospiraceae bacterium | reverse complement strand
CTCGCTCTGAAGCTCAACGTACGGAACGGAGTACGCTTCGCTTCCTCGCTTGCTGCGGCCTTGCCGGACAATCTTTTTGAACAGACTGACAGCATTCGCTTGTACACTCCGTTCAGTCCTGCCAGATCAGTTTCACGATGACATAGATCAAGACCGCCATCAGCGTGTTGGTGAGGATCAGCAGTATGGCGAAATCCATGATGGACTCCTTTCATGCACGATGAGACCGGCGATTTATTTGGACTCGGTACATTCGGCTCTGATCGTGCCCATCTCCGCTTGGATCGGCCTTGTCGGGGAACTACGTAGCAAGCTGTAGGCCATTCTTTTCGGGCTCGAGCTCCGTTCGAGCCGAGTCAAAAAAGCTCAACAATGCCGACGAGATGGATTGAGAGAGGTGAGATCGTGCGCAAGCCGTTTCAGATGTGGAGGAGGCCAGGGGCGAATCCAGAAGAATCCGTCTCTGAATCAGAACGGATTCACATAAAGTAGGGAAGGGGTATTTCTTTTCCTCCCCTTTTATAAGGGGAGGTGAGGTGGGGTAGAGCCGCGGAGCTCTACCTCCCCGTGCCCCTCCTTACAAAGGAGGGGATGAAATGGGTGATGGGCGAAAGAAGGTTGAGAGGAGATCGCGCGGGCCGGCTCGACGGTCTGAAGCGAAGGAAGGTTATTGGATGAGCAGAATGTTGACGAGCATTGTTAAAGCGGCGTCTTGTTTAATCCCTACCGATCTACAATTTTTTCCGATCCCGTGTTCTCCATCTCACGCACGGGACGGATCACAGAAAAATCTGCTATTCTCGGACGCGATGCATGGAGTTGGAACGAACATTACGACGGGCGAGGGGCGGACTCTCGTCATCACCGGTGCGTCGACGGGGATCGGCGCGGCCTGCGCAGTCCATTTTGCCCGCCGCGGGTTCACGGTCTTTGCCGGTGTCCGGCGCGCGCAGGATGGCGAGGCGTTGAAACGGCAGGCGCCATCAGGATTGATACCGCTGTTGCTCGATGTGACGGATGCGGCGTCGATCCGGCAGGCGAGCGCGGTGGTGCAGGAACGGGTCGGGGTGTTCGGGTTATCCGGTCTGGTGAACAACGCGGGCATTGCGGTCGCCGGCCCGCTGGAAGCGGTGCCGATGGCGGACTGGCGCAGGCAGTTCGAGGTGAATGTGCTCGGCCAGGTTGCGGTGACGCAGGCCTTTCTTCCGTTGATCCGGCAGGGGCGGGGACGCATCGTGAACATGGGATCGATCGCTGGCCGCGCGGCCACGCCCTTTATCGGGCCGTACTCCGCCTCCAAGCACGCGCTGGAAGCGATCACCGATGCGCTGCGGCTGGAGGTGCGGTCGTGGGGGATTCATGTGTCGATTGTCGAGCCGGGCGCGATCGCCACGCCGATCTGGGACAAATCGAGCCGGCGCACAGCCGATCTGGAAGCGACCTCGCCGGCGGATCTGACGCAGCTCTATGCCGGCGCGGTTGTGGGCGTGAAGGAGGCGTTTACGAAGGCGGCGGCGCGGGCGGTGCCGCCCGATGCGGTGGTGCGCGCGGTGGAGCATGCGCTCACCGCGCCCCGGCCGAAGACGCGCTATCTGGTCGGGTTCGATGCGAAGCTGCGCGCGCTGATGGTCAAGCTGTTGCCGGATCGCGCGGCGGACTGGCTGATGATCAGACTCTTGAAGTTGCCGCGCTGATCGTTTTCCTCCCCTTTGTCAGGGGAGGTCAGGTGGGGTAGAACTCGCGGGCACGTCTACCTCCCCGGTTCCCTCCCTATATAATGGAGGGGACTCGACGAAATCGGTGAAAATTTACGGCGACGTCGTCTTCTTCTTTCCCAATCCCAAATCCTGCTTCGACACATCGAACGAATAGCGGAGCTGCACGGCCACGTACTTCTGCACCAGGCCGGCCCGGTCCAGCGGCTGGTCCTGTTCGCGATAGACGGCCAGCTCCATGTCCTGCCAGCGCAGCGCCAACCCCACGATCCAGTCGAGTTCGGACGGCTTCAGCTGGTTGCTGTTTTCCCGGTCGGTGAAAAAGTTGGTATCGCCGTAGAGGACGATTTTGTTTTTGTAGAGGTCCAGGTCGGCGTGGGCCACGTAGCGGAAGAGCGCGCGGCCGGTGTTATCGGGCCGGGCGAAGTAGCTGCTGTTGTGGAACAGCCAGCCGCCGCCGGCGTAGGCGGTGAGGTTCTGTTCCGGAAACCAGCGGCGCCAGGCCGGCAGGTCCTGCACGGCCTGAAATTTTGCGGTGACGAGGCCGTCGGCGTAGGCCTGCACGAGGCCGCTCCGGTCGAGCGGGGCGTCGCGTTCGTATTGCAGCCGCCAGCCGAAGTGATCGATGACGCCGGTAAAGGCGTAGGTGCCGTCCCATTCGCTCAGCGTGATCCAGCTTTTTTCCCGGTCCGAAAAAAAGTTCTGGTCGGTGTAGAAGGTGAGGTACTGCTTGTACAGGTCCGTTTCGAAGTGCGCCATGTGGCGCAGACCGACGAGGCCGGTATTGTCCGGCCGCGCGGCGAACGTGGGATTGTGCACGAACGCGGCGGTGAGAAAATAACCGGCGAACAGGCTCTCTTCGGCGGCGTCCGTGTCTTTATCCGCATCGTCTAGGGACGGCAGCGGCCGCCCGTACTTCTCCAGCGCGAACGACTCCGTTGCCGGGCCGATGACGCACCACAGCGCGAGCGTTGTCCCGATGGCAATGCGACGTCCAAACCGTGTCATGGCATAGGACTAACACGATTTGCAGGAGTCGGCTAGACGAAAGTTGAAGGGACGACTACGGCGCGCAGGAATCGAAAATCGCCTCGCAATCGTTCGAGGCGTCGATGGTGGGCGGGACGAACTGATAGACCACGTCGGTGACGCGGTCGCCTTCGACGACCGCCGTGGCCCAGCAGCCGTGGCGCATGGTGGCGAAGCTGCTCTTGCCGACCGGTTCGGATTCTTCGAGGATCGGCGCTTCGCGGTAGTAGCGGAACAGGACCGCGCCCTCCCAGGGCTGGATTTTCTTCGGGGCGCCGGCGCAGGCCACCAGCGTGTCTTTCGATTTGCCGATCATGCGCTGCTGGTTCGGATACTGCCCGACCTGCGCCGGGCCGGCGCAGGCAGTGAACAGGAGTACCGGTAGAAGCAGCGCCCACGAGTGACGAGTGACGAGTGATGGGTGATGGGCGTGCCCTGAGCCTGTCGAAGTGGGACGCGTGATGCGAAGCGGCATGGGCAGATTCTTCACGGGTTGGCAAGAAAAAGCAACAGGGAGAGCGACTGATTAGCCGACGAGGTCAGGATTGAGCCGGCTGAGCGGCTTCACGGAGAGCGCTTTGATTTCGTTGTAGACGATCGTGCGGCCGGCCTGCCGGAGCCGGCTGAAGACGCCTTCCACAATCACCTGATCGCCTTCGCGCACTTCGACCTGGCCCAGGCTGACGACTTTCAGCGTGCCGGCCTGGTCCTGGAGCAGAAAGCCGTAGGCCGGCTGCCCCTGGCGGTTGGTGGCGAGTTGCACGTTGGTGACTTTGCCGGTGACGACGACGTCCTGATGATCGTACTGCTCCGGATGGGCCAGCAGTTCGGCGATCTCCAGCATGCCGCCCGCCCAGCCGGCGGAGACGAACGAGCCGAGGGACAACAGGACGGCGAAAATGAGTGTCGAACAAGTGCGCATACTGATGGACGTATTATAGCGGATGGAGAACGAAGCGCAAGCCGGAACGCTGTTTACCACTTGTCCGAGGCCCGGCCGCCGCTGATGTCTTCGCCGATGAAGTTGGCCAGGATCTGTTTCTGCAGTTCGGTCAGCTCGGGTTTCTGGTCTGCTGGCCCTTCCAGGGCGGCGGGATCGGCTTTCGGCTTTGGCGCAGTGCGCCGCAGCAGTTCGTCGTCGAGCGCCTCGGGACCGGTGTCCTGATCGGCCTGGAGCGAGGCGAACCGCTGCAGGCCGAACAGATTGCGGCGGTCTTCCGTATGCACGGCGTTCGAGGTGGCGCCGTAGACGAGCGAGTTCCAGAACTTGACTTCGATGTCCTCGGGCAGCGCGAGCAGCGTGTAGGCGGTGAGTTTTTCGATCAGCGCCTGCTCGGTTTTTTCCAGCCCGTCGTACACGGCGATGGAGCGTTCCAGCGGTGTGGCGGCCAGCACGGCCAGTGTGTCCTGCCACAGGCTGAGAGGCGGTGTCTGCACCGGCGAGAGCGGCGTGCCGGACAGTCTGGTGTGCAATGCCGTCAGGTAGTGCGTCATAAACTTGAGCTTTCGGGCCGCCAGCGTGCCGGCGGGAATGCCCCAGATGTGGCCGATCTCGTGGTCCAACAGGGTCGTGATGTCGGACGTCTGCCGTTCCCGTTCGGCAATCGCCAGCCGCTTTCTCAAACGTTCGGCGAAGCGCAGCTGCGTCTGCAGCTCAATCGCCAGCCGGTGGTTCTGGTAGTCCTCGGCGGAAATCTGATCCTGCTCCCAGCGCTCTTCCAACAGGCGGAGCGCCGGCCGCGGTACGGCCGTGCGGGCATCGGCCCGCAGGGTGGTCAACGTGTCGGCGGACACCCCGCGCGAAGCCAGCAGATGCGCGGCGCGCTCGGCGAGTCCTTCGGCGGTGCGGGCCAGGCGCGACAGGCACTGGCACT
>OMJK01000078.1 GCA_900299325.1 Nitrospiraceae bacterium | reverse complement strand
GCCGGAGCCGGCCGGGCCATCGCGCGCGCACCCATGACCAGCACCAGAAACTCGACAGCCAGCGGAAGGCCGACGAACGCCGCCACGCGCCATTGGGTGTGGTAGCGGTCGTCCCGTTTGAGATTGAGGAGCATGACCACGAACAGGTAGAGCACCAGAATTGCGCCGGCATAGACGATGATCTGCACGGCGGCCAGAAACTCGGCATGCAGGGTCACATACAGTCCTGCCACGTGGAAAAACATGATGAGGAGCGAGAGGGCGCTATAAATGGGGTTTTTGAGCGCGACCACCAGGACGGCGGTCAGCGCGATGAAAGCGGCGAAATAGCCGAAGAACAGCAACTCCACGCAGTCCTCACAGTCGGGCCGGCCGAATCGCACCGGCGGAGCCTCCTCGCCACGACACGGACGAGCAGGGGTGAAACGGTTACACGGATTTCGGCGGCACGTGCTTGAACGCGACGTTGAAGAACGCCACGTTCGGGTGTTGCAACTCCAGCCGCTTCTCGCGGACGGGGAACGACCGGTCGCCGATCGCCAGAAGCTGCTGCTTGTTCAAATGGAGCTGCCGCTTATCGTAGACGGCCCACTCGAATTCTCGGGTCATGCCCAGCGCGTCCACGGGGCAGGCATCGACGCACATGCCGCAGAACAGGCAGCGGGTCATGTCCATGTAATACTCTTTCGAGTACCGCTTGGTCGGCTCGCCCGGCACTTCGGCGCTGACCACGCGGATGACGCGCGACGGACAGGCGGCCTCGCATAAGTCGCAGCCCACGCATTTCTCCGTCCCGTCGTCGTAGCGCAGGAGCGCCAGCATGCCGCGATAGTTGTCCGGCAGCGTCCGTTTCTCGTGGGGATACTGCAGTGTGATCGGCTTGTAGCGGAGCAGGTGCGAAAGCGTGGCCTTCATGCCCACGAGAATCTCGTAGAACGTGATGGTCTTCAGCCAGTCCGTGAAGCCGAGCCGTTGTGAAGTCGCCTGTGCCATAGCGCCGAAAGACTATTTCGCCTGTTGAAACAAAAAAACCGCAATCGATGTCACGACAATGTTGCCCAGGGCGATGGGCAGCATGACCTTCCAGCCGAACCGCATCAGCTGGTCGTACCGCAGCCGTGGGAGTGTCGCCCGGAGCCAGAAGAACAGGAACAGGAAGACATAGACTTTGATCGTAAACATGGCGACGCCTTCCACCCAGGCGAACTGCGGCATGCCGAGATATTGTGGAATCGTGCCGGGCCAGGGGGAGTTCCAACCGCCCAGGAACAGCGCCGCCGAAACGCACGAGACCAATACCATGTTCGCGTATTCGGCGATGAAGAAGAAGGCGAAGCGCATGCCGCTGTACTCGGTGAAGAATCCGGCGACGAGTTCGCTCTCCGCTTCCGGCAAGTCGAAGGGCACGCGGTTGGTTTCCGCGACGGCGGAGATCACATACACGACGAAGGCGAAGATTTGCGGGGCGGGAAAGGCGAAGACGAACCAGTGCCAGAATCCGCCGGCCTGCGCTTCGGTGATTTTCACCAGACTCAGCGAGCCCGCCATGATGAGGACGCCGACGATGGCCAGCCCGACGTTCAACTCGTAGCTGATGACCTGCGCGGCCGACCGCAGCCCGCCGAGCAGCGAGTATTTGCTGTTCGACGCCCAGCCGCCGAGGATGATGCCGTAGGCGCCGATCGACGCGAAGGCCAGAATGTAGAGAATGCCGATGTTGATGTCGCTGATGACGAAGGGTTTCACCGTGATTCCGAAGACGGTCAGGGATTGGTCGGGACCGAACGGGACGACAGCGAATCCGATCAGGGCCGGCACCATCGCCAGGATCGGCGCCAGACTGAACATGAATTTGTTCGCGCCAGCCGGGACGATGTCTTCTTTGAAGAAGAGCTTCAGGCCGTCGGCGATCGGCTGCAGGATCCCGTAGGGGCCGACTTCCATCGGGCCCATCCGGTCCTGCATCCAGCCGAGCACCTTCCGCTCGGCCAGGGTGAGAATCATGACGGTCAACATGACGATGCCCATGACCGCAGCGATCTGGGCCAGCGACACGGCGAGACGCAATCCTATTTCAGCCACGATGACACTCCTCGATTAACGGTCCGGTTTCATACGGCGCCGAATTATACCTTCGTCACCGATACCGAGGCACCCCGGATGTACGGGACCTTCGTCTCAGGATCAATGACGCACTCGAATACGCGCGCAACCTCTTGCCCGAAATGGTCGGGGAACCAGGCCACTCCGTCGGGAACCCGTTCAACTACCTTCACCTCGGCCGTGGCGTCCCCGCGGGTGTTCGCGAGGCGGACACGATCGCCATCCGCCAGGCCGAGCCGGGCGGCGTCTACCGGATTGAGGCGCAGGGAGGGGCGGCCCTCCAGTTGCACGAGTCCCTTGGAGCGGGTCGACAGCTTGCCGGAATGGAACAGGCTCTGAACGAGTTCCAGCCGGATCGTACCCTGTTGCTGCGGCGTGGTCTGCGCGACCTGGTACCGTGCGGCCACATCGCTCGCATAGCCCTCCGTCAGGTATCGATCAACAACCGGGCGGCTGACTTTCGGCGGCAGCGGCGCCGGCCCCAACGAGCCGTAGTCGGGGATCAGACTGCGGATTTCTTTCAGCAGCTCTTTGCTCTCGCCGTACTCCAGGGGAATGCCCATCAACATCGACAGAGCCGAGAAGACTTCCCAGTCCGGGCGCGATTCGCCGACCGGTTCGAGCGCGTAGCGCACGGTCTGAACGTGTCCTTCGGTGTTGGTGAAGGTGCCGTCCTTCTCGATGTAGGATGAGGCCGGCAGGACCACGTGGGCCAGGGCGGCGGTTTCCGTCAGATACAGCTCCTGGCACACCAGCAATTCAAGTTTGCGCAACGACTCCTGCGCGCGGACCGATGCCGGTAAGCTGGCCACGGGATTTTCGCCGACGATAAACATGGCTTTGAGCGAGCCGGCGCCGGCCTGCTCGAGCATGCCGGTGAGCGAGGTGCCGTTGCCGGCCGGCGCATCTTCTTTCCACAGTCCCGCGATCCGCGTGCGCCCTGTCCGGTCGTTCAGATCACAGGGGCCTGGCAGCAATTCAGCCAGCGCGCCCATCTCGACGGCGCCTTGATCGTTGTTTTCTTCCGCCAGCGGCGCCAGGCCGCAGCCCGGCTGGTCGAGTTTGCCGAGCAGCAACAGCATATCGAGCAGATTGACGGCGGCGCGGTATCCGCGCGGCGTACGCAACAGGTCCTGTCCCGCCAGCACGACCACGCGCCGGCCGCCGGCCAGCAGTTTCGCCGCCTGCTGAAACGAGTCGGCGGACAGGCCCGTGGCGGACTGAATCTGCGGCCACGCGACCGCTCCCAGCGTCTGCTGCATCGTCGCGACGAAGGCGGGCCACTGCTGCGCGATGTGGCCGGGCACGAGGTTCTGCTCCACGATGGCTTTGGCCAGGCCGATCACGCCGTCGGCCAGATGCGCCGACGGGATACCGAGATGGCGGTGCGCGAGGTTGGCGATGTTGCTGATCGTGCCGATAGCCGGCTTCAGAGACTCCATCGTCACCAGCTGGGCGCCGCGCTTCTTCACGGCCTCTTTGACCTTCAGGCCGGTGATCGGATTCGTTTCCGTGACATTGGTGCCGACCACGAGCAGGACGTCGGCGGCGACGAGGTCGTCGAACGTCACGGTCCACCGGTGGGTGCCTTGCACCCGGCGCAGGGCCTGCACGCCGTTCACGTGTCCGTAGCGGGCGCTGCTGTCGATGTTGTTGGTGCCGACGGTCAGGCGCATGAACTTTTGGAACAGATACAGTTCTTCGTTCGTGCACCGGCTGGTGATCAACCCGCCGAATGCCGCGCCGCCATGGGCGAGCTTGATGCGGCTGGCCTCGTGCGCCACGTACTCGAGCGCGTCTTCCCACGTGGCCTGTACGAGTTGCCCGTTCCGGCGCACGAGCGGATGGGTGAGCCGGTCGGGATGCGCCGTCGCGTGGAATCCGAAAAACCCGCGCGCGCAGAGATCGCCGTTGTTGCGGCCGGCGCCGTGCGCGGAATTGACCTCGATCAGTTCATGATTTTTAGTCTGCACGGTGATCTGGCAGCCGTCGCCGCAGAACGTGCACACGGTGTCGGCCCGCTTGAGCATCCAGGGCCGGTATTCGTACATCGACAATCGGCTCGTGATCGCGCCGACCGGGCAGATCTGGACACAACCGCCGCAGAATTCGCAGTCCAGCGGATGGGGCCCGAAATGCTTGATCTCGGTCATCGTCCCGCGTCCGATCGGGGCCAGTGCCTTCACGTCCATCACTTCGTCGCAATAGCGGACGCAGCGCAGGCACTGCACGCACCGGTTCATCTGCGTTTCGATGAGCGGGCTGAAATATTCCTTCTGGAAGATCCGCTTGGTTTCCGCGAACCGGCTGCCGGTGGCGGTGTATTGATGTGAGAAGTCCTGCAGGTCGCAGCGCCCGCCCTGGTCGCAGACCGGGCAGTCCAGCGGATGGTTGGCGAGGATGAATTCCAATACCGACTTGTGGGCGTCGTTGACGACCGTCGTGGCGGTCCGCACGCTCATGCCGTCCGCCACCGGCGTGCTGCAGGCCGTCTGGAGCTTGGGCATCTTTTCGACTTCGACCAAGCACATGCGGCAGTTGGCGTCGGGTTTGAGTTTCGGGTGATAACAGAAGTGCGGGATCATCACGCCGACCCGGCGCGCCGCTTCGATCACGAGCGTGCCTTTCGGCACGGT
>OMJK01000077.1 GCA_900299325.1 Nitrospiraceae bacterium | reverse complement strand
GACCGGAGCGGCTTGCGTAAATCGGTGCCGGCGGTCGCATACAAACAGAGGTACCAGAGCCCGTCGGCCGTCACGCGGCTGCGGTCGCAGTGCGCGCAGAACGGTGTCGTGGTCGAAGGAATAATGCCGAAGGTCGCGCCGTCCGGCAAAAGAAACCGCTGCGCCGGCGCCGACCCCCGGGCCGGCAACGGTTCAATCGACCCGTAATGTTCACCCAGTTTCTGCAGGATGGCCACCCGCGAATACACCTTATCCAGCGACCAGTCGTTGGCCCCGCCCACGTCCATGTATTCGATAAACCGGACTTCGGCCCGATAATGTTTGGCGAATTCGATCAGCGCCACCAGTTCGTCGTCGTTGAATCCGCGAATCACGACGGTATCGAGCTTCAGCCCGGTAAACCCCGTGCGCCCGACCGACTCGATGCCGTCGATGACGCGGGCAAACTCGTCCCGCCTGGTCAGTTGGCGAAACCGCTCCGGCCGCAGCGTATCGAGACTGACCGTGACCCGATGCAGTCCGGCGTCATAGAGCTCCTGCGCCTGATCTGCCAGCAAAATCCCGTTGGTTGTGAGTGCGATCTCGGTAATCCGCCGGTCCCGGAGCAACAGCCGCACGAGGCGCGACAGGTCCCGGCGTAACAGCGGCTCGCCGCCGGTGAGCCGGACTTTATCCACCCCGAGATCGGCAAAGTAGCCGGTCAGGGTCGCCATCTCTTCGAAACTCAGCACATCTTCGCGCGGCAGCCAGACATAGTCTTCTTCCGGCATGCAGTAGACGCAGCGCAGATTGCACCGGTCCGTCACGGACAGACGGAGGCTCCGCAGCGGCCGCTGATACGTATCGCCTATCGGAACGATTGAACTATCAGGCACCTGCGACATCCCCTCTCACCACTCACGCATAACCCGTCATGGATGTTCCTCGACCCAGACTTCCCCTTCCGGCGTATGCTCCAGCTTCCAGATGGGCGTGATCTGCTTCAATTCGTCGATCGCCCACTTGCAGGCGCGAAACGCCTCGGCGCGATGTTCGGCGCCGACGACGATCAGCACAATGTTTTCGCCGATGCCGATCTCGCCGTACCGGTGGAGAATGAGCACCTCAATGACGTCGAACTCCTTGAGCGCCCGCTCGCGGATCTCGCGCAGTTTCTTCTGGGCCATTCCCTCGTAATGCTCGAAGGTGATGCCGTCCACGTCGCGGCCCCGCGACCGGTCCCGCGCCGTGCCGAGAAAGGTCGCGATGCCCCCGATCCGTTTCGACCGGCTGCGCACCCGGCTGATTTCCGCATCGAGAGAAAAATCCTCCCGCTGCACACGCACCAACTGACTGTCGTCGACCAGCGTTTGCTCCATCGGTGACCCGCCTGCAAAAGGTGGCAGAAGCGCGATCTCGTCCCCGTCCCGCACTTCCGTATCCTCGTGCGCGATCTCATGATTGACCGACACGAGAATTTTCTTCTTGTGAATCAACTCGCCGATCATGGGATAACCGGCATGCACCTGCTCGACCAGATCTTTCACCCGCCGCCCGTTCCTCAGATCGAACGACAGCGCAGACTGATTCCCCGCCAGCGATTTCGTCATACCGAACAACCGAACCGTCACCATGCGTCGCTCACTTGCGGAGAAAGGTTCCGGACTTGCCGCCGGATTTCAGCAGCAGGCATACGTCGCTGAAGCTCATGTCACGGTCGATCGCCTTGCACATGTCGTAAATGGTCAGGGCCGCCACGGACGCGGCGGTCATCGCTTCCATCTCGACTCCTGTCTGGCCGGTCGTTTTGGCCGTCGCTGTCACAGTGATCGAACACCGCCCGTCGCAATCCGGCTGCGGCTCTTCTTTGAAGGTGATGTCGACGCTCGACAACAGAATGGGATGGCACATGGGGATCAGATCCGGCGTCTTCTTGGCCCCCATGACACCGGCCACCTGCGCGACGGCGAGCACGTCGCCCTTGGCGATTTTGCCCCGCTGAATTTTCTCGAGAGTGTCCGGCTGGAGATAGACCTTGGCTTGAGCAGTCGCGACCCGTTCCGTCTGAGCCTTGGCGCTCACGTCGACCATGCGTGCGCGGCCCGACTCGTTGAAGTGCGTGAACTCGGCCATTTTCCCCGCTGAATCAGCCGGTTAGAATTGCGACAGTCGGTAATTATAGGTTCCGGTGAAAAACACAGTCAAGGAGAGAGATTGGAGCTCTGTTCATCTGATTCCCCTTCAAGGATTCTCGAAACGACCCTTCCGGATCAGACCCGTACTTCTCCCTTGCTTGACAGTCCGAAACCCCTTCCTCGACAATGCGCTATGGCCGAACGCATCGTTATCGAGCGGTTGGAATTTCACGGATGCTGCGGTGTGTCGCTGGAGGAACGCGCCCGCCCCCAGCCGCTGGCCGTCGATCTCGAGGTTGACTGCCAGCTGGAACCGGCCGGCCGTTCAGATAGCCTCTCGCACACCGTCGATTACGCCGCGCTCGCTCAACGGATTGTTGAAGTCGGCACCTCCCAGGATTCCTGCCTGCTGGAAACCCTGGCGGAACGGATTTTGGCCGTGCTCTTTGCCGAGTTCCCGATCGACCGCGCAAAACTCTGGGTACGCAAACTTCAGCCGCCGATCGCTCATGTGGCCGGATCGGTCGGCGTGACCCTGGATCGAACCCGCATGGCCCAGCAACTCCAGCACCCCGACCCGGTCCCGGCTCCGTTCGTCATGCAGCAGCTTACACGCCTGCCCAAAGGCCGCGTGCTCGACGTTGCCGCCGGCAGAGGACGCCACACGCTTTTCCTGGCCTCCCACGGCTACGAGGTTGAGGCCGTCGACCGGGACACCGAGGCGCTGGAACAGTTGGCGGCAACGGCCCGCCAGCGGAACTTCTCCACCGTCACCACACGCACGGTCGATCTCGAACTGCCGCCGCCGCACGACCCGGATCTCGGCATCGAGCGGTACGACGTAATCGTGGTCTGCTTCTATCTCCATCGCGCGCTCTTTCCCGCCCTCATCGACGCGCTGAAGCCGAACGGCATGCTGCTCTACGAAACCTTCACGATCGACAACTACTTCCACCATCGCCATCCGAAACGATGGGAGTTCTGCCTGGCCCACAACGAACTGCTGCGGCTGACCTCCCCGTTGCGCACCCTGCATTACGACGAAGGCGAGCACGACGGCGGCCACGGCGCCGGCAGCGCGTTCACCGCGCAGTTGCTCGCGCAGAAACCGCCCGCTTTCGACGCCTCCCGATGAGCCGTCTGGACCTGCACCTGCACACCACCCATTCGGACGGCAGCCTGACGCCGACTGAAGTCCTGACCCTGGCGCAGCAGGCCGGCGTAACCGCGCTGGCCATCACCGACCACGACATCACGTCCGGCATTCCGGAGGCCATCGCCGCTGGCCGGCATCTCGGTATCGAAATCGTGCCCGGCGTCGAAATTAGTTCGCGCCAGGGCGACACGGAATTCCACATCCTCGGCTATTGTCTGGACTGGCAGGATGCCCGGCTGAACGAACGGCTGGCCGCCTTGCGCGACAGCCGCCACCGGCGGAATCCGCAGATCGTCGAGCGGCTCCAGTCGCTCGGCATCGATATTCACTACGACGAGGTGCGCGCGCTGGCCGGCACCGATGCCGTCGGACGGCCGCACATCGCGCGTGCGCTGATGGAGAAACAGGTGGTGACGTCGGCGAGAGACGCCTTCGACCGGTTTCTCGCTGTCGGCAAACCGGCCTACGTCCACCGGGAACTGCCCAGTCCGGCCGACGCCATTGCCTGGATCCACGACGCGCACGGCCTCGCCGTCCTGGCCCATCCGACCTGGGTGCGAGCTTCAAGCGACCGGCTCTTCGACGTCGTCCGACAGCTGAAAGCCGACGGCCTCGACGGCATCGAAGTGCATTACAGCACGCACTCGCGCCAGCAAACCCGCGAGTATCTCAGCCTGGCAAAGCAGCTGGGCCTCCTGGTCACCGGCGGCAGCGACTTTCACGGCGTGACAAAACCGGAGATCGAAGTCGGCGTCGGCAAAGGCACGCTGCATGTGCCGGACTCGCTGCTACCGAAGCTCAAAGAAGCCGCCGCCAGGCTCTGACGCTCGCTCTTCCTTAATTCCCGCTATTCGTTGACTCCCTCCGGTCATTCGCTAGACTGACCCAGAACCCACCGAACACCCATGAGCACTGCTGCACGCTGGATCCTCGGTTATGGCGCCCTGGCGCTGGCCGCCCTGCTGGCCGGTCCGCTGACGGAGATGCTGCCGTTTCTGTCCCCGACCGATAGCGACGGTCCGTACTCAATCCGCTTTCTGTTCGAATCGGCCGGCGCGCTGCTCTGGTGGACCTACGCGCTGGCGGCCTGCTGGAACCTGCCGGACCACAGACCGGGACTTCGATTTTTCCAAAAAATCCTGGTTCCTCTGACATCGGTTTTGGCGTTGATTCTGTCCGATCAGGCCCTGCGCGACGATGCGCCCCTGCTCATGAATCGCATCGGCCCGCAGTCCTACGCCGTCGGATTCACCGCCCTGCTCGTCTCGGCCGCAGCCTGGTTCACGGCCGCCTGGTGGCTGCATCGCGACACGCTCCGCCGGGTCTTTGCGCACCCCCACACCGCATCCCGCGCCCACACGCTGGCACATGTGACACGCACTGTTTCGCAAGCCGACACGGCCGACTACCATCATGACGACACGCCTTCGGCCTCCTCCACGGCCGCCCAGACCGACGGACCTCCGGAAACGCTGGGCCGCTACAAGGTGTTAAAAGAACTCGGCCGCGGCGCGATGGGCGTGGTCTATCTCGGCAAGGATCCGACGATTCAACGGTTCGTCGCGATCAAGGCAATGCATCTCGACACGATCGAGGATGCGGCCCGGGCGCGCGAGGAGAAGGCGCGGTTTTTCCGCGAAGCGGAATCGACCGGCCGGTTGTCTCACCCCAACATCGTCACGATTTACGACGCCGGCGAAGACCAGGGGCTCGTGTTCCTGGCGATGGAAATGCTCGAGGGAACGACACTGAAACACTGGGCACGCAAACCGAACCTCATGCCGATGGCCCAACTGATTCCGACCTTCGCCGCCGTCGCCGACGCGCTCGACTACGCCCATCAGCAGGGAGTCGTCCACCGCGACATCAAGCCGGCCAATATCATGGTGACCCAGCAGCACGGCGTGAAGGTCATGGATTTCGGCGTCGCCAAGATGGCATCGTCGTCGAAAACGCATCCCCACATCGTGCTGGGCACTCCCACCTACATGTCGCCGGAACAGCTCTCCGGCAAGAAAGTCGACGGCCGTTCCGATATCTTCTCCCTGGGCGTTGTGCTGTACGAACTGCTGCTCGGCCGCCCGCCGTTCACCGCGGAAAACGTTCCGGCTCTGCTGTACGCCATCGCCCACACTCCGCACGCCCCGCTCGCAACGCTGAGGCCGGGCCTGCCCGCGGCATTGATCGACGTCGTGGATTGCGCGCTCCAGAAGGACGCGGCCCAACGGTATCGCCGGGCCGGCGAAATGGCGCACGCGCTTCGCGCCTGCCTGCACCGGCAAGCTGCGTAGCGATCCACCGTTCTGCCAACCGACATTCTTTCCAGACAGACAATCTGAGAATTGGACCGGCCGGTCCGGACTACGGCGTGTAGTGAAGCGTGCCTTTGGGCAGGGACTGATAGCAGCGGTCCGACAATGACTGGGCATGGTCCTGCAAACACTGCACAAGCTGGTCATCGCCCGGCTGAATATCCCGGCAATACCGTACGACATCGTCGAGGCAGGCCGTTTCGTAGGTGGCCGCTGTTTTCCAGCGCACGATGCGGCGCTGCACCGAGTCCGTGCACGCAGGCGACACCTGGGATGCGCGGTGCTCCACACATCGGCGATACTCATCGGTCGGCAGGTGGTCCGGACAGATATGCTGAATCTCCGCGTCGCATTTCATCTCCGCAATCTGCCGGGCCTGCCTCAAATTCGGCGGTGTCGATTCCCTCTGCGGCGCCGTCGAGGCAGACGGCCCGGACACGACGCCCGGAATCGTCAGATCCAGTTCGGCCGGAACCGGCGGAGACGCGGGGCGTACTTGCGGCACGTCCGACAAGAGTTCCTCTTTCGACGGCAGATGCGCCCACACCAATCCCCACACCAGTGCGAGGCCGGCGACCGAGACCGCTGCCGCGGTGAGCGACCCTGATGGAGATGACGAGGGCATGGGCGTTACCGAGAGTCAGACTAAATCAACGCGGGCGGAAAATCACTGAAACGCGGGATTTATGCAGCGCAAGAAAAGACCGGTCGGCGGCGTCAAAGAGAGAGGCAGGCCCAGGCTAATTGTCAGGCGTTTCGACGATGTGATTTTCGAACTTCGTGCAGCCTTCGGCCAAGAGCCGGTTGGTGAGCATTTCGCCAGGCCATTCGATGGGCAAATCCGCCGTGAAGACCCACACGTCGGGCGACGTCCACACCGGGCCGTGATCCTCCGGCAATTCCGGATCGAACAGATCGGTCCACACCGGCATGTAGACCCCGTTCCCGCATTGCGTGTGCAGATGCACGATCGTGCGCGAACGCACCAGCGGATCCAGATCACGCCACACCGCCGCCGTTTCATCGGCCAACCGATGCAGCCGGACCGCATTCTGCGCATCGAACATCGCGTACGCGGCATAGACCGGCGCTTCGATCGTGTCGGAGGATAACGCCAGATCGGGACACTGCGCCGTCAGCCCGTCCAGGATCGCCCGCCGGTGGCGGTCCTCCAGCGAATCGGGCAGGCCGGGATCCGATGCGCCGATCAATTCGAACAGCAGGAACGCCGTATTCTCGACGGGCGGATGAAGCCGGGCGGCCACGGTCTGCGCGCGCTGCGTGTCGGCGAGCAGAGTCAGATGATCGTGCAACCGCTGAAGCGACAGCAGTTCCAGCGTCGAGTCCGTCAATAATCGCGGCTCGACCCGTAAGATTGTGCCGGCCGGCAACTGGAGATGCCGGTGCAGCAGATCCGCCGTAGCGATCGGATCGATCTTCAGATCCAGCGGAGCCGACAGGTTGGCTTGCAGCGGCAGTTCCAGCGCCGCGATGACGGCATAGGACGGCTTCTCGTCGGACGGGCCATCCATAATCAGGGAACAGGTCGCTTCGGCGATGAGATCGAACAGCCACTCGGCCATGTCTTCGTCCAGCGCGGCGAGCACCGTCAGCAGATCGTGCTCGCGGCCCTGATCGAGAAACGCCTGTAGCGTATCAATCGCGGCATCCGTGTCGCCGTGGTCGTGGCGACGCGCATTGATCAAATGAATGAGATCCCTGGTAAGCGGATCGGGACGAGACCAGGCCAACATCACAGTATCCTTCGTGAGCCGCACGGGCGGCATCGCCCGCCGAGCGCACACGCCTCATGTTGCCAAACATTGCGGGACGGAGCAAGCATCATGACAGTTCCCGCACCGGCCCGGCAACAGTTGCACCTCATCATTCCTCAGTCGCCGATCACTTTGACCAGCACGCGCTTCTTCCGGCGTCCGTCGAATTCACCGTAGAAAATCTGTTCCCAGGGCCCGAAATCCAGCTTGCCGTCCGTGATCGCCACCACTACTTCGCGTCCCATCACCTGCCGCTTGAGATGGGCATCGCCGTTGTCCTCGCCGGTATCGTTGTGCCGGTAGCGCGCCTCGTGCGGCGCCAGCCGCTCCAGAAACTCGTCGTAATCCTG